>NZ_JBGQOG010000018.1:0-97836 GCF_052113705.1 Phaeovulum sp. W22_SRMD_FR3 | reverse complement strand
TTGTTTTTTTCCGGTCTGGGGGGGGGGCGGGGTGGGGGTTTTTCCTATGCGAAGCAAGAGGGGGTGGGGGTTTTTGCCTGTGGGGGGGGGGGGGGGTGGGGGTTTTTTCCCCCCCCGGGGCCCCCCAGGATATTTCCAACGAAGCAAGGATGAAGACCATGGCGGATCTGCTGCGCAAACCTTTTGGAACGCATGGGAAAGTCCATGAAATCACCCCGGTTTCGGCGGGGTGGCGCTATGTGGGCTTTTCACTCTATCGCTTGCGGGCGGGGGAGACGGTGGGCGAGGCCACGGGCGCCAATGAGGTGATCCTGGTGCTGGTGGAGGGCAAGGCGCGGCTGACGGCCGCCGGGCAGGATTTCGGCCTGATGGGCGAGCGGATGGATGTGTTTGAGAAAACCGCGCCGCATTGCCTCTATGTGCCGAATGGCGAGGCCTGGGAGGCGGTGGCGGAAACCGAATTGACGCTGGCGGTTTGCGCCGCACCGGGCCAGGGCGGGCACAAGGCGCGCAGGATCGGGCCGGAGGGCATCTCCCTGACCCAGCGCGGCACCGGGGCGAACACGCGGTTTATCAACAATATCGCGATGGAGAACGAGGATTATGCCGACAGCCTGTTGGTAACGGAAGTTTTCACCCCCTCGGGCAATTGGTCCTCCTATCCCAGCCACCGGCATGATGAAGATGATTTCCCCCGGATGACCTATCTGGAGGAGACATATTATCACCGGCTGAATCCGGCGCAGGGCTATGGGCTGCAGCGGGTCTATACCGAGGATGGCACCCTCGATGAGGTGATGGCGGTCAAGAACCATGACGTTGTGCTGGTGCCGCGCGGGCATCATCCCTGCGGTGTGCCCTATGGCTATGAGATGTATTACCTCAATGTCATGGCCGGGCCCTTGCGCAAATGGCGGTTCGAGAATGATCCGGACCACGATTGGATCTGGCAACGCGACAATGCCAAGTGAGACACAGCGCCACCGGGGATCACCCCGGTGGCGTTCTAGATTTCGAGCACTTCAAAATCGAGGCCGCGGGCTTTTGCGCGCAGCTCGCTCCGGATCATCATCAGATTCGGCATCGTCGGCGCGATGGCGCGCAGGCTGCCGCGGAATTTCAGCTCATGCAGGCGCTGGAGCACGTCCAGAATGTCGTAGCGCGCCGTCATCAGCGGCGCCAGAACCACGTCGGGGTGATAGCGCTCAAGCACGAAACGGTCGAGCTCGGCAAAGGTGATCAGGGTCACGCTGGCACCGGTGACGCCGCGCAGGGCCGCCGGCAGCTTCAGGATCGGTTCGATCACCAGCACGCGGCGGCGGCTGCACAGCTGTGCCAGCGGCCGGGAGGGCGGTGTGATCCGCGCAATGGGCTGGCCAGTCTGATGCGCCATGCGCCCCTTTTCCATGCTGTTGCGGTGCCAAGTGATGTCAAAAGATATAAATGCACGCTTAGGTTTAGCCTCCGGTTCATCCGCTCACAATTGCAATATTGTGAAAAATGAGAAAGGTCGCGCCCTTGCCTTCTTTATGACCCGACGTGCCAATGGTTTACTCTGTTCCACATTTCGGCGAGGGTCGCGCCAGGGGTCAGGGAGATGCGGATGCAGGACGGTTTGAACGCGGCGATTTTGGAAGCCTTGCCGATGCCGGTTTTGATCGTGGACCGGCAGGAACGGGTGATCGTGGCCAATGCCGCCTCGCGGCAGATTTTTGGCGAAGCCGTGCAGGGGCGCACCTTTGCCACTGTGTTGCGGCAGCCCGCCTTGATGTCGGCGCTGGAGGCGGCGCTCCGGCGCGGCGATCAGGGGCGCGTCCGCTGCCTCATTCAGGGCGCGGGGCGCGAGATGGTCGCGATGGTCAGCTGCGCGCCGATCGGCAGCGGTGCCATGCTGAGTTTTGAGGATGTGACCGCGCTGGAAGAAGCCGAGGCGATGCGGCGCGATTTCGTGGCCAATGTCAGCCATGAATTGCGCACGCCCTTGACCGCGCTGATGGGGTTTATCGAGACGCTGCGCGGCGCGGCGCGCGACGATCCTGCTGCGCGCGAGCGGTTTTTGAGCATCATGGACCGCGAGGCGAACCGCATGAACCGTCTGGTGGCGGATCTGCTGTCGCTGAGCCGGGTTGAGGCCGAGGAGCGCAAGCGCCCGGCGCAAAGGGTGGATGTCGTCTCGCTGGTGCAAAGCGCGCTGGTGACGCTGCGCCCGCAGGCCGAGGCGGCGGGGGTCAACCTGCTGCTGGAGGGCGGTGATGCGGCCATCGTGATTCCCGCCGATCCCGATCAGCTGACACAGGTTTTCACCAATCTCATTGAAAACGCGGTGAAATATGGCGGCAGCGGCGGTGAGGTGACGGCAAGGATCAGCCGGATCCCGCATGAGGCGGGCCTGCGTGGCCCGGCGGTGAAGATCATGGTGATCGACAAGGGCGACGGGATTGATCCTTTGCATCTGCCGCGCCTGACCGAGCGTTTCTACCGTGTCGACACCCACCGCTCGCGCGAGCAGGGCGGCACCGGGCTGGGGCTGGCCATCGTCAAACATATCGTCAACCGCCACCGCGGCCGCATGCGGGTGGAGAGCCAGAAAGGGCAGGGCAGCTCGTTTATCGTGACGCTGCCCGAAACCTGATTTAACCTGACCGCAGGCGGATCCCGTGCTTTGGCCCGGCGGGGGATTCTCCGGCATTTTAGACACCACTTGGGAGATGTTATGACCCGCCACGCCACCACGCCGATCCCGGGGCAAAAACCCGGCACCTCGGGCCTGCGCAAGAAGACGCCGGTGTTTTCCGCACCCGGCTATCTGGAGAATTTCGTACAGGCGACCTTTGATGCCCTTGGCGGGGTGACGGGCAAGACGCTCGTCCTCGGGGGCGACGGGCGCTATTTCGGGGACACTGCCACGCAGATCATCCTGAAAATGGCGGCGGCGAATGGCGCGGCGCGGGTGATCGTGGGGCAGGGTGCGTGGCTCTCGACGCCCGCCGCCTCGCATCTGATCCGGCTGCGCGGGGCGGATGGCGGGCTGATCCTCTCGGCCAGCCACAACCCCGGCGGGCCGGAGGAAGATTTCGGCGTCAAATACAATATGGGCAATGGCGGCCCGGCGCCGGAAGCGGTGACCGAGGCGATCTATGCCCGAACGCAAGTGATTGATTTTTATCTTAAACTTGAGGCGCCGGACGTGGATCTGGGGGCTTTGGGCGACCAGCATCTGGGCGATATGGTGGTCGAGGTCGTCGACCCGGTCGCCGATTACGCCGATCTGATGGAGACGCTGTTCGATTTTCCGGCGCTGAAGGCGATGTTCGCGGGCGGCTTCCGCATGCGCATGGACAGCATGAACGCGATCACCGGGCCTTATGCGGTTGAAATCCTTGAGAAACGTCTGGGTGCAGCACCGGGCACGGTGGTGCATGCTACGCCCTTGCCAGATTTTGGCGGCATGCATCCCGATCCGAACCCGACCTGGGCGCATGAGCTGATGGCCGAGATGATGGGCGCGAATGCCCCCGATTTCGGCGCCGCTTCGGACGGTGACGGCGACCGCAACATGATCCTCGGCGCGGGTTGCTATGTGAGCCCCTCGGACAGTCTGGCGGTGCTGGCGGCCAATGCGCATCTGGCGCCAGGCTATGCGGGCGGGCTGAAGGGCGTGGCGCGCTCGATGCCGACCTCGGCGGCGGTGGACCGGGTGGCGGCGGCCATGGGGATCGAGGCGCATGAGACGCCGACGGGCTGGAAATTCTTCGGCAATCTGCTGGATGCGGGCCGCTGCACCATTTGCGGCGAAGAGAGCTTTGGCACCGGTTCGGACCATGTGCGCGAAAAGGACGGGCTCTGGGCGGTTCTCCTGTGGCTGAACATTCTCGCCGCCACTGGCAAAAGCGTGGCCGAGCTTCTGGCCGATCACTGGGCCACATACGGGCGCAACTATTACTCGCGCCACGACTATGACGCGCTGCCGGTCGATCAGGCCAATGCGCTGATGGGCGATCTGCGCGCGCGGCTGGGCGATCTGCCGGGCGCGGAGGTGAATGGCATGACGATCCGCGCGGCGGATGATTTTGCCTATCACGATCCGATCGACGCCTCGGTGTCAAAGTCGCAAGGGCTGCGGATCATCTTTGCCGATGACAGCCGGATCGTGCTGCGGCTCTCGGGCACCGGCACCGAGGGGGCGACCTTGCGCGTCTATCTTGAGCGCTATGTGGCGGGCCCGGAGGGTCTGGCCGAGGATCCGCAGCAGGCGCTGGCACCGATGATCGCGGCGGTCGAGGCGCTGGCCGGGGTGGCGGCTCGCACCGGGCGCAGCGGGCCGGATGTGATCACCTGAGCCGGTCAACAGCACCTTTGGCTGCGGAGACTTTACCGCAGCCAAAGACCAGCCGTTCTCTGGCGGATGTTGCACGGCGGGAAGGACAGGATCCCAGCAGATATTGGCCGCAGATATTGGAAGTATCAAAGTACTGATAATCAGTATTATGTAAATATATTGACGTGGCAATCCCACAGTTTACCGCAATACCGGTTAAAAACCGCCCCGTCCGACGTGCGCTGCTTTGCCATTGTCGCAAAAGATTGGTAATTGCGGCCAAGACCTTTTGGAGGAGATCCCGATGAGCTTCGCGTTTGACCGCCGTATCAAGATCGCCCCGTCGATCCTCTCGGCTGATTTTGCCAATTTCGGTGCGGAATGCCGCGCGATCGAGGCCGAGGGTGCCGACTGGGTGCATGTCGACGTGATGGATGGGCATTTCGTGCCCAACATCACCTTTGGCCCGGCCACCTGTGCCGCGATCCGGCCGCATATCAAGGGCGTGATGGATGTGCATCTGATGATCGCCCCGGTGGACCCCTATATCGAGGCCTTCGCCGCCGCGGGCGCCGATGTGATCACCGCCCATGCCGAGGCCGGTCCGCATGTGCACCGCACCTTGCAGGCGATCCGCAATGCCGGTGCCAAGGCCGGTCTCGCTCTCAACCCCGGCACCGGGTTGGATGGCGTCGAAAACCTGCTCGACATGGTGGATCTGATCTGTGTGATGACAGTGAACCCGGGCTTTGGCGGGCAGAAATTCATTCACAGCCAGGTGGATAAGATCCGCCGCCTGCGCGCGCTGATCGGCGAGCGTCCGATTCACATCGAGATTGACGGCGGTGTGACGCCGGAAACCGCGCCTTTGGTGGCGGCGGCGGGTGCCGATGTGCTGGTGGCCGGTTCGGCGGTGTTCAAAGGCGGCTCGGTCGGCGATCCCGCACCTTATGGTGCCAATATTCGCGCCATTCGTGCTGCGGCTGAGGCATCCCTCGGTTGAAGCACCCTGCCCGCCCTGCCTGCAAGGCCGCCTGCTCTTGTAGGTTGAACCGCCTTGCGTAAACTCAACCAAGGCCTGCGGATTGCGGGCGCAGGATGAATAGGACCGCCGGATGTTGACCCGAGAGACCATGCGTCGCGGCCGGACGCGCCGATGAGGCCGCCGGTTCCGCTGATCTTTGACCTGGACGGCACGCTGATCGACAGTGCCCCCGATCTGCACGCCACCGCCAATGCCGTACTTGCGGCCGAAGGCCTGCCCGGTGTCACGCTGCCGCAACTGCGCAGCTATATCGGCAATGGGGTCCGGCATCTGGTCGACTGCCTGCTGAAGGCGGACAACCGCCCCGTCAGCGGCCCGCTGCAGGCGCGGGTTCTGGCGGCCTATATGGCCCGCTATGAGGCGGCGGTGACGCTGACCTATCCCTATCCCGGGGTGCGCGCGGCGCTTGAGGGGTTCCGGCGTGCCGGGCACCGGATGGCGATCTGCACCAACAAACCGATGGCTGCGACAATGTCGGTCCTCAAGCATCTGAAGATGAATGAGTATTTTGATGTCGTGATCGCCGGCGACAGTCTGGAACTCCGCAAGCCCGACCCGGCGCCTTTGCTGCTGGCGCGCGCACGGCTGGGCGGTGACGAGGCGCTCTATATCGGTGACAGCGAAGTGGATGCCGCCACCGCCGCCGCGGCCCGGATGCGGTTTCTCGTCTATACCGAGGGCTACCGCAAAGGGCCGGTCGATGCGATGCCGCATGTTGCGGCCTTTGACGATTTCGCCGCACTGCCGGGGATCGTGGCGCAGATCCGGGCCGACGTTCCCTGATTGCGCCCGGTGACGCCGATCGCGGCGGGGCGAAAAGGGCTTTGCGTCACCCCGGCCGGGACGTTACATCTGCGTCAGCGCCCCTTCCCAACCAGCCGGGGCTGAGACAAGCGGGCAGCGCCCGGATCGGAGAGACGGATGGACTTGCGACAGATCACGCCGGATTTTGCGGTGGCCCCGCAGATCACCCTGGAGGACGTTGCGGCGATTGCGGCGGCCGGGTTTCGCACCCTGCTGAACAACCGCCCCGACGATGAAATCGGGGCCGAGCTGGACGCCGCCGCCATGGAAAAAGCTGCGCGGGCGGCCGGTCTGGAGTATCGGCATCTGCCGTTCTGGCCCGGGCAGATGACCCGCGATCTGGTCGAGGGGTTCGAGGCGGCGCTGGCCGAATGCCCGGCTCCGGTGCTGGCCTACTGCCGTTCGGGGACGCGCTCTTCCAATCTCTGGGCAATGGCGCAGGCCGGGCATCTCGAGATCGAGACCATCCTCAGTGCCACCGCAGAGGCGGGCTATGATCTGGGATCGCTGGTCCCTGCCCTCGCCGCGCGCGCAGCCAGCCGCTGATCGGGCAGGCCCCGGGGGGCGGGCATATGGGCCCGTACCCACCGCCGGGGCACCCGCGCCGCAAGAGAGGCTTTTCCCGTAAGAGTCGGGCAAAGCTGCAAAACCACGCCTCGCGACTCGACAGCCGGGCTGGAAACTGTCACAAAACATCACAGGGGTTAAGTACCGACCGGGAATTGCAACCGGCAGGTTACACTTCTGAGGTGGTGGCGGGGGCCATTAGAATGTTGAGTTTTTTAGAACAGCTCGTGCAGGCCAAACATATTCAGGACATTTGGTCTTTATATGCTGCCCGCATGGAAGAATACGGCTTTGACCGCCTGATCTACGGGCTGACACGGTTCCGCACGGTCAACTCGCTGGGGGATCTCGCGGATACGTTGATGCTCTCGACGCATGAGAAATCCTATACAGATGCTTTCGTCTGGGGGGGCGCCTATCAAAAGGCGCCGATGGTCACCTGGGCTGCCGAGAATGAGGGTGTCTGTTCCTGGAGTGTGGTCGAGGACCGGATGCGTGCGGGCCAGCTCAGCGAAGAGGAAATGGGCGTCCTCCTCCTCAATCAGAAATACGGCGTTGTTGCGGGCTACACGATCAGCTTTCCCGCCATGTCGATGCGGCAGAAAGGCGCGATGGGGCTGTGCGGCCGCCCCGGCCTGAGCCAGGCCGATGTCGATGTCCTCTGGGCCGAGCATGGCCGCGAAATCATGGTGCTGAGCACGCTGGTCCATCTGCGGATTTCCACCATGCCGCATGCCTCTGCGCGGCGGCCGCTGACACCGCGGCAGCGCGAGGTGCTGGAATGGGTCGGTGAGGGGAAAACCACGGCCGACATCGCTGTCATCATGGGGTTGACCTCGGCCACGGTCGAGAAACATCTGCGTCTGGCCCGCGAAGTTCTCGATGTCGATACCACCGCGCAGGCGGTGTTGAAGGCCTCGGTGCAGAACCAGATTTTCATGACCGGGAAGTGACATTTTCGCACTCTCGAAAGTATGGTTTTCCAGACTTTCGTTGGGTCAGAAATGGCGGCATGGTGCAGGCGTTCCAAGAGTGGTGGCTTTGGCCAGGAACATGCGAAAAAGCGCCGGTCAGCATAGAGGCTGGGGTTGTTTCGTTCCGGGTTACCGGTTCCGGTCCGTGGGGCTTATTTCAGCTCTGTTGATCGGGGTGACGCGTCAGTCCTCATCCCCAGCCAGGTCGGCGTTGTCGGGGCGGTGCGGTCCGGTTGGATCGCACCGCCCTGTGCCTTTTGCGGGGCCGGGTCTGAGGCATGGCACCGCCGGGTCTGCGGCGCGGTGCCCTTGGCTGTCTGGTCCCTGCCCCCTGCCCGGCCGCCTGCCCGACAGCCCCTGTCGCGTGCCCCTGTCGCGCGCGGCGTTGAACACTGAAAACGCGCTCGCGGATATCCGCCGCGCCGGATTGCGGTGGCGCGCAGGCCGCTGTCATCGGCAGATCTGGCGTCAACGGACCTTGAAGACGTGTTTCCAGATGGTCCCGCCGAAAAATTTCTTCCCTGCCCAGAAATAGACGAACATCAGAACAAAGAGCATAAGGGCGGGCCCACCGCTCAGGTGAAAGCCTGTCTCTGTCGTGCCGCCCGAAAACACAGCAATCAGATAGCCAAGCAAAAAGAACGCGGTGATGAAATCAAGAAGTGCTGCGAGAATAATGCGCCAATGCGCCACGGGCTGTTCGCCGCTCATGTTTACCGTCCATGCATTGCAAAAGATTCGGGTAAGTACCCGTCCGATAGGCGTTTTGAGCCCGTCAGGACCCATTTTCCGGACCCTATAGGGCGTATCAGAACGGGTCAAAGGCAATCCGGTCGAGGCCCCCGATCCGCAGCCCGCGATCCGGGGCCCCGGTGTTGCGCCCGCTCCGGTTCGGCCGCCCCTTGCGCCGGACAGCAAAAAGCCGGCCCCGCAGGACCGGCTTTTCGCGTAACGTCGAAGAAATCAGGCGCCTTGCAGCGTCTTGGCAACTTCTGCCGCGAAATCTTCTTCTTTTTTCTCGATGCCTTCGCCCACTTCGACGCGGGCAAAGCCCACGACTTCAACGCCGGCTTCTTTCGCGGCCTGCGCCACGGTCAGATCCGGGTTGATGACGAATTTCTGGCCGAGCAGCGTCACTTCTTCAAAGAATTTCGCCATACGGCCGACGATCATCTTTTCGATCACCGCGTCCGGCTTGCCCGATTCACGGGCTTGCTCGGTCAGAACGGCTTTTTCACGCTCGATCAGCGCCGGGTCCAGATCGGCTTCGCCGAGCGAGGCCGGGTTGGTGGCGGCGATGTGCATGGCGATCTGTTTGCCGATGCCGTTGTCGGCACCTTTCAGCGCAACCAGCACGCCGATCTTGCCCATGTCGGTGGCGGCGGCATTGTGCACATAGGTCACAACCACATCGCCCTCGACGCGCACGAGGCGACGCACGGACATGTTCTCGCCGATCACGGCGATGGCTTCGTTCACCACGGTCTCGACCGGCTTGCCGCCGAGATCGGCCGCTTTCAGCGCGTCAACGTCCGCAGCACCCAAGGCCACTTTCGCGATGCTCGCCACCATCTTCTGGAAGTCGCCGTTCTTGGCAACGAAGTCGGTTTCCGAGTTCACTTCGACCGCAACGCCAACGCCGCCGTCAACGGCAACGCCCACGAGGCCCTCAGCCGCAACGCGGCCCGATTTCTTGGCGGCTTTCGCCAGACCCTTGGTGCGCAGCCAATCGACCGCGGCTTCCATGTCGCCATCGGTTTCAACAAGCGCTTTTTTCGCGTCCATCATGCCTGCGCCGGTGCTTTCGCGCAGTTCTTTCACCATCTGAGCGGTGACGGCCATGGCGGCTCTCCTCGAATTTGAAATGTGGTCAGGCGGGGAATATCCCCGCCCGATGTCAATCAGGTGACAGGCGCACGCAAAGTTACCTCGCCGCGCCCGTCCCCCCGCAGCAAGGCTCAGGCCTCGGCGGCGTCTTCCAGAACTTCCACCGGCGCATCGGTCAGCGCGCCGAGGTCGACACCGGCAGCGCCCATCTGAGCGGTCATGCCGTCCAGAGCTGCGCGGCTCACCAGGTCGCAGTAGAGCGAGATCGCACGGGCGGCGTCGTCGTTGCCCGGGATCACATAGTCCACGCCTTTGGGCGAGCAGTTGGTGTCAACCACGGCCACAACCGGGATGCCCAGTTTCTGCGCTTCCAGGATCGCCAGATCTTCTTTGTTCACGTCGATGATGAACAGAAGGTCCGGAAGGCCGCCCATGTCGCGGATGCCGCCGAGCGAAGCTTGCAGTTTGTTCTGCTCGCGCTCCATGCCCAGACGCTCTTTCTTGGTCAGGCCTTCAGCGCCGTGCTCCATGATCTCGTCGATCTGCTTCAGACGCGCGATCGATTGCGACACGGTTTTCCAGTTGGTGAGCGTGCCGCCCAGCCAGCGGTGATTCATGTAGAACTGCGCCGATTTCTCGGCAGCATCGGCCACGGCTTTTTGCGCCTGACGCTTGGTGCCCACGAAGAGCACGCGGCCGCCTTTGGCGACGGTGTCGCGCACGACCTGCAGAGCGGCGTCCAGCATCGGGACGGTCTGGGTCAGGTCGAGAATGTGGATACCATTGCGGTCGCCATAGATGTACTCGGCCATCCGCGGGTTCCAGCGTTGGGTCTGGTGGCCGTAGTGAACGCCAGCTTCCAAGAGCTGACGCATGGAGAATTCGGGCAGTGCCATCGTCCGTGTCCTTTCCGGTTTCGATCCTCAGCGGGGCGTTTCAGGGCTCTCGCCCAACCGGCGGACCTTTGAGGATTTCTCCCTCATTGGCCCAACCCCACCTGTGAAGTGCGCGCCCCTTAGCGCGGATTGGGCGGCCATGCAAGGCCCCTGCCCTAATTTCGCGCCCGAAACCGGCCTGGGAACGCTCCGCGGGGGATATTTGGAACGAAGCAAGCCTGAGCCCGCGCAAATTGCTTCGTTCCAAATATCCCCGCCGGAGGCATCCGAACTCTCCGCTTGCACGCGGATCGGACCTTGGGCAGGAAGGTGCCCATGAAACAGCAACCCGACATATTGTGCATCGGCTCGGTCCTGTGGGACATCATCGGCCGCGCCCCGGTGCATATGCGCGCAGGCTCTGACGTGCCCGGCCGCATCACCCGTCTGCCGGGCGGCGTCGCGATGAACATCGCGATGACGCTGGCGCGTTTTGGCCTGACGCCCGGGCTTTTATCCGCGGTGGGCCGCGATCCCGAGGGCGACGAGCTGGTCGCCGCGGCCGAGCGGATGGGGCTGATCTGCGCGCATCTCTACCGCTCCGAGGATCTGCCGACTGACCGCTATATGGCGGTGGAGGGCGGCAATGGTCTGATCGCGGCCATTGCGGATGCGCATTCGCTGGAGGCGGTGGGCGACAAGATCCTGCGGCCGCTGGCGGATGGCCGTCTGGGCTCAGCCGAGGCGCCCTGGGCCGGGCCGATCGCGCTCGACGGCAATCTGACCGAGGCGCTGTTGTCTGAGATCGCGGGATCCCCGCTCTTTGCCGCCGCCGATCTGCGGGTGGCGCCTGCCAGCCCCGGCAAGGCCGAGCGGCTGTTGCCGCTGATGGATCACCCGCGCGCCACGCTCTATGTCAATCTGGAGGAGGCCGGCCTGCTCTGTCAGTCCAGCTTTGACGATGCCGGGGCCGCCGCCGAGGGGCTGCTTGCGCGCGGTGCCGCGCGGGTGCTGGTGACCGACGGCGGCAAGGCTGCCGCCGATGGTGCGCGGCATGGCCCCGATGCAGGCGTGATCCTCGCCGCCCCGCGCAGCGTCATGGTGACCCGTGTCACCGGCGCGGGCGATACATTCATGGCCGCGCATCTTGTGGCCGAAACCCGCGGGGCCGACCGCGCCACCGCCCTTGCCGCCGCCCTTGAGGCCGCTGCCCGTTACGTATCCGGAGATATTGCCACATGACCGCCCTGCCCCTGATCTATGCCCCCGACGTCCGTCTGGCCCTCGAGAACCGCCAGCCGGTGGTGGCGCTGGAATCCACCATCATCACCCATGGCATGCCCTATCCGCAAAACCTTGAGACCGCGCAGCGGGTCGAGGCCGAGGTGCGCGCGCATGGGGCGGTGCCTGCCACCATCGCGGTGATGAACGGCCAGATCCACATCGGCCTGACCCCGGAGGCGCTGGAGGCTTTGGCGCAAGCGAAAGATGTGATGAAGATCAGCCGCGCCGATATTGCCGCCTGTCTGGCGATGGGCCGGGTTGGGGCGACCACCGTTGCCGCCACGATGATCTGCGCGGCGCTGGCCGGGATTTCGGTCTTTGCCACCGGCGGCATCGGCGGTGTGCACCGCGGGGCCGAGCTGAGCTTTGATATCTCGGCCGATCTGCGCGAATTGTCCGAGACGCGGGTGACGGTGGTTGCCGCCGGGGCGAAGGCGATTCTCGACCTGCCGAAAACGCTGGAGGTGCTGGAGACTCTGGGCGTGCCGGTGATCGCGCTGGGGCAGAACGCCTTCCCGGCCTTCTGGTCGCGCGATTCCGGCCTGCCCGCCCCCCTGCGGATGGACAGCGCCGCCGAGATCGCCGCCGCCCATCTGATGCGCGCCCGCATCGGCCTGCCGGGCGGCCAGCTGATCGCCAATCCGATTCCCGCCGCCGCCGAAATCCCGCGCGACGTGATCACCCCGGTGATCGAAACCGCGCTGGCCGAGGCCGAAGCACAGGGGATTGCCGCGAAAGAGGTGACGCCCTTCCTGCTGCAGCGCATCTTTGAGCTGACCGAAGGCGCATCGCTTGCCTCGAATATCGAGCTTGTTTTGAACAATGCGCGGTTGGCGGCAGCGATTGCGGTGGAAATCACCCGTCAACGCTAAGCCGCCCATTGCAGGGCGCGTGGGGCCTGCCTAGATATGGATCCAGCACGACCACGCGCCTTGCGCCTGCCCGGGGAACCCGAGAATGAACGACATACCCGAGCCGCATGCCCGACGCCGGGGCTTTGTTGCCCGCCTGCGCAGCGCCTTTCTGACCGGCCTGGTGGTAGTGATGCCGATCGGCATGACCCTCTGGCTGATCTGGACCGTCACCGGCTGGATCGACGGCTGGGTCCTGCCCTTCGTTCCCGCCCGCTGGCAGCCCGAGCAATATGTCGGGCTGAATGTGCGCGGCTATGGCGTGGTCATCTTCCTGATCTTCACCGTCTTCATCGGCTGGATGGCCAAGGGGCTGCTCGGCCGCTCGCTCCTGCGCTGGGGCGAGCATCTGGTGGACCGGATGCCGGTGGTACGTTCGGTCTATAACGGCCTGAAACAAATCGCAGAAACCGTTTTCGCGCAATCCGACAGCAGCTTTGATAAAGCCTGCATGGTGGAATATCCGCGCAAGGGGATCTGGGCTCTGGGCTTTGTCTCCACCGTGGCCAAGGGCGAGATCGCCGCGAAAGTGCCCGACTCGGATGAGATCATCTCGGTGTTTCTGCCGACCACGCCCAACCCGACCTCGGGCTTTTTGCTCTATCTGCCGCGCCGCGACGTGATCTTCCTCGATATGAAGGTTGAGGATGCGGCCAAGCTGATCATCTCGGCCGGTCTGGTTTATCCCAATGCCAAAGAACTTCCGGGGGCCGCGGCACAGCCGTAACCGGGGCTTGGGGTCAGGAGAACATCGCCGTCAGATCGACGGTTGAGCGTTCGTTGATGTCGGCGGCATGTTTGCTCAGGAACACATCCGCCGCCGCCTGTCCGGCCAGTTTCATCTGCCCCATCAGCTCGCGGTCGGCCATCATCTTGCTGGCCACCCCGAGACGGATCATCAGATCGTCATCCGCCAGCAGATGCACCAGCACATCCTTCATTCCGCCCTTCTCGACCTTGCCCTCCGCAATCAGCCGTTTCACGAAATTGATTGCCCGCAGTTCCCGCAGGATCGAGGCGTTAAAGCTGATCTCATTCACCCGGTCCTCGATCTGCGAGGGGGTCTGCGGCACCTCTTCGCGGCGCAGCGGGTTGATGTTCACCAGCAGAATATCGGGCGGCAAGTCCATGCCAAACAAGGGAAACAGCGCCGGATTGCCGGAAAAGCCGCCATCCCAATAGGCCTCGAGCTGCCCCGTCGCGGGATCGATCAATTCCACCGCGCGGAACACCGTGGGCAAACAGGCAGAGGCCATCAGCACCTCTGGCGAGATTTCCTTGCCGCTGAACACCCGGATCTTGCCGGTCCGCACATTGGTGGCCGAGACATAGAGCTGCGGCCCCTCCGCGCAGGTGATGCGCGCAAAGTCGAACTCCTCCACGATCGAGGCCAGCGGGTTGATGTAGAACGGGCCGCTGTCATAGGGGCTGAACACCCGTGTCAGCGCATCCATCCAGGCGGCGGGCGAAAAGGCCTGTGCCAGCCGCTGCATCGGGCGCGGCACCGGAAACATCGCCTCCATCCAGCGCGAGAGGCGGTAATCCTGCACCCCCGCCACCCGCCCCCAGAGGGCGTCCAGCATGGCCCGCGCCTCCGAGCGCTTGCCCCGGCTCAGCCCCTCCTTCAGCACCGCCGCGTTCAGCGCCCCCGCCGATGTGCCGCTGACCCCGGAAATCTCCAGCCAGTCCTCTTGCAACAGTCGGTCAAGGACCCCCCAGGTAAAGGCGCCATGCGCGCCGCCGCCCTGCAAAGCCAGATTGATGCGTTTTGTCTTCACCTGAATATCCCCTGCAACATGCGGTCCGGTCAGCGCAGGGCCCCTCCGGCGGTCCGCCAACACTAACCCGTTGACCGCCGGTGGAAAGTCACTTTCTGAACAGGAGACCGTCAGCCGATCATCGGCATCTTGCCGCCATAGGTCTCGTCGTAATGCCGCTTGAGCCGGATCAGCGCGATGCGCAGCACGATCTTGCCCGAGCGCGCCGACCAGCCCAGCCGTTGCTCTGCCGTCTCCAGCCCCTCGAGAAAACAGCAGCAGCGCAGCGCCATATCGCCAAGCCCCGGCCCCAGATCGCGCAGGGCCAGCGCCACCCGGTCGCGCGCGCGGTCCGAGCCGCCGCCGAGCGCCCCCTCCACCCGGTAGCTGCCGCGGTCACCGCCGGTCAGGAACCGCTCCCAGTTCTGCGCCACGCGGGGGCCCATCTGCGCCAGCTCGAAATCCTCGCGCAGGCGCTCGCCCGCGCTGACGAGTTCGGGGGCCAGAAACGGCGTGCCCTCCTTGTCGCGACGCCGCGCCAGAATGCCCAGCGGGCTCTCGGCCAGGTTGATGCGGCCGCGCGCGCCGCGCCCCTCGGACCAGGCCCGGTGTTGCCCCGAAAATGCCGCCTGCGCGTCGCTGAACCCTTCCGGTGCTGCAGCCCCGGCGCCCGGGGATGGCCGGGAATTCGCGTCGCTTTCCAGCAGGCGCCGCAGCATCGCGCGGCCCGCGGTGGTGATCTCATAGGTGGTCACCCGGCCCGCCTGCGCCACGGCGATCCAATCCTTGAGCGCGAAGGCCTGCGCCACGTCCCGCTCAAGCACCGCCGTGCGCAGGGTGCCCTTCAGCACCACCGCCTTGTCCATATCCGGCGCGACGGCCAGGAGCGCCCCCGCCTCGGCCAGCCGCCGCAAGATCCGGCGCGCCTCGCCGATCAGCTGCTCTTCATTGATCCGTGCCTGACCGGCCTTGCGAATGGGTGCAGTCATGATGATCCCTTTCTGGATGTCCCTACCCTGAAGGCGGTCGCCGCCATGCGCCTGAGCCAGACGAGAAAGCGCTTCGTCCACCAGAGGGTCATCGCGGCGCTGTTCGACCCGTCGCACCCGACGCAGCACCGTCGAGGCGTGGACGCCCTCCGCGCGTGCCAGCTGCCGTATCGACACGCCATTCTCGGTGTGTTGCAAATACAGCCGGGCCGGCTCCGGCACCCACGCCGGAATCCGTCCTGGCCCTTCGGCCGGTGCTGGCATCCCTGTTCCCCCGGAATACGAAATGCGTTTCGTCGCATTTCCCCCCTACGCAGTTCTTCAACCGCAGATTGTATGGTTGCAGTTTCTTGTTGAAACACAACGGTCTCGATCATTGCCCCAAAAACTTTGACCAAGACATCTCTTCGCGCGCGCAGCGAATGATCCGCGCGCAACACACGCCAGGGTTGCATCAAGCTGGAGGCCGATGTCCAAGAAAGGATAGGCTATGACCGATTTCCACCGCTTGCTGTCGTCCCTGCGCCGCCCGCGTTTGCTGGTGCGCGCCGCCCGTCTGGGCCAGTGCGAATACAACCGCACCCGCGATCTGCGCCGCCTGATGCGGGCCAGTCAGATCCCCGGCCCCGAGACCGCGCTCACCCATCTGATTGCCGAAGAGGCATTGCTTGAAGCCGATCGCCGCGCCGGTGGTGCCACCTACAGCGTGGCCCGCCATATCGACCTGCTGATCGCCATGATGGCCGAAGCGCGCATTTTGCCTCAGGCCCCCTGGGGCCGCACCATCTGAAGAAAATCCTGACGGGGCGCAGCCTTGCGCCCCGATCCTGATGTTCCGCCCGTCCCGGCTACGGCGCGCCCGCGGTCAGCGGGCCCAATATTCAGCGGGCCCAAATTTTATAGGGCCCGCCCTTCAGCGTGCCTTGAACAGCGACCCGAGGACGCCCCGCACCAGCGCCTGACCCGAGCGGGTGCCGAGTTGGCGCACAAAGCTTTTGCCAAATGCCTCCACCAGACTGTCCGAGCGGGAGGCGCGGCCCGAACTGCCGCTGGTGCTGCTGCTCCGTCGCGTGCTGACGGTGCCGCCCTCATAGCGGCGCGCGGATTTATACTCGCGCGCCGCTTCTTTATCGGCCTGGGCCTGGGTTTTCGCTTCAGCCGCTTCGGCATCCGCTTTGGCGCTCTCTGCTGCCGCCGCTGCCGCACGTGCCGCCAGCCGCTCAAAGGCCGAGTCGCGGTCAATCGGCGTCGTGTATTTCGCCGTGAAGGGAGAGGCCCCCATCAGCACCGCACGCTCGCCCGGGCTGATCGGCCCAAGCCGGGACGCGGGCGGGCGCACGAGGGTGCGCTCCACCATTGCCGGCACGCCCTTGGCCTGCAGGAAGGAGGTGACCGCCTCGCCCGTCCCCACTTCCTTTATGGCGATTTCCGTATCAAAACGGGGGTTTGCCCGGTAATTCTCCGCCGCGCGGCGCAGGTCCTTTTGGTCCTTGGCGGTAAAGGCGCGCAAGGCATGCTGCACCCGGTTGCCGAGCTGGCCCAGAATATCCTCGGGCACATCGGCGGGGTTCTGGGTGATGAAATAGACGCCGACGCCTTTCGAGCGGATCAACCGCGCCACCTGCTCGACCTTGTCCACCAAAGCCTTTGGCGCATCGTCAAACAGCAGATGCGCCTCGTCGAAGAAGAACACGAATTTCGGCTTGTCCGGATCGCCGACCTCGGGCAACTCCTCAAAAAGTTCCGAGAGAAGCCACAAGAGGAATGTCGCGTAAAGCCTTGGAGACGCCATCAATTTATCGGCGGCCAGAATGTTGATCTGCCCGCGGCCATCCGGCGCCAGCGTCATCATATCGGCAAGTTCAAGCGCGGGTTCGCCGAAGAAACCGGCGCCCCCCTGGGTCTCGAGCACCAGAAGCTGCCGCTGAATCGCCCCCACGGTCGCCGGGGCCACATTGCCATAGCGCAGCCCGATGTCGGCGGCATTCTGGCCGATGAACACCAGCATCGCCCGCAGATCCTTGAGATCCAGCAGCGGCAATCCCTCTTCATCCGCCAGATGAAAGGCGATGTTCAGCACGCCTTCCTGCGCCTCGCTCAAGTCCATCAGCCGCGCCAGCAGCAAAGGCCCCATTTCGGAAATCGTCGTGCGGACCGGGTGCCCCTGCTGGCCGAAAATATCCCAGAAGGTGACCGGGAAATCCTTGTAGGTCAGAGGGTAACCAATGGTTTCTGCACGCTTCAGAAAGGCCTCATGCAGCTTGCCATTGGCCGAGCCGGGCAGCGCCAGCCCCGCCAGATCGCCCTTCACATCCGCCAGAAACACCGGCACGCCCGCCTCGGAAAACCCCTCCGCCAGGATCTGCAGGGTGACCGTCTTGCCGGTGCCCGTCGCCCCCGCGATCAAGCCGTGCCGGTTTCCGTATTTCAGCAGCATTTCTTGTGCCGCCGCATAGGCCTCGCCGCCGCCGCCCACAAAAATCCCGTTTTCCGTCAGCACGATCGCATTCCTCCGGTCCATCCTGGCCAGAGAATACAAAATTAACCAGTTCATGCCAGTATTGATCTTGTTCCGCGCCATGTCCTCGGCCCGGAACAACTTCCTCCCTGTCAGACTGGCCGCATCAAACGATGCGGCCGTTTTTTTTGGTAACATGCCCGTCACATTCCTGTTTTTTGCCTGTTGACGGAGACGTGACCTCGGTTTAGCGTCCCCAGAAGAACTAAGTCGGCCAGTCCGACGGGGAGCCAATAAAGAGAAAAGGGTCCTTTCGGGGGCCCTTTTCCGATTGTGCCTGCCGCTTGCGGTCAAGACCCCGGCCTGGCGGTCACCTTCCCCGGATTTCAGAATTCCCAGACATTGATCTTCACGAAAAGGTGGCAGAAAACCGCGCCTTGTGTGGCTGTCGGGATGATTTCGCCCCTGACTTCGGGCCCTGCCCATGTTAGGTCCGGGGCCGGAAACCCGTTCAGGATGGATGGACAATATGACACTTCTGACCAAATCGCTGGCAATCGTGGCCCTGATGGGGATGTCGCTGCCGGCGCTGGCGCAGGACAGCACCCCCGCAACGCCGGCCCCGGCCGCCGATGCGACCGCACCCGCCGCCACCACTGACGCCCCCGCAGCCCCCGCCGCCGGGGTTGACGCCCTGTCGATGGGCGCCGAAGCAACCCCCGGCCCCGATGCCGTCGGCTCGGAATATGTTGCCGCGACTCAGGGTGACTGGGAACAGCGCTGCGTGCGCACCGAGGATGGCAAAGATCCGTGCCAACTCTACCAATTGCTCAAAGACGGTGACGGCAATCACGTGGCCGAAATCTCGATCTTCCCGCTGCCCGCGGGTCAGCCTGCCGCCGCAGGTGCCACGATCATCACCCCGCTCGAAACCCTGCTGACCGAGCAGGTGGCCATTCAGGTCGATACGGCGACCGCCAAGGTCTATCCGTTCACCGTCTGCGCCCGCGTCGGCTGCATCAGCCGCGTCGGCTTTACCGCCGCCGAGATCGAGGGCTTCCGCAAGGGGAACAAGGCCACGATCTCCATCGTGCCCGCCGCCGCGCCGGACAAGAAAGTGGAACTGGCGATGTCGCTGAAAGGCTTCACCGCGGGCTATGAGGCGGTCAGCACCGCCAATGCCGCCGCGCAGAAATAAGCGCAGGCCGTTGCAGAAACGCCAAACGCCGCCCCTCGGGGCGGCGTTTTCTTTTCAAAGGCTTGCGGGCGCTTCTTCAGACCTTGCGCAAAGCGATGACCGCGTTCAGCCCGCCAAAGGCAAAGGCGTTTGACAGCACCGCCGTCACCTTCGCCTGCCGTGCCACATTCGGCACCACATCAAGCGCGCATTCCGGGTCCGCCTCTTCATAGCCGATCGTCGGTGCGATCACCCCGTCGCGCAGTGCCATGATGCAGGCCAAAAGCTCCACCGCCCCCGTGCCGCCGATCAGATGGCCATGCATCGACTTGGTCGAGGAGATCATCAGCTGATCCGCCTGCGGGCCAAAGGCATGCGCCACCGCCGCGCATTCCGTCTTGTCATTCGCCGCCGTGCCGGTGCCATGCGCGTTGATGTAGCCCACATCTTCCGGGTTCAACCGCGCATCTTTCAGCGCGCCGGTGATCGCCCGCTCTGCCCCCTGCGCCGAGGGCATCACGATGTCGGACGCATCCGAGGTCATCGCAAAGCCTGAAACTTCCGCCAGAATTTCCGCCCCGCGCGCGCGGGCATGTTCATATTCCTCAAAGACGAAAATCCCCGCGCCCTCGCCCTGCACCATGCCGTTGCGGTTGGCGCTGAAGGGGCGGCAGGCGTCACGGCTCATCACCCGCAGGCCTTCCCAGGCCTTGACGCCGCCAAAGCAGAGCATGGATTCAGAGCCACCGGTGACCATCACCTTGCACATGCCCGAGCGGACCATCTGGAACGCCAGCCCCATCGCGTGGTTCGAGCTGGCGCAGGCTGTCGCCACCGAAAACGCCGGGCCGCGCAGGCCAAATTCCATGCTGACATGGCTGGCGGCGGCATTGTTCATCAGTTTCGGCACCACGAACGGATGCACGCGGTTCTTGCCCTCTTCATAGACGGCGCGGTAATTCTCGTCCCAGGTGTTCACGCCGCCACCCGCCGTGCCGAGCACAACGCCCGACGCCAACCCCAGCGAGCCTGCGAAATTCAGCCCCGATTGCGCCACGGCTTCCTTGGCGGCAATCAGGGTGAACTGGGTGTATTTGTCATACAGAACAATCTGTTGCCGGTTGAAGTTCGCTTCCGGTTTCCAGCCATGCACCTGACCGCCAATGCGGATCGACAGCCGCTCCACATCCTGAAAATCCAGATCCGTGATGCCGCAGCGCCCCTCGGCCATGGCGGTCAGCGTGTCGCGCACGTTCAGCCCCAGCGCGTTCACGGTGCCCGCGCCGGTAATCACCACCCTGTGCATCTGTCAGACCTTTTCCGCCACCAGCCCCTCGACCGCCGCGATGATCGCCGCCACCGAGGAGATGTCAAAGGTGCTCTCACCCGGTTCATTGGCATTGAAGGGCACGGTGACATCAAAGGCTTCTTCGATGGCAAAGATCGACTCGACAAGGCCGAGCGAGTCGATGCCGAGATCCGCGAGCGTCATCTCCGGCGATACCTGTTCGGGATCAAGCACCGCCTGTTCGGCGATGATGGCAATAACCCGGTCTTTTACTGTTTGCGTCATGATGGCCTCCGTTCAGCCCTTTTCGCTCAGTTTTGTAACAGTTTCCCGAAGTTCTGCGACCTGTGTGTAAAGACGCCCCAACCGGCGGATGTTCTTTTGCGCCTCGACATGGGTTTCCATCTTCACCGCGGGCGAGCCGAGCAGAACGCGCCCCGCCGGCGCATTGGTAAAGATTTGCGTGCCGCCGCCCGCGATCACATCGTCGCCGACAAAGATATTGTCGGACACCCCGACCTTGCCGCCCAGCACCACCCGGTCGCCGATCCGGGTCGAGCCTGCGATGCCGACCTGACCGCAGAGCAGACAATCGCGCCCCACCTGCACATTATGGCCCACCGTCACCAGATTATCGATCTTGGTGCCCGCGCCGACCGAGGTGGCCCGAACCGTGCCGCGGTCGATGGTGGAATTGCAGCCGACCTCGACATCATCGCCAAGGGATACCGTACCAAGACTGTGGATGCGCACCCAGTTCTGTTGCCGGATTTCGTCGCGTTTTCCGACGGTTTCACGGATTTCTTCAACCCCCGACTTCTCGGGCGTCACAAAGGAGAACCCGTCACCGCCGATCACCGCATTCGGGTGGCAGATGAAACGATGGCCAATCTCCACCCTGGCGCAGATGCGCGCACCTTGCAGGATCAGCGCGTCATCGCCGATCCGCGCGCCTTCGGCGATGGAGACATGGCTGGCAATCCGCGCCCGCGCGCCGATCTTCACCCCGCGGCCGATCACCACAAACGGGCCAATCGCTGCGCCCGCGCCGATCTCGGCGCTCGGATCAATCAGCGCCATCGGATGAATGCCGGGGGCAATCTCGGGGCCGGGATCGAAGACGGCGCTCAGCCCTGCCATCGCCATCCGTGGCCGTGCGACGAAAATCGCCGCCTCCAGCCCCAGCGCTTGCCAGTCGGCCCCTTCCCACAGAAGGGCGGCGCGGGCCTGCCCCTGCGGCAGCCCTTCGGCATATTTCGGGCTCATCGCCAGCGCGATCTGCCCGGGCTCTGCCTGCGCGGGCTCGGCTGCGCTGGTTACGGTCAGGTCAATATTGCCCACGGCAGGTGCGCCGAGGGCGGCGGCGATATCGGCGATGGTCAGTCCCATGAGGCCTCCGGAAGTTGCGGGCGCCGGCGGATGATGCCGCCACAGCGCCCCTTGGCTCCGATTTAGCCCTGCACCGCGCCCAATGCCACCCCGGCTTTCGCCAAGGCGTCGAAAAGCTTGCCGTCACGGCCATAGATGTCGCGGCGGTATTCCATTGCGCCGCGTGCCGTGGGCCAGGCGGTGAAATAGACCAGATGCACCGGCACCGGCTGGGCCAGCGAAATGGTGGTTTCCGACTTGCTGCGCAGATGCTGGCCAAACAGCCCCTCCGGATCCGCCGTTTGCTTTTCGAGCAGAGTGTACGCAAAATCAAAGGGTTGCTGCAGGCGCACGCAGCCGTGCGAATAGGCGCGCACTTCGCGGCTGAACAGGGATTTCGACGGCGTGTCGTGCAGATAGATGTTCCATTTATTCGGGAACATGAACTTCACAAGGCCCAGAGCATTGCCATCCGAGGGCGGCTGTTTCATCCCGAAGGGAAAGGTCCGCGCGGTATATTGCGCAAAATTGATCGCCGAGCGCGGCACCGCACGCCCCTGCCCGTCCACGATCGTCAGATGCCCGGCCGCATTGGGATTGGCCTGCATCATCGGCAGGTATTCCTTGACGGTGATCGAGCGCGGGACGTTCCACGTCGGGTTCACCACCATATATTCCATCTGATCCGAGAATTCCGGCGTCTTGCGGTCGGATTGGTTCATGCCGACCACCGCCACAGTTTCAAAGGTCAGCTTGCCGTCGTCATAGACCTTTGCCGTGAAATCCGGCAGGTTGACCCAGACATAGCGCTGGCCCATCTCAACCCCGTGCATCCAGCGCAGCCGCTCCATCGCCACGATCACCGATTTCAACCGGTCCTGCGGTTCGCGGTTCAGCTCGGTCAATGTCGCTTCGCCCGCCACGCCATCGGCGGTCAGACCATTGTCGGCCTGAAACGCCTGCACGGCCTTCTGCATCTCGGCGTCAAAGCTGGCGGCAGCGCTGCGCCCGAGGTAACCCATTGCCTGCAAACGGTCGCGCAGCGCGATCACCGCTTTGCCCTGATCGCCGGGGCTCAGCTTGCCGCCGGGCACTTTCGCGCCCCAGCCGCCCGACAGGCTCAGCGCCTCCAGATCGGCCTTGGCCTTCATCAGCTGCGCATATTGCGGCGCCGAGGGCGGCAGGCTGCGCAGATAGGCCGCGGGTGACGCAGCGGCAAAGGCGGTGATCTGCGCCAGCGCATCGGGGCGCTGGATGTCACGTACGATCTGCGCATCAATCTTTGACGGGGTCAGCACGCCGCTTTGAATGTCGCGGGCATAGGACAGAAAGGCGGCCGACATCGCCACTTCCAGCTGGCCGCGCTGACGTTCGGATTGCAGCGCCCGGAAACCCGCCTTCAGCCCTTCGGCATCATACCGGCCCAAAGGCAGGCCATGCGCCCCCGCCCCGGCCAAAGCGGTAAAGAACGCCTCGCGCCGGGCCGCATCGGCGCCGCTGGTCCAGATCGGTTCGTAGTGACGGGCGGCGTAAAAACTGGCGAGCGCCGGATCGGCCGCGGCGGCCTCGGCCACAGCGCGGGAATAGCCGGACATTTCGCCCTGCAGGCTGCCGGTTTGCGCCACCGAGGGCTGCGCCATCAGCGCCAGAACAGAAACCGAGCCGGCAAACGGCACCGTGACAGCCCAGGCCGCCATCATCCATCCCAAGGGAAGCCGTGCTTTTCCTGCCGATGCCATCTCGATCCTCGCCGTTTTTGGTTGTTCGCAAGCCACTGTTGCATCATCGGAAACCGGCTGTCCATTGGCCGGGAGAGCAGTGTGACAGATGTGCCCGGCACCGATGCCAGAGGGCAACATGCCCTGGATTTCAGCAAAATTCTGCCGATTGAGCCGTTGTGTTCTCCGGTGAGGGAACTCAACGGTTTCGCAATGAATCGATTCGTGCCATAAAACGCCAAGTTAAACGGTGGGACATGGTTAAGCCGTCGACACAGGCGGCAACTTGGCAGAAACAGGCAACGGAATATAAGCATGAACGTTTCAAGACGCGGGCTTCTTGGTGTTTTCGCGGCAACAATGGTGACCGCCGCCCCCCAGGCAAGCAACGCATTCAGCTTTTTGAAGGGTGCCGGTGACGTTCGCCGCATCAACATGTACTCCGGCCGCACCGGCGAAAGCATCGATACCGTCTACTGGATCGAGGGCGAGTACATCCCGGACGCATTGGCCGAAATCAACCATTTCATGCGCGACTGGCGCACGAATTCCGTGATCAAGATCGACCCCCGCACCATCGACATCGCTGCCGCCTCGCACCGCCTGCTGGATGTGAGCGAGCCCTATATGATGCTCTCGGGCTACCGGTCGCCGCAAACCAACGCCATGCTCCGCTCGCGCTCTTCCGGTGTTGCCAAGAACTCGCTGCACATGCGCGGTCAGGCCACCGATCTGCGGTTGAAATCGCGCTCGGTCAGCCAGATGTACCAGGCAGCAACCAGCTGCTCGGCCGGTGGTGTTGGCAAATACATGCGCTCGAATTTCGTCCATATGGATTGCGGTCCGGTCCGCACCTGGGGCGGCTGAGGCAAAGCCTCTGACGCATGTTTCTGACGGGAAAAACGGCGCCGCTTTTGCGGCGTCTTTTCATTTGTTGCCACAGTTCCTGGATGCCCTACCTTAACGCTCTGATCTGCGTCACTTTGGCGCCGGGGCGTGTTGCCGCGTGGCGCATGGTCACGTCGCCGTGCTTGTGCGGACGGGTTAGATAGCGGCAAAGTTACATCGGACATCCCGCTTTGCAGCGGGGCCGCCCCTCCCGCGGTGCCCGAGTTGAAAGGACCTGTCATGGACTTCGGACAAAGCGCAGAAACCCTCGCGCGAATCCAGTTTGCCTTTACCGTCTCGTTCCACTTTCTGTTTCCGGCACTGTCGATCGGCACCGCCAGTTTTATCGCCGTGCTGAACGCGCTCTGGCTGTGGAAGCGCGACCCGGCCTATCTGAAACTCTTTGAATATTGGAAGACGATCTTCGCCGTCACCTTTGGCATGGGCGTCGTCTCGGGCATTGTGATGTCCTATCAGTTCGGCACCAATTGGGCGGTGTTTTCCGATAAAGCCGGGGCCGTCATTGGCCCGCTGATGGGCTATGAGGTGCTGACCGCCTTTTTCCTGGAGGCGGGCTTCCTCGGCATCGCACTTTTCGGGCGGCAACGTGTGGGCGACCGGATGCATATGGTGGCGGTGGCGATGGTGGCCATTGGCACGCTGATCTCGGCGACCTGGATCACCGCCGCCAACAGCTGGATGCAGACGCCCGCGGGCTACAGCATTGATGCGGCGGGGAATTTCGCGCCCGAGGATTGGTGGCAGATTGTCTTCAACCCCTCTTTTCCCTATCGGATGACGCATACGATCCTTGCCGCCTATCTGACGACGGCCTTTGCGGTCGGCGGTGTCGGCGCCTGGCATCTCTTGCGCGGGCGCGGGCCGGAGAACCGTCAGGTGCGGATCATGTTCTCGATGGCGATGTGGATGGCCGTCATTGTCACCCCGCTGCAGATTCTGGTGGGCGATGCGCATGGGCTGAACACGCTCGAACATCAGCCCGCCAAGATTGCCGCGATGGAGGGGCATTACGAGACGCATGAAAACGGCGCGCCACTGATCCTGTTCGGCATCCCCGATGATGAGGCCGAGGTCACCCGCTATGCGGTGGAAATCCCCAAACTCGGCTCGCTGATCCTGACCCACAGCCTTGATGGCGAGATTCGCGGCCTCAAGGATTTCCCGAAAGAGGACCGCCCGAAGGCGCTGATCCCCTTCTTCACCTTCCGCATCATGGTGGGCATCGGCTTTGCCATGCTGGGCCTCGGCCTCTGGGCGCTCTGGGCGCGCTGGAAAGGCCGGATCTATGAAAGCCGCTGGCTGCACCGCGCGGCGCTGGTCATGGGCCCTTCGGGTTTTGTCGCCGTGCTCGCGGGGTGGTACACGACCGAGGTCGGGCGGCAACCCTTTACGGTTTATGGACTTTTGCGAACCTCCGACTCGATCTCGCCGGTCTCGGCCCCTGCCGTCGGCGCCTCGCTTCTGGCCTTCATCATCGTCTATTTCATCGTGTTCGGCACCGGGACCCTGTACCTCCTGCGCCTCATGCACCGCCCGCCGGTGCGGGTTGAGGATCATGAGCTGGACCGCGCGCCCACCCGGACGGCGGGCCCGACCGCCCCGGTCACCTCTGGCGAAGGAGAGCCGTCATGACCGTCGATCTGCCCACCATCTGGGCCGGGATTCTGGCCTTTGCCGTGCTCGCCTATGTCGTGCTTGACGGGTTCGATCTGGGCATCGGCATCCTGTTTCCCTTCTTCCCCAAACGGCACGACCGCGATCTGATGACCAATTCCATCGCGCCGGTCTGGGACGGCAATGAAACCTGGCTGGTGCTGGGCGGCGGCGGGCTGATGGCGGTGTTTCCCGTCGCCTATGCGACGCTGCTGCCCGCCCTCTACATGCCGATCATCCTGATGCTGCTCGGGCTGGTGTTTCGCGGGGTGGCGTTTGAGTTTCGCTGGCGCGCGGGGCCCGACTCGCGGCTTTGGGACATCGGCTTTTGGGCCGGCTCGACGCTGGCGGCGCTGATGCAGGGGCTTGTGGTCGGCGCCATGGTGCAGGGCATCAAGGTGGAGAACCGTGCTTTTGCGGGCGGCCCCTGGGATTGGCTGACGCCCTTCACCGTGCTGACGGCGGTGGCGGTTCTGGTGGGCTATGCCCTGCTGGGCGCCTGCTGGATGAACCTTAAACTCAACGGTGAAGTGCAGGAAAAGGCGCATAAAATCGCCCTTCGCACCACGGTCATGCTCCTTTTGCTCATCGGTGCGGTCTCGCTCGCCACGCCCTTCATCCGGCAGGTGTATTTCGAGCGCTGGTTCGCCTTTCCCACCGCGTTTTTCTCGGCGCTGGTGCCCTTGTTCCTGGTCGGCAGCGCGGCGGTGCTCTGGCACGGGCTGCAAACCGGGCGGCACCTGCGGCCTTTCCTCGCGGCGCTGGGAATCTTTGTCCTTGGCTTTTGCGGGCTGGGCATCAGCTTTTACCCCTATATCCTGCCCGGCGCGCTGACGATCCACGAGGCCGCCGCCCCGGATTCTTCGTTGAAATTCCTGCTGGTCGGGGCGGTTGTTCTGGTGCCGGTGATCCTCGCCTATACCGGCTATGCCTATTGGGTGTTCCGCGGCAAGATTGATCCGGATGAGGGGTATCACTGATGGAGACCCCGTCCTTCTGGAAACGCCTTTTGTGGTTCATCGGCCTTTGGGGCGCGGGCGTCGGCAGCGTTCTGCTGATCGGGCTGGTGATCCGCGCCTTTCTCGGACAGTAGCCTCAGGGGTGGGCGCGTGCTAGCCTGAGGCGCGCCCACCCCAAGGAGGTCCCATGATCCATGTTACCGGCAGGCTGATCTGCGCCAATGACGCCCAACGCCAGATTGTTCTGGCACATTTGCCCGCGCATATCGAGGCCAGCCGTGCTGAGCCGGGTTGCCTCACCTTCAACGTGCAACCCACGGAAAATCCTCTGGTTTGGGAGCTGGACGAGAGCTTTGCCACCGCCGAGGATTTCGCCGCGCATCAGCAGCGCACCAAGGCCAGTATCTGGGGGCAGGTCTCCGGCGAAATCGGCCGCGATTTTACCTTCACCGAAGCGTGACGCGGGCTTTCGCTGTCCGCCCCCGAACGCGTTGAAAGCCACGTTGAATATTGCCGTCCCCTCGCATAGGAAGCGGGCACGATAAGGCCAGATGATAAGGATCCGGACCCGATGCTGACCGCTTTTCGCTGGCTTGTCCGCCTGACCACCGCCTTCCTGATTGTGGGCGTGCTGAGCGTGGTGACCGTCTATTGGTTCGCCGAACGCTCGCTGCCTGATTACAACGACAGTTTCACCGTCGAGGGGATCAGCGCCCCGGTCGAGATCGTGCGCACCACCGAGGATGTGCCGCATATCTTTGGCGCGACGGATGATGACGTGTATTTCGCCCTCGGCTTGGCACATGCGCAGGACCGGCTCTGGCAGATGATGATGATGCGCCGCACGGTGCAGGGCCGCCTGTCCGAGCTATTCGGCACCCGCACCCTGCCGGTGGATGAGCTGATGCGCAGGCTCGATCTCTACCGGCTGTCGCTGGATGCGGTGGCCGAACAGGATGATCGGACGAAGGCGGCGCTTGCGGCCTATTCGCGTGGGGTGAATGCCTGGATTGCGCAGGTCAATGCCGGGGCGCGTGGCCGCGGCGCGCCGGAATTCTTTCTGTTTTCCAATGAGATAGCCTATTGGCAGCCCGCCGATTCCATCGCCATCCTGAAGCTGATGGCGGTCGAGCAAAGCCATGAGATCCCCGCCGAAGTGCTGCGCGCCCGTGTCTCGCTGCTCAACCCCGACTGGGTGCGTGACCTCTTGCCGGAAGTGCCGGGGACGGGTGTGGCGGCTTTGCCGAAATATGCGGGGCTGTTCCCCGACACCCCGCGCAATGTCGCCTCTGCCCCCGCCGGCGATGACCCGCTGAACCCGTTTGGCGCGCGCGGCATGGCCTCGGCCTCCAATGCCTGGGCGGCGGCACCCGAGCGTTCGGCGGCGGGCGGCTCGCTTCTGGCCAATGATCCGCATATGGGGTTCACCGCGCCCTCGCCCTGGTATCTCGCGCGGCTGCAGCTGCAATCGGGCGGTGTGATCGGCGCCACCATCCCCGGTGTCCCCGCCATTCTGACCGGGCGCAACGGGCGGCTGGGCTGGGGGATCACCTCGGCCTATGTCGATGATGAGGATCTCTTTGTCGAAGAGCTGAACCCGGCCGATTCCAACCGCTACCGCACGCCCGAGGGCTGGAAAGCCTTTGAAACCCGCCGTGCGATCATCAATGTGAAGGATGCAGAGCCGGTCACCCTGACCCTGCGCTGGACGGTGAACGGTCCGGTGTTGCCGGGGGGGCATTTCAATCTGGCAAGCATCACCCCGCCGGGCCATGTCGTCTCGGTCAGCTGGACCGCGCTCAGCGCCCAGGACCGCTCGATGTCCGCCGCCATCGCGCTGATGCAGGCGGGCAGTGTCGAAGACGGCGTCGAGGCGGGCCGTGATTTTCTGGCACCGGCGATGAACCTGACGCTGGCCGATGCCAGGGGTGTCGGCATGGTCACCGTGGGCGCCGTGCCGCAGCGTGACCCCGCCAGCCAGACCCAGGGCCGCATGCCCAGCCCCGGTTGGGTGGCCGCCAACCGTTGGCAGGGCATGATGCCCTATGAGAGCAATCCGCGCTTTCTGAACCCCGAGGGCGGCATTGTCGGCAACACCAACAACAAGACCGTCGACCGGCCCTTCCCGAACCATGTCTCTTATGATTGGGGCGACAGCCAGCGCGTGCAACGCTGGCAGCGCCTGATGGGCGAGCGCGAGGTGCACACGCGCGAAAGCTTCATCGCGGCGCAGCTCGACACCGTCAGCCCCACCGCGCGCGGCCTCTTGCCGTTGGTGGGCGCCGATCTGTGGTTCACCGGCGAGCCTGCGCCCGAGGGCACCCCCGAGCATCAGCGCCAGCGGGCGCTGGAATTGCTGGCCAATTGGGACGGCGAGATGAACGAGCATCTGCCCGAACCGCTGATCTACGCCGCCTGGATGCGCGCGCTGCAATCGCGGCTGATCCGCGATGAGCTGGGGCCGTTGGCCAGCGAATTCACCCAGCTCGATCCGTTGTTCATCGAGCGTGTCTACCGCAACACCGATGGCGCCGCGAAATGGTGCGACGTGCTGCAATCGGCGCCGGTCGAGACCTGCACCGACATTGCGCGGCAATCGCTGGACGAGGCATTGCTGTCGCTGCAGCAGAAATTCGGCCCCGATGTCGCAAGCTGGCGCTGGGGCGATGCGCATGTGGCCACGCATGACCATCCGGTGCTGGGCAAGGTGCCGGTGCTGAAATGGCTGGTGAACATCCGGCAATCCACCTCGGGCGGGGATTTCACCCTCAACCGCGGCAAGACGGCGGGCACCGGGGCGAACCCCTTCGCCAATGTGCAGGGCGCGGGCTATCGCGGGGTTTATGATTTCGCCGATCCCGACAGCTCGGTCTTCATCATCGACACCGGGCAATCGGGGCATCCGTTCAGCCGCCATTATGACGATCTGGCCGATCTTTGGCGGCGGGGGGAATATATTCCAATGTCGCTGGACCCGGAACTCGCGCGGGCGGCGGCGGCGGGGATCACGCGGCTGGAACCCGTGGTGCCTGCGCCATAAGAGACCGCCGGGGGCTTCTGGGGAAGCCTCCGGCGGGGATATTTTAAACGAAGCAAAGCGTTAGGCGTGGATCTTAATCTTCGGGGCGCGGGACGGGTTCGCCGTAGCGGCCCGCCTGCGCCTCGGTCCACAGGACCTCTATCTGCCAGCCGGTCTCGGTTTCCGTCTCAGAGCGCACCACGTTTTCCGCATGCAGCCAGGCGCGGCGGCGGCCTTCGGCAAAGGTCACGTTCAAAAGCGCATAGAGTTTCGCCTCTGACAGACGCTGTTCGATCGCCTCGATCAGCGCCTCCAGCCCTTCGCCGGTGACCGCCGAGACGGCTTTGACATCGCTTCGCCGCGCATCCTGCACGAGGAGCGCCGCGCGGGTTTCCGGGCTGAGGCAGTCGATCTTGTTCCAGACCTCCATCAGCTCGACATCCTCGGCGACCCCGAGCGATTCCAGAATGTCGCCGACATCGCCTGCCTGTTCCTCGGTCTCTGGGTGGCTGATGTCGCGCACATGCAGGATCAGATCGGCTTCCAGCACCTCTTCCAGCGTGGCGCGGAAGGCGGCGACCAGTTCGGTCGGCAGATCCGAGATGAACCCCACCGTGTCCGAGAGGATCACCTTGCGCCCCGAGGGCAGCACCACACCGCGCATCGTCGGGTCGAGCGTGGCAAAGAGCATGTCTTTCGCCATCACATCTGCACCCGTCAACGTGTTGAACAGCGTGGATTTTCCGGCGTTGGTATAGCCGACCAGCGCCACCAGCGGGAACGGCACCTTGCGGCGCGCGGCGCGGTGCAGCTCGCGGGTTTTCACCACTTTAGACAGCTGACGGCGGATGCGGATCACCTGCTCGTCGATGGCACGACGGTCAGCCTCGATCTGCGTCTCGCCGGGGCCACCGACAAAGCCGAGACCGCCGCGTTGCCGCTCAAGGTGGGTCCAGGCGCGCACGAGGCGCGTGCGCTGATAGCTCAGCGCCGCCAGTTCCACCTGCAGCACGCCCTCGCGCGTGCGGGCGCGGTCGGCGAAGATCTCAAGGATCAGCCCGGTCCGGTCGAGGAGCTTGACCCCCCATTCCTTTTCCAGATTGCGCTGCTGCACCGGCGACACCGGCCCGTCGACCAGCACGAGATCCACCTCGGCCGCGCTCAGGCGTTCCTTCAGCTCAGCCATCTTGCCGGTGCCGAACAGATGGCCCGGATGCGCTTTCGGCAGGCGGACAATTTCCGCGCCCATGATTTCAAGACTGGGAAGCGCCGCTGCCAGCGACACAGCTTCCGCGAGGCCATGCTCGGGCATTCGCCGCGCATGACGGGCATCCTTCATATCGGGATGCAGGACCCAGGCCCGGGTAGGCCTGTCCTTTACCAGCTGGGGATCGCTCAGTCTTCGCCCTCGTACAGGCTGATCGGTTGACCCGGCATGATGGTGGAGATCGCGTGTTTGTAGACGAGTTGCGATTGACCATCACGGCGCAAGAGCACGCAGAAATTGTCAAACCAGGTGATCACGCCTTGCAGTTTCACGCCGTTGATCAGGAAGATCGTCACCGGAACCTTGGTCTTGCGCACATGATTCAGGAACGCATCCTGCAAGTTTTGTTTATCGGCAGCCATTGTTTTTATTGCCTTTGTTCTTTTTTTGTCCGTTCGCGGTGGTGCAAAACCTCCCCGACACTTTGCAACTATGCCGAAGATCGGGGGAGATTCCAGCCCAAAAAACCGATGCTTAGCGCACAAGCGCCGCCCCGTGTCCTAGCTGCGCCAGAATTCCGGGTTCAGGAGCGCGATAATCGCCAGCGTTTCCAGCCGTCCAAGCACCATGGCGGCGGCCAGAACCGCCTTGGCATCCGCCCCGAGGATGGACCAGGACAGGGGCTCCTGCACCGCCAACGTGGCCAGCGGGCCGGTGTTGGACAAAGCGGAAATCCCGAGCACCATGGCCGGTTCAAAGGCGATCCCGGCCATCCCCAGCGCCATCATCACCACGGCAATCGCCATCGCGAAGAGCATGAAGAAGATCCAGGACATATAGGCCCCGTCGCGCCGCAAGCGCCGTGCCACCACGCCGCCGCCACCCACCGAGGAGGGATGCACCAGACGTTCCAGCTCACGCTCGCCATGCCGCAAAAGCGCATAGACCCGCAGGAGTTTCACCCCGCCCGCCGTGGTGGCAACGCCGCCGCCGGTGATGGCGAGCCCGGCGAGGATCATCCCCGGCGTGCCAAGGCCCGACCAGCCGCGCGCCTCGGCCCAGCCATGTGATTCAAAGCCGGTGGTGGTCAGGAAGGACAGCACCGTGAACACCCCGCCCCAGAGCGCCTGCGCCGCCATCCCCAGATCCTGCCCCTCGGCCACGTCCAGCGCGCCGATCCAGTGGCGCAGGAACAGCAAGGCGGGCACGATCACCACCAGAGCCGCCGCCAGCCGCAGCTCGGGATCATCGCGCAGCGCATCGGTCGCGCGCAGCTCGCCGCCGCCGGGCCAGAGCCTGCGCGACAGCGCCGGGATCATGAACAGCAACACCGAGATTTCCCCGATGAAGCCCGAGGGCGCATAGGCGGTGCCGCCGATCGGCGAGATGCCCGAGGTGGAGAGCGTCGACATCGCGTGGCAGAGCGCCACCAGCGCGGGGTCACCTGCCAGCAGCAGCGCCACCCAGAGCGCAAAGGTCAGTGCGGTGTAGATCGGGAACAGTGTCGCGGCATAACGCACGATGCGGGTGCCCGGATCGACATTGCGCATGATCGGCCCCGGACGGCCCGCCGCATCATCGGCGCTGGTGCCGACGCCGGCCAGCACCTCAAAGCCGCCGATCCGCATTGGCGCCATCACCGCCACCGCCATCACCAGAATGAAAAAGCCGCCCATCCAGCCCACTTGCGCGCGCCACAGATGCAGGCTGGGCGCCAGACGTGCGGGTTCATAGAGCGTGGCGCCGGTGGTGGTCAGCGAAGAGACCATTTCCCACCAAGCGTTGAAGAGGCCGGTGTCTGGCAAAGCCTCGTTGAAGGGCACCGCCAGCATCAGGGGCAGCACGGTGAAGGTGCCGAGCATCGCCAGCAGGTGGCTGCGCGCCTGATGCCCCGGCCGGTTCGCCGCCGTGGCCAGCGACAGAAGCGCCACGAGGATCAGAAAGATCGTGCCCGAATAGAAGAACGGCCGCGAAATCGCGTAGTCGCGCAGCACGAAGGCATGAAAGGCCGGGACGAACATCGCCACCGCCCCGATCCCCATCAGGATCACCATCAAGGGAAGGTCGAGGATCCGCCGCATCAGAAAAAGTCGATCGAAACCTGGAGCAACCGCTCCACCTCCGGGATGTCGGAGGACAGCGCGAAAAGCGCGATCACATCGCCCTCCTCCACCTTGGTGTCGCCGGTGGGTTTCACCACCTTGTCGCCCTTCATCAGCGCGCCGACCAGCACGCCTTCCGGGAAGGCGATGTCGCGCACCATCCGCCCGGTGATCGGCGAGGTCGAGAGCACCTGCGCCTCGATCACCTCGGCCTCGGCGTCACCGATGGAGTAGATTGCGCGCACCCGGCCATGCCGGATGTGCCGCAGGATCGAGGAGACGGTGGTCGCGCGCGGGTTGATATAGGCGTCAATGTCGAGGGCCGACATCAGCGGCACCAGCGTCGGGTCATTGACCAGCGCAATCGCCATCTTGCAGCCCGCCTGTTTCGCGCGGACCGAGGCGAGGATGTTGGTCTTGTCGTCGTCGGTCACCACCAGCACCGCATCGGCGCGGGCAATATCCGCCTCATCCAGCAGATCGGCGTTCAGACCGTCGCCATTGAGTACGATGGTCCGTTCCAGCAGATCCGCCGCGCGTTCGGCCATGCCGCGGTTCTTCTCGATCACCTTGGTGCGCACCCGGTCGGTCCGCGCCTCAAGCGCCCGCGCCACCGCGAGGCCGACATTGCCGCCGCCGATGATGACGATGCGTTCCTGCTTGTGCGTCGCCTTGCCAAAGATCTCCAGCGTGCGGTTCACGTCTTCATTGTGGGAGAAGACATAGATCTGATCCTCGGCAAAGAGCTGATCGCCGGGCTCGGGCGCAAACAGCCGCCCCTCGCGCCGCACACCGACCACGATGGCGCGCAGGGTCGAGAAAAGATCCGTCAGCTGCCGCAAGGGCGTGTTCAGCACCGGGCAATCGGCATCGAGCGCGATGCCCAGAAGCTGGGCCTTGCCGCCCATGAAACTTTCGGTGTCAAAGGTCGAGGGGGCGGCCAGCCGTTGCAAGGCGGCCTCGGCCACCTCGCGCTCGGGGCTGATTACCACGTCAATCGGCAGATGGTCGCGGCGGAACAGATCGACATAGGCCGGATCCATATAGCTGGACGCGCGCAGACGGGCGATCTTGCGGGTGATGCCGAACACCGAATGCGCCACCTGACAGGTGACCATGTTCACCTCATCCGAATGGGTCGCGGCGATGATCAGGTCACAATCGCGGGCCCCGGCACGTTCCAGCACGTCAGGATAGCTCGCGAAGCCCGCCACCCCCTGCACGTCAAGCGTATCCGTCGCGCGGCGCACCAGTTCGGGGTTGCTGTCCACCACCGTCACATCATTGCGTTCGCCCGAGAGGTGACGTGCGATCTGCCACCCCACCTGACCCGCGCCGCAGATGATCACTTTCATGCTGTCTCTCCGTCCGGCCTTTCGGCAACGCCTCTAGGTCGCATGCCGCAGGGCCGGGGTCAATTCTTCCCGCCCGACGGGGCCCGAAATATCCCCGTGGCGGCTGCGGCCCCGCTGGGGGGCGCAGGATATGCCCGCGCGGCAGGCAGGTGGCGTTTGGGTCCGGCGTTGCCGCTCAGACCTCTTCTTCCTCGTCGAGCATCAGATCATCCAGATGCGCCACCCGGCCCCCCGCCTTGGACGAGGTGACCACGCCCAGAGATTTCAGCTTGCGGTGCAGCGCCGAGCGTTCCATGCCGACGAAATTCGCCGTGCGGCTGATGTTGCCGCCAAAGCGGTTGATCTGCGTCAGCAGATATTCGCGTTCAAAGAGTTCGCGGGCCTCGCGCAGCGGCAAGGTCGCCAAGGCGCCGCCGAGCACGATCCGCCCTTCATCGCCCCGGCCCGCCTCTTGCCCGGGCAGTTCGCGCGGCTCGATCGGGCCATTGCCATCGCCGAGGATCAGCACCCGCTCCATCACATTGCGCAGCTGGCGGATGTTGCCCGGCCATTCCATCGCCTGCATCACCGCCGAGGCATCCTCGGAGATCTCGCGCAGGGCGAGGCCCTGAGTGCGGTTGAAAATCTCGATGAAATGCGCAGCCAGCAGCGGAATATCCTCGCGCCGTTCGCTGAGCGCCGGCACCGCAATCGGCACCACGTTCAGCCGGTCAAACAGCTCTTGGCGGAAGCGCCCGGCGGCAATTTCCTGCGCCAGATCGCGGGTGGTCGAGGAAATGACCCGCAAATCCACCCGCACCTTGTCGACGCCGCCGACGCGGGTGAATTGCTGTTCGGTCAGCACCCGCAGGATTTTGGACTGGGTGCCCAGCGGCATGTCGGCCACTTCGTCAAAGTAAATGACGCCGCCATGCGATTGTTCCAACAGGCCTTTTTCAACGCCACGCTCGGGCGTTTCCCGACCGAAGAGGACCTCTTCCATCCGCTCGGGTGCGATGGAGGCCGAGTTCACGGTGATGAACGGCGCCGCCGCCCGTGCAGAACCCGCATGGATGAAGCGCGCGGCCACTTCCTTGCCCGAGCCCGGCTCGCCGGTCAGCATCACCCGGCCGTTGGATTTGGTCACCTTGTCCAGCTGTTCGCGCAATTTGCGGAAACCGACCGATTGGCCCAGCATCTCCGCCGAGGTCACTTCGCGCCGCCGCAGCGTCGAATTTTCGCGCCTGAGGCGGGCGGTTTCCATCGCCCGGCTGATGACCACCATCAACTGGTCGATGTTAAAGGGTTTTTCGATGAAGTCATAGGCGCCCTGCCGGATCGCCGCGACGGCAATCTCGATATTCCCATGCCCGGAAATGATGATCACCGGCACGTCCGGGTTGTCGCGTTTCACCTGTTTCAGGATGTCGATCCCGTCCATCCGGCTGTCCTTCAGCCAGATGTCGAGGATCATCAGCGCGGGCGGCTCGGCGTTGAGCTCGGCCATGCAATCATCCGAATTGGCCGCCATCCGTGTGGCGAAACCCTCATCTTTCAGGATGTCCGAGATCAGTTCCCGGATGTCCTTCTCATCGTCTACGATCAGAATATCACTCATATCGTCTCCGTCGGGGCGCTCGTACCCCTTTCCTTGACTGCCCGGTCTTTTGCAACCCGTCCCGCCGCGGCACGTGCGCGCGGCAGGCGGATTTCGGCCAACGCGCCGCTGTGTGCGGCGCCCCCCATCGGGGGTGCATCTGAAAGCGTCAATGTACCACCATGTTCTTCAATGATTTTCTTCACAATCGGCAGGCCGAGGCCCGTGCCCTTGGACCGCGTGGTCACATAGGGCTCAAACAACCGCGCCCGGTCGGGCGGCAGGCCGATGCCATTGTCGGCGATCTGAATGACCACCAGATCCGGTGCCACTTCCATCGAGACCCGCACCATCGGCGACCATCCCTCCGGTACGCCTTTTTCCGTCAGGCTTTCAATGGCTTCCCCGGCGTTCTTTATGAGGTTTGTCACCGCCTGCGACAGCATGGTCCCGTCCAGCTCGACCAGAATCGCCTCATCGGGCAGTTCAGACACCAGCCGGGCCCCGTGCAGCGCGTCTTGCTGCAAGATCACCGCATCTTTCAGGATCCGCGTCAGATCATGCTCGCGCCGGTCGGGTTCCGGCATGCGGGCGAAACGCGAAAACTCATCCACAATGCGCCGCAAGTCATTGACCTGCCGGACAATTACTCCGGTGTACTGCTCCAGCGCCTCACTCTCGGCGCCCACCATCGGGGTGAATTTGCGCCGGATCCGTTCCGCCGACAGCTGGATCGGCGTCAGCGGGTTCTTGATCTCATGCGCGATCCGCCGCGCCACATCGCCCCAGGCCGCCATGCGCTGCGCCGAGACCAGCTCGGTCACATCGTCAAAGGCGACCACATAGCCCTCGGGCTGGCCCTGCACATCCTGCCGCACCGCCATCCGCACCAGCAGGCTTTCCAGCCGACCGCCGCGGGAAATGCGGATTTCCTCTTGCGCAACGTCATGAAAACTGTCGCGCAACCGCTCGAAAAGACGCGCAAATTCCGGAACCGCCTCAGTCAGCGGCCGGTGATGGTCGCGGATGAAATCCAGCTCCAGCAGCCGCAAAGCCGAGCGGTTGAGAAAGTCGATCTCGCCCGCCGCATCCAGACCGATCACCCCGGAGGTGACCGAGCCCAGCACGGAATCAAACAGCCGCCGCCGCTCCTCGGTTTCCTGATGGCTCTCCATCAGCGCGTGGCGTTGCCCCTTCAGCTGCCGCGTCATCCGGTTGAAGGCGCGGCCCAGCGTCGCGATCTCATCATCGCCCTGCTCTTCGGTCACCCGGCTGTCGAGGTCGCCATCGCCGACCCGCACCGCCGCCTGCGCCAGCCGCCCGATGGGCCGCGCCAGCGTTTCGGCAAACCACAGCCCCAGCCAGATCGCCGCCATGATCAGCAGAAGCGCAAAGCCGAGATAGACCGCGCCGAATTCCGCCAGCACCTTGCCCCGCGTCGTTTCCAGCTGTTGATAGAGCCCCACCGTCTCGCGCGTGTCGTCCAGCAGGCTGAGGATCTGCCCGTCGACTTCGCGGCTGACATAAAGGTAGCGGTCCACATATTCATCCAGCGGCACCAGCGCGCGCAATTCGCCGCCCGGCCAATCCTCGATCAGCTGCACGCCGTCTGTTTCAGCGGCCTTCAACACCGCGGCCGAGGGTTTTTCAAAGTCGAACAGATAGCTGCGCTCGCCGCGCGCCCGGATCTCGCCGGTGCCGTCGATCACATAGGCCTCGCGCAGCCCGCGCTGCACCAGCGCCTGGCCCTGCGTCAGCAGTTCGCGCAGATCGCCGTCGGTGAGGAAAACGCTGGCCTGCCGCCGCAGGTTGAGAAAGGCGGCCAGCGCCTCGACATCCTCGGTCAGGTCGTTGCGGTGCTCATCCTGGTAGGCCTCGGCGGCGGCAAGCGAAGTGCCCACCACCTCGCGCACCCGGTCCGAGAACCAGCCCTCCAGCCCGATGTTCACTGTCAGCCCGGCAAAGACCGCCACCAGCACCGTGGGCACCAGCGCGATGCCCGCGAAAATCCCGGTCAGGCGCAGGTGCAGATGGCTGCCCGCCGAGCGCGCGCGCCGGGCGGCGATCATCCGCATCAGCCGCGCCAGAACCAGCGTCGCCAGCAAGAGAAAGTAGACGAGATCGGCCAGGAGGATCAGCCGCAGCTCGGTGCTCTGCGCGCCCTGCCCCCAGGGTCCGAGCACCATGAAGGTGCCCAAAGCCAGCAGCGGACCCAGGACCACCAGCCCCAGACGGCCAGCATTCTGAACCCGGCGTTGCCGCCGAAAATGTGCCAGCCTGTCCCAGACAGACCTTTGTACCAAGCCGCGCAAAACTGTCCCCCGGTGCAGGGTGGCGGTGATTCCGGCCTATGACCGAACTGCCACCCCACCTGTGGCGGTTTTACATCAGTTTGCGGCGCCGTGTCACCTGAATATCCAGCTCGGTGATCTTCTTACGCAAAGTATTGCGGTTGATCCCCAAAAGATCGGCACATTTTGCTTGGTTGCCAGCGGTGGCCTCCAAGGCGATTTCGATCAGAGGCGCCTCAACTTCGCGCAAAATCCGGTCATAGAGGCCGGGGGCAGGCAGATTGCTGCCGTGCAGATCGAAGTAGCGCCGCAGATGCCGCATGACCGAGGCCGAGAGTTTTTCGCCCTCGCCGCCCGAGCGCAAAGGCTCGATCGCGGGTTGGTTGCCGAGGACCGCCTCGACCTCGGGGCGCATGATCTCTTCCTCCGGGCTGGTCACCACCAGCCGCCGGATGGTGTTCTCAAGCTGGCGCACGTTGCCCGGCCAGCTGTAGGCGCGGATCAGCGTCAGCGCCTCGGCCGACAGACGCCGTGTCCCTGCCCCCTCGCGCTCGGCGCGGCCCAGGAAGTGGTCGGCCAAGAGCGGAATGTCCTCGACCCGTTCACGCAGCGAGGGCACGCCGAGGGTGACGCCGCCCAGACGGTAGAACAGATCCTGCCGGAAGCGCCCGGCCTCCATCTGCGCCATCAGGTCAACCTGGCTGGTCGCCATGATCCGCGGCGCCGGGTCGGGCAAAGCGTCGAGCATGCGCACGATGCGCGCCTGCGCTTCATCGTCAAAATCGCCGACTTCGTCAAAGACGAGGCTGCCGCCGCGCGCGCGCGCCATCATCGCCGAGGGGCCATCGGCGCCCTGCAGATCGGCCGCCTGCGCCACCACGAAAGGCAGGGTGCGCCGGTCCGAGAAATCATGGATCGCCCGCGCGATCAGCGATTTGCCGGTGCCGCTCTCGCCGGTGATCAGCACCGGCAGATCGGTGTTCATCACCCGCGCCACCAGCCGGTAGAGCGATTGCATGGCGGGCGTGCGCCCCACCAGCGGCAGATCGCCGCCCGCCTCGCGCGGCTCAACCGCTTTCGCGGGGATCGCGCGGCGTTTTTGATCCAGTGCGCGGGCGGCGCGTTTCATCAGATCGGGCAGGTCAAAGGGTTTGGGGAGGTAGTCATAGGCCTCGGCCTCGGCGGCCTGAATCGCCGTCATGATGGTGTTTTGCGCCGAAATCACGATCACGGGCAGGCCCGGCCGCTCCTTGGCGATGCGGGGCAGCGCCTCCAGCCCGTTGCCATCGGGCATCATCACATCCGAGATGACCAGATCGCCCTTCCCCTCCTCGACCCAACGCATCAGCGTCATCAGCGAGGAGGTGGCATGCACTTTGCAGCCTGCGCGGGTCAGCGCCTGGGTGAGCACGGTACGGATCGTGCGGTCGTCATCGGCGACAAGGATCGTGCCGTCCATCAGCTAATCTCCAGGTTCTTCGGGGCAACAGGTAGGGAAATTCGAAAGACCGTGCGGCCGGGAACGGAATCCACCGAAACCCATCCGCCATGGTCCGAGATGATCTTGGACACCAGCGCCAGACCGAGGCCGGTGCCGTTTTCGCGGCCCGAGACGAAGGGCTCAAAGAGCTCGGTGGCGATGGCGGGCGGAATGCCGGGGCCGTCGTCGATGATCTCGACCTGCAGGGGCAGCGCCGAGCCGGTGCCATCCTTGCGCCGCAGCCGCAGCGAGAGGTCATAGAAGGAATGGATGCGGATCGTGCCCTTGGCGCCCTTGGTCGCCTCGGCGGCATTCTTCAGGAGGTTGAGGAACACCTGCGTCAGCTGATCGGCATCGCCCAAAGTCGAGGGCAGCGAGGGGTCGTAATCCTCGACGATCTGCATATGGGCGGCAAAGCCCACCAGCGCCGATTTCCGCGCCCGGTCCAGCACGTCATGGATATTGACGGCCCGGAGTTCGGGCGGGCGGACATTCCCGAATTGCTCAACCTGTTCAAGAAGTTTCACGATCCGTCGCGTCTCGGCCACGATCAGATCTGTCAGCTCCAGATCTTCGCCCTGCAAGCCCATGCTCAAGAGCTGCGCCGCGCCCGAGATGCCCGCCAGCGGGTTCTTGATCTCATGCGCCAGCATCTCGGCCATACCAATCGCCGAACGCGCCGCCGATTTCACCTGTTGCGCCCGGCCCAGCCGCTCGGCCAGTTCGCGCGGGGAAATCAGCATCAAAATCGTGTCCGGATCCTCGCCCAGCGGCGCCACCGAGATGTTGCACTGCACCGGGGCCTTTTCGCCGGTGCCGATGTCCACATCATTCATGAACAAAGCCGAGCGGTTGGCGCGGACGCGGGCGAAAATCTCTTCCAGCGGCGCATCAATCGCCACCCGGTCATAGAGCGAATTGCCCTTCAGCGCCTTGGCCGAAATGTTGAGGAAGGTTTCCGACGCGGGATTGATCTCGATCACCCGGTCGCTGCGGTCGATCAACAGTGCGGGGATCGGCAGGCTGGACCAGATGATGCCGGGGGCTGGCAGGTTCATGCGGCTTCCTTTCCGGCATCGCGGAAGGCGGCGCGGATCAGGGCGCGCACGGCCTCGGGGCGGTCGGCCACCATCATCTCGGCCCGCAGCGGCGCGCCCGCTTCATCGGCGTACCACCCCAGATGTTTGCGCGCGAGGCGCAGGCCGATCTCGGCGCCGTAAAACTCCAGCATCAACTCATAATGCTCGGCGATCAGATCGGCGAGCGCGGCGCCGGTCGGGATCACCGGTGCCGGCGTGCCGTGCAGCGCATGGGCAATCTCGGCCAGCCGCCAGGGCGCGCCCTGCGCCCCCCGGCCTAGCATGACGCCATCCGCCCCCGAGAGCGCCCGCGCCTCGGCCGCGGTTTCGGCATTCACCACATCGCCATTGGCGACGACGGGAATGCGCACCGCTTGCTTCACCGCGCGGATGGCGGCCCAATCGGCATTGCCTTTGTAAAACTGCATCCGGGTGCGGCCATGCACCACCACCATCTGCACGCCCGCCCCCTCGGCCCGCGCCGCGAGATCGGGTGCGTTCAGACAATCGGTATCCCAGCCCAGCCGCATCTTCAGCGTCACCGGCACATCCACCGCGCCGGTCACCGCCTCAATCAGCCGCAATGCATGGTCAGGATCGCGCATCAGCGCCGAGCCGGAGAGGCCGCCCGTGACCTTCTTCGCCGGGCAGCCCATGTTGATGTCGATGATGCGGGCGCCCATATCGGCCACGATGCGCGCGGCCTCTGCCATCGGCTGCGCCTCGCGCCCCGCCAATTGCACCGAGGCCGCCATGTCCAGCCCGAGATCGGCGCGCGCCTTGGCCCGGACCGAGGGTTTCGCCGTCAGCATCTCGCCCGAGGCCACCATTTCCGACACCACCAGCCCCGCGCCAAACCGCGCCACCATCCGGCGGAACGGCAAATCGGTGATGCCCGCCATCGGCGCCAGAAATACCGGCGGGTCCAACGTGATCTGTGCCAGTTCGATGGTCACTTGCTTAATCCTTGTGCGTTGGAACGAGGGGTAGACCTGCCTGCGTGGAATCACAACCATCGCGGCCACCGCATCGCGCGGAAAAATTGCCATCGCCCAAATATTAGGCGTTATGCCTGACAAAAGCGCGCATTGCGCCTTTTCGCCGCTTGTCCTAAGCCTTTCGCCAGCGATCAGGAAGGGCCAAGCCGCATGAGTATTGCCGCGATCATCGTTGCTGCCGGACGCGGGCGCCGCGCGGGCGGTGCCGTCCCCAAACAATGGGCGGATCTGGCGGGCCAGCCGGTGCTGGCGCATACGGTTGCGGCATTCGCGCATCTGGACCGGGTGCTGGTGGTGCTGCATCCGGATGATTTCGCGCAAGGACGCCGTTTGCTCGGCGGCGGCGTCACGCTGGTGGCGGGCGGCGACACCCGGGCGCAGAGCGTCAAGAACGCGCTGGAAGTGCTTGAGGGCGCAGGAATTACCAAGGTTCTGATCCATGATGGTGCAAGGCCCCTCGTCGCGCCCGCGCTGATCGGCGCGGTGTTGGCGGCGCTGGACACGGCCAAAGCCGCCGCCCCGGCAGTGCCGGTCACCGATGCGCTCTGGCGGGGGGTGGATGACCGGGTGACCGGCACCGAGGACCGCAGCGGCCTCTACCGGGCGCAGACGCCGCAGGGGTTTGATTTCGCCACCATCCTCGCCGCCCACCGTGCGCATCCCGGGGATGCGGCGGATGATGTGGCGGTGGTGCGCGCAGCGGGCCATCCGGTGACCATCGTGCCCGGCGACGAGGCCAATCTGAAAATTACCTATGCTGCCGATTTTCAACGTGCAGCCAATATGTTGAGGACCGACATGGATGTAAGATGCGGCAATGGCTATGATGTGCATGCCTTTTGCGCGGGCGATCATGTGATGCTCTGCGGGGTGAAAGTGCCGCATGACAAAGGGCTCTTGGGCCATTCCGACGCCGATGTCGGCATGCATGCGCTGACCGACGCGCTTTATGGCGCGCTGGCCGAGGGCGATATTGGCCGCCATTTCCCGCCCTCGGACCCGCAATGGAAAGGTGCCGCCTCGGAGATTTTCCTCGCGCATGCGGCGGAGCTGGCCGCCAAACGCGGCTATAAAATCAGCAATGTTGATGTGACTCTGGTTTGCGAGCGGCCGAAAGTCGGCCCGCATGCCCTTGCCATGGCCGCCGAATTGGCGCGTATCATGGGCGTTGACCCGGGCCGCGTCTCGGTGAAAGCCACCACCTCGGAGCGTCTGGGTTTCACCGGCCGCGAAGAGGGTATCGCCGCAATCGCCACAGCAACCCTGGTGTCCGCATGACCTTCAGCCGCCTTCTCAGCACCTTTTTCGGCGCGGGCCTATTGCGCCCGGCCCCCGGCACCTGGGGATCAGCGGTGGCCATTGGCCTCGGGCTGATCATCCACGGGCTCGGCAGCTTTCCCCTGCTCTTCGCGGCCTTCGTCGCGGTGACCGGCTGGGGCTTTTGGGCCTGCGAGCGCGAATTGGCCAGCCGCCCCGGCGAAGACCCGTCGGAGATCGTCATCGACGAGGTGGCGGGGCAATGGCTGGCGCTGCTGGCCCCCTCCTTCGGCTTTTGGATGATGGGCCTCGACAATTGGCGTTTCCCCTATCCGGGCTGGGTCGGTGCCTTCGTCTTCTTCCGTCTTTTTGACATCTGGAAGCCCTGGCTTGTGGGCCGCGCCGACCGACGGCACGATGCGGCGGGGGTGATGCTGGATGACCTTTGGGCGGGTCTGTTCGCCGGGATTGCCACCATGGTGGCGGCCGGCCTTGCACATGGATTTCTGATGTGAGCATTACAGCACAAATTCTTGATCTTGCACGGCAAAAGTCATTCAAACTCGCTGCGGCCGAAAGCTGCTCCGGCGGTCTGATCGCCGTGGCGCTGACCGATCTGCCCGGCAGCTCCGAGACCTTTGACCGGGGCTTTGTCACCTATTCCAACGCCGCCAAGCAAGAAATGCTGGGCGTCGGCACCGGCACTTTGGCCGAATATGGCGCGGTCAGCGAAGAGGTCGCGCGCGAGATGGCCGAAGGGGCGCTTGAGCATTCGGCGGCGGATATCGCCGTGGCGGTGACGGGCATTGCCGGGCCCGGCGGCTCCAAGGTCAAGCCCGAGGGGCGGGTCTGCTTCGGCCTCGCCCGGCGCAATGGCGCAACACGGGTGGAGACGGTGGATTTCGGCCCGCTCGGCCGCAATGCGGTGCGCCATGCCACCCGCGATCACGCTTTGGCGCTGATCCTGATCGCCCTGCGCGAGGCCTGAGAGCGCCCCCCGGCCCCCGGCACCCCGCGGCGAGAGAGTCGCGCGGTGCTGCATCTTTCATCACAAAGACGCATCCAAAAGCGCCACATTGCGCTTTTTCGCGCCTTTATTTTGGGCGATTTGCGCAATGCGCGCGATATTGGCGCCCTTGCAGGCATCTGCCTCTTTTAACATCGCCCCGCGCATGTTCCTCAGCGGCCCACGGTGGCGCGGGATGCGCCGGGGCTTTTGGGGGGATTGCGATGAACGGAGCGGATACCGCGTGGATCATGGTGGCGACGGGGCTGGTGCTCTTCATGTCGCTGCCGGGGCTGGCGCTGTTTTACGGCGGCCTGGTGCGGGCGCGCAATGTGCTCTCGGTTTTCATGCAGGTCTTTGGCATCGCGGCGCTGATCTCGGTGCTTTGGCTGCTGGTCGGCTATTCCATCGCCTTTGGTGAGGCGGGGCCGCTCTGGGGAGGCCTTGCCAAGGCCGGGCTGCGCGGCATCACCGCTGACAGCCTGCATGGCACCCTGCCCGAGGTTTTGTTCTTCACCTTCCAGATGACCTTCGCGATAATCACCCCGGCGCTGATCGTCGGCGCCTATGCCGAGCGGATCAGCTTTGGCTTTGTCATGCTGTTCTCGGCGCTCTGGATGCTCGTGGTCTATGCGCCGGTGACGCATTGGATCTGGGGCGGCGGCCTGATGGCGGATGGCGGGATTTTCGGCGCCACCGGCACCCGGGATTTCGCGGGCGGCATCGTGGTGCATGAAACCGCGGGCCTTGCGGCGCTGTTGCTGGCGGTGATGCTGGGGGCGCGCCGCAACCGCACGACACCGCCGCACAGTCCCGGCCTGACGGCGATTGGCGCGGGCATGCTCTGGGTGGGCTGGTTCGGCTTCAACGGCGGCTCGCAACTCGCGGCAGATGGCCATGCGGCGATGGCGATCACCGTCACGCATCTTTCGGCCGCCGCCGCCTCGCTGAGCTGGATGGCCTGGGAGCGGATCAAATTCGGCCGCGCCTCGATGATTGGCCTCGTCACCGGTTCCATCGCCGGTCTCGCCTCGATCACCCCGGCGGCGGGCTATGTCGGGCCGCTGGAGGCGCTCCTCATCGGCGGCGTGGCGGGGGTGCTTTGTCAGGAAGCGGTCGATCTGATCCGCCACCGGCTGGCGATCGACGATACGCTTGATGTTTTTGCCGTGCATGGCGTGGGCGGCATCTTTGGCTCGGTGATGGTGGCGGCGCTGGGGCATGGCGCCTGGGTCGCGCAGCTGGGCGCGCTGGCGCTGGTGGGGGTCTATACGCTGGCCGTCACCTGGGTGCTGGCACGGGCCATCAACCTCGTGCTGCCGATGCGGGTGGATGCCGAGACGGAGCACACCGGCCTTGACCTTGGCACGCATGGCGAGCGCGCTTACGACACCGCCTCGTGAAAGATCTCAGCCCGCGCCATACAGCGCGCGGGCACGGTCCTCAAAGGCGCGGACGATCCGGCGCATCGCCTCATCAAAGACGACGCCGATCACCTTTTGCAGGATGATGTTCTTGAATTCGAAATCCACGAAAAACGCCACATCGGCACCACCCTCGGGCCGGTCGGCAAATTCCCAGTAGCTTTTCAGATATTTGAACGGCCCGTCGAGGTAATCGGTCTCGATCCGGCTGCGTTCCGGGAACAGCCGCACCCGGCTGCCAAACCGCTCGCGGAAAAGCTTGAAGGAAATCACCAGATCCGCCTCCATCACCTCGGCCCCCGCGCCCTGATCGGGCAGCGGGCGGCGCGAGCGGATGCGGGCGGCGGAATTCCACGGCAGGAATTCGGGATAGCGCGCCACATCGGCCACCAGATCATACATCTGCTGCGCGCTGTAGGGCATTACCCGGCTTTCGGCATGTGTTGGCATGGTTCCCCGTGGGTCTGGCGTGACAAGCTGCGCCCTTTTCGATAAGCCTGCCCCGGAAATCAAGGGGAAGCCCCCGGAAATCAAGAGGAAGCGATGTCGCAGCGCCCCTATGTCATTGATCAGATGATCTCCGCCAAGGCGATTGCCGCCCGGGTGGAGGCACTTGCCGCAGAAATCACCACAAAATTCAAAGATACCGACAAGCTGGTGGTCGTCGGCCTCCTGCGCGGCTCTTTCGTCTTTATCGCAGATCTGGTGCGCGAGATCGACCTGCCGGTCGAGGTGGATTTCCTCGAAGCCTCCTCCTACGGCGACAGCACCACCTCCAGCCGGGAGGTGCGCATCCTCAAGGATCTGCGCTCGGGCATCGAGGGGCGCGATGTGCTGGTGGTCGAGGATATCGTCGACACCGGCTTCACCCTCAGCCATGTGGTCGGCATGCTGAAGGCCCGCAAACCGGCGCGGCTGGAGGTTTGCGCGCTTCTGGATAAACCCGCGCGGCGCGAAGTGCCGGTGCAGGCCACCTGGACGGGGTTTGAGATTCCCGATGAGTTTGTCGTGGGTTACGGCATCGACTTCGCGCAACGCAACCGCAACCTCTCCTATATCGGCAAGGTGCGGTTCACCGACTGAGGGGGGCTGATGGCGCAAGCGGACACCGAAACCGGGGCGCATAAACTGCCCGACCGGCTTGGCCCCGGCCTTGATCTGGTGTTTTGCGGCACGGCGGCGGGGGCGGCCTCGGCCCGCGCCGGGCATTACTATGCCGGTCCCGGCAACCGTTTCTGGCCGCTGCTGGCAGAGGCGGGAATCACCCCGCGCCTGCTGCGCCCGGACGAGGATCACCTGCTTCTGGGTTGGCGCATCGGTCTGACCGATCTGGCCAAAACCGCCGCCGGGGCGGATCGCGAGATTCCCCGCGCGGCCTACAACCCGGACCGCCTGCGCGAGAGCATCCGGTCCCATGCGCCGCGCGCGCTTGCCTTCACCTCGCTGACCGCCGCCCGTCTGGCATTGGGGCAGCGGCAGGTTGTGGGACCGCTGGCGCCGCAGCCCGGGTTTGGGCCGACGCAGCTTTGGGTGCTGCCGTCGCCCTCGGGCCTCGCGCGCGGACATTTTTCGGCCGATCCTTGGCTGGCTCTGGGCCGCTGGCTGATGAAATTGCGCGAAGAAAGGCAGGCAAATATATGAATTTCCTATGGTTTGTCCGCGCCGCCCGTTGGGCCCGCAACCCGCCATCCCCCGGACGGGTCAAGCTGGTTTTCGCGGTCATCCTGTTGGGGCTGGTGATCTTTGGCCTCGACCGTGCCGGGCTCTGGCCCGATTGGGCGCGGATGGAAAAGCCGCCGCGCCACGGGGTGAAACTGATCGCCCAGCCGTGATTCCGGCCTCTGCGGTCTTGCCCGGGGCCCGCCCCTCGGTCAGACTGATCCGAGTTGGATTGGGAGAGTTTCCATGCGCAATTTTTTGATGAGCGGCGCGGCCCTCGTCCTGATCTCCGGCGCGGGCTTCATGGTGATCACCAAGCCGCAGCATGTGGACGCCGCCGCCTTTGCGGCGCTGACCCCCGATCCGGCGCATGGCAAAGAGGTCTATGATGCAGGCGGCTGCGCCTCGTGCCATTGGGCGCCGGGGGCCGAGGGGGAGGCGCGCGATGTGCTCTCGGGCGGGCAAAGCATTACCTCGGCCTTTGGCACTTTCTATGTGCCCAATATCTCCAGCGATCCGGCAGAGGGGATCGGCGACTGGAGCACCGTTGATCTGGCGAATGCGCTGGTGAAGGGCACGGGCCCGGCGGATGAACATCTCTACCCGGCGCTGCCCTATGCCTCTTACACGCATATGGTGCCGCAGGATGTGGCGGATCTGCGCGCCTATCTGGCCACCCTGCCCGCCGACCCCACGCCGAGCAAACCGCATGAGATCGGATTTCCGTTCAACATCCGTGCCTTGCTGGGCGGCTGGAAGCTGCTTTACCTCAAGCCAGACTGGGTGGTCACCGGCCCGCTGACGGCAGAGGAAGAGCGTGGCCGCTATCTGGCCGAGGGGCCGGGCCATTGCGGCGAATGCCACAGCCCGCGCGATGCTTTGGGCGGGATCGACCGCAGCCGCTGGCTGGCAGGCGCGCCGAACCCCTCTGGGCGCGGCCGCATCCCCAACATCACGCCGGGCGGCCTCGACTGGACCAAAGATGACATCACCGAATATCTGACCTCGGGCTTCACCCCGGATTTCGACTCGGCGGGCGGTGAGATGGTCTATGTCATCGACCATTTCGCGCTCTTGCCCGAGAGCGACCGGCAGGCGGTGGCGGCCTATCTGAAGAAGGTGCCCGCCGTGGAAACCCAGCCCGGCGATGGCTGACGAAAAACCCCCGGTCGCCACAGGCGCCGGGGGTTTCCCTTCAACTTCAGCGATATAGGGCGTCAGCCCTGCGCGAGCTTGGCCATCCGCGCATCGCGCAGCCGCGCGAAATCATCGCCCGCGTGATAGGACGAGCGGGTCAGCGGCGTCGCCGAGACCATCAGGAAGCCTTTGCCATAGGCAGCGGTCTCATAGCTTTTGAACTCGTCCGGGGTCACAAAACGATCCACGCGGTGGTGCTTTGGCGTCGGCTGCAGATATTGGCCGATGGTCAGGAAATCGATGTCGGCGGCGCGCATGTCATCCATCACCTGCAACACGCCCTGCCGGTCTTCGCCAAGGCCCACCATGATGCCGGATTTGGTGAACATGCTCGGGTCCATCTCCTTGACCCGCTGCAACAGCCGCAGCGAGTGGAAATAGCGCGCGCCCGGCCGCACCTCGGGGTAAATTCCCGGCACGGTTTCCAGATTGTGGTTGAACACATCGGGCTTGGCCCGAACCACCACCTCGAGCACCGACGCATCGGCGCGGATGAAATCCGGCGTCAGAATCTCGATCGTCGTGCCCGGCGATTGCTTGCGCACGGCGCGGATGGTCTGGGCGAAATGCTCGGCGCCGCCATCGTCAACGTCATCGCGGTCGACCGAGGTGATCACCACATGCTTCAGCCCCAGCTTTTTCACCGCATCGGCAACCCGGCCCGGCTCGAACACATCCAGAGCCGAGGGCGGCTTGCCGGTGGCGATGTTGCAGAAGGTACAGGCGCGGGTGCAGACCTCGCCCATGATCATCATCGTGGCGTGGCCCTGGCTCCAGCATTCGCCGACATTGGGGCAGCCCGCCTCTTCGCAGACGGTGACGAGCTTATGTTCGCGCATGATGTCGCGGGTTTCTTTATAGCCCTGCGAGGTCGGCGCCTTGACGCGGATCCAGTCGGGCTTTTTCGGCTGCGCCTGATCGGGCTTGCGGGCCTTTTCGGGGTGACGTTCGGACGGAATCTTCAGGTCGCGCACGGCATGTTCCTTGTCACAGATCGCCCTCTTGATAGGCGTTTGCGCATCAAAACGCAACGCAGGCCAGATGTGCATCCGGCGCAAGGCTCAAGGCGCAAATTTCTGCACCGCAGCGCGTTGACCTTCCCCTTTGCTCGGGTATAGCCATGGGCGAAACCTGCCCCTCCCCGGGCCCGAAACGATGAGGTACATCATGATTCCGGGTATGAAACTCCCCTCGGTCACCTTCCGCACCCGCGTGCGCGACGAAAGCATCGGTGGCCCGAACCCCTACCGCTGGGAAGACCTGACCACCGAAGATTATTTCGGTGGCAAACGTGTGGTCCTCTTCGCGCTGCCGGGCGCCTTCACCCCCACCTGCTCGACCTTCCAGCTGCCGGGCTTTGAAAAGGGCTTTGCCGATTTCCAAGCCGAAGGCATCGACAGCATCTATTGCCTCAGCGTCAACGACGCCTTTGTGATGAACCAATGGGCCAAGGCGCAAGGCCTTGAAAACGTGAAAGTCATCCCGGATGGCTCGGGCGAGTTCACCCGCCGCGTCGGCATGCTGGTGCGCAAGGACAACCTGGGCTTTGGCCTGCGCTCCTGGCGCTATGCCGCCATCATCAACGATGGCAAGGTCGAAGCCTGGTTTGAAGAGCCGGGCCTGTGCGACAACCACGGCGAAGATCCCTATGGCGTCTCGTCGCCCGAAAACGTGCTGAACTGGCTGAAAGACGCCAGCCGCGAACAGGCCGCCTGATCCAGACCGGATCTGCGCCCCAAAAAGGTCGGGGGGCCGTCTGCCCCCCGGCTTTTTCTGCGAAAAAGCGCCCCCCGAGGATATTTTCACCGAAGCAAGCCCGGGGGGGCAGAGCCTGCGCCTCTCCCCCTTGCCTTTCTTCTTGGCCAAAATACCTCGGGGGAGTCGCCGTCAGGCGACGGGGGCAGCGCCCCCTTCCCGGTTCGGGGTCACAGCGCCGTCCAGCCGCCATCCACCGAGATTGTGGTGCCGGTGATCTGATCGGCCGCCGCCGAGCACAAGAACACCACCGTCCCGCCCAGCTGCTCCACCGTGGCGAATTGCTTCGAGGGCTGCCGGTCGAGCATGACCTCCTTGATCACTTCCTCGCGGCTCATGTTATGGGTCTTCATCTGATCGGGGATCTGCGCCTCGACCAGCGGGGTCAGCACATAGCCCGGGCAGATCGCGTTGCAGGTGATCGGCACTTCGGCCGTCTCCAGCCCCACGGTTTTCGTCAGCCCGACGATCCCGTGTTTCGCCGCCACATAGGCCGATTTGAACGGGCTCGCCGTCAGGCCATGCGCCGAGGCGATGTTCACCACCCTGCCCCAGCCTTTTTCGCGCATCCCCGGCAGGGCTGCCGCGATGGTATGGAAGGCCGAGCTGAGGTTGATGGCGATGATCGCATCCCATTTTGCGACCGGGAAATCCTCGATCGGCGCCACATGCTGGATGCCCGCATTGTTCACCAGAATGTCGCAGCCGCCGGCCTTTTCGACCAATGCCCGGCATTGATCGCCCTTGGACATATCGGCCTGAATATAGCGCACCTGCACGCCGAATTCGGCAGCCATATCGGCGGCGAGTTTGTGATCTTCATCGCTGTCGGTGAAGGAATTCAGCACAACCGACGCACCGGCGCGGGCCAGTTCGCGGGCAACGCCCAGCCCGATCCCCGAATTCGATCCTGTGATGATTGCGGTCTTGCCTGCCAGGGTCATGTGATTCCCTCCTATGCTGCATCTGCAAAGACATTACGCCGAGAAACCCTTTTGGCCAGCACCGGGTTCCTGCCTTCAAGATTTTGTGTGCAGCCTATACTTTTGCCCCATTGGCAGCGGGCTGGCCAAGGGCGTTAACTGTCGTTAATCCGCATTTGACCAAAAAAAACGCCCGCACAAGGCGGGCGCTAAGTCATGAGGCAGGTTTCATACAGGCAAGAAACCTATCGAGCAGTGAGATCTTTATAGGCGTTTTGCGAAGCCTCTTCCAGTTAAAAGTTTGCAAGACCGTCTGAGCAAAGCTAGCTTCGCGCCTGAAATCACAAGAAATATGGGGATTGTCGCGATGCAGGCGCCAGAGTTTTTCCGTCAAATGACGCCTTTTTCACGGGCTTTTGCCGTGTTGGCGGTGACGCTCAGCTGTGGCTTTGCGCCTGTGGCGGCGGGGGCTGATTCTCCCCGCCACGGCATTGCGATGGCGGGCGACCCGGCCCTGCCCGCCGATTTCACCCATCTGCCCTATGCGAACCCGGAGGCGCCGAAAGGCGGTCGCATCCGTTTCGGGGAATCGGGCGGCTTTGATTCGACCAATCCCTTCATCCGCAAAGGCCGCGCCGTGACCGGCGTCACCAACTATACGGTCGAGACGCTGATGGCGCGTTCGCTGGACGAGCCCTTCACGCTCTACGGCCTGCTGGCCGAAAGCATCCAGACCGATGCCGCGCGCAGCTATGTCGAGTTTACCCTGCGGCCCGAGGCGCATTTCTCGGATGGCAATCCGGTGACGGTTGAGGATGTGATCTGGAGCTATGAGACGCTGGGCACCGTGGGCGTCGGCGCGCCGCGCTATCTGGGTGCCTGGAGCAAGGTGGCCAAGATCGAACAGACCGGCGCGCGCAGCCTGCGCATCACCTTCAATGCGCCGGACCGCGAGATGCCGCTGTTGATGGGGCTGCGCCCGGTGCTGGAAAAGGCGCAATGGGAGGGCAAGGACTTTGCTGAAGCCGCGACGGTGGTGCCGATCGGCTCTGGCCCCTATACGATCGACACGGTCGATATGGGCCGCACCGTTGTCTACAAGCGCGATCCGAACTGGTGGGGCAAGGATCTGCCGTTCAATCAGGGGCTGCACAATCTTGATGAAGTGCGCTTTGATTATTTCGGCGATGGCGGCGTGGTGTTTGAGGCGTTCAAGGCGGGCGAGCTGGACAGCTGGCGCGAGGTGAATGCGGCGAAATGGGAACGGGACTTCAGCTTTCCCGCCGTGACCTCGGGCGCGGTCCTCAAGGCCGAGATCCCGCATTCCCGCCCCTCGGGCATCACCGGGCTGGTGTTCAACACCCGCAAACCGATCTTTGCCGATTGGCGCGTGCGCGAGGCGCTGACGCTGGCCTTCAATTTTGAATTCATCAATGCCACGCTGAACAACGGGGTCGAGCCGCGGATCACCTCGTATTTCTCGAACTCCGATCTGGCCATGGACCATGGCCCGGCGACGGGCAAGGTGGCCGAGCTGCTGGCCCCCTATGCCGCCGAGCTGATCCCCGGCACGCTGGAGGGTTATGACCTTCCCGTCTCGGATGGCAGCGAGCTGAACCGAGGCAACACCCGCAAGGCGATCAAGCTTCTGACCGAAGCGGGCTGGACCGCCGATGCGGCGGGGATTTTGCGCAATGCCTCCGGACAGGCCTTTGATTTCGAAATCCTCTTGGCGCAGGGTGCCAGCGAGACGCAGCAGGTGGTCGACATCTATGTGGAGGCCCTGCGGCGTCTGGGCATCACCCCGCGCATCGAAACGGTGGACAACGCGCAATTCATCCAGCGAACCAATGCCTATAACTTTGACATGAGCTGGATCCTGCGCTCGCTCTCGCTCAGCCCGGGCAATGAGCAGAACCTCTATTGGAACTCGGCCGGGGTCAGCGCGCCCGATAGCAGAAATGTGATGGGGGTGAACCAGCCGGCGGTGGATGCGATGATCACCAAGATCGTGACCGCCGAAAACCCCGAGGATTACAAGGCCGCCGTGCAGGCGCTGGACCGGTTGCTGACCGCCGGGCGCTATGTGATTCCGATCTGGTATTCGAAAGTGTCGCGGCTGGCCTATGCCCGGGATCTTCACTATCCCGACCGTCTGCCGTTATATGGGGACTGGCCCGGGTTCCAACCGGACGTCTGGTGGTTTGAGGCAGAGAAATGAAGAAACTGATCGTGATCGCAATGATGATGGCACTGGCTGGCTGCAACACTGTGGCGGGCATGGGCGATGATGTCGCGGGTGGCGCCCGCACCGTGCAAAGCTGGTTCTGACCGCGCGCGGCGCGGCGGCGCCACATCAGGCGCCGGAGCGCTGCCCGCGCTCTTGCAGGGCACGTTCTGGCAGGGCGTGTTCTGGCCGTACGCGTTAGGGCTGTACGCGTTGGGGCTGGGCGGGTGCCAGGCCGCACGCTCCCGGCGGACCGGGGCGCTACCGGCCCCGGGGTGTCTCTGGGGCAGAATTGCGCCTGAATGCCGGTTCTCGCGCTGCGATGCGGCGGCCCCTCTGCGGGCCGGGCGGCGCGCGCGAAGAAAACCGGGCCTGCCGGGAACCACAACAAAGCCTTCGCGTTTTTCATTTGCAATTTAACGCCTTGGCCGCAGAATAGGCGGGCATGGGCGGGCGCGCGACTGTATACGGCCCGCGAGGGCCGCGCTCAAAGATCCGGGAGGAGCCTCAGATGAAATGGCAACATGTGCAGGAGAACTGGTCCGCATTCTACGATGCGATCACCGAACGCTGGCCTGCCGCGGATGAGGCCGAACTCGATGAAATCGACGGCGATCAGCGCGCTTTCATCGCCTATATCGCAGGGCTGGAAGAGCAGGAAGCCGCTGAAGCCCGCGAAGACATCCGCGATTGGCTGACGGGCGAACTGCCCTCGGATGTCGTGATGGACCCCCGGCATGACAATCAATCCATCGCCAATTCCGCCAAATATCTGGGCGAAGGCGAGGATGAATATGACGATGATTCCAAATTCGGCGATGACGACGCGGAGTGAACGGGCAGCCTGAGCGGGCCTGATCGGCGGTACGTTCAACGGAATATCACGCGCGAGGTGGCGGATGGGGCCGCCGCGCGCGTTTTGTCTGCGCCTGGGGTGGGCCGGGCCTTTGGGGGCGCTGCCCCCGGCGGCTGGCGCCGCCTCCCCCGAGGTATTTTCGCCAAGAAGAAAGCGCGGGTCCGGCGGTGGACGGAGGTTGCGGGGCGCGGGTTTCGGGGTCGGGGTGTGTTTCCGGCGGGTCAGGTCAGCGAGGTGACCCAGAGCACCAGCGCATCTTCTTCGCCGGTAGAGATCAGGTTGTGGCCCATGCTGGCGTCGTAATAGGCGCTGTCGCCGCGCCGCAGATCGACGGGTTCATAGAATTCAGTGAAGAGCCGCGCGGTGCCGGTGAGGACATAGAGAAATTCCTCGCCGTCATGGCGGACCCAGCCGCCGAATTCCTCAAACTTGCGGGCGCGGATGCGGGCGCGGTAGGGCAGCATCTGTTTGCGTGTGAGACTGTGGGCCAGAAGCTCGTGCTCATAGGTGGTGGTGATATGCGCCTGGCCCTCGCCGCTTTTGGTGGTGGTCATCCGCCCCATGACCTGTCCGCGCGAGGGGGGCGTGAAGAGTTGCGGGACGGAGATTTCCAGCCCCTCAGCCAGTTTTTTCAGCGCCTCATAGGTGGGCGACATCTGGCCATTCTCGATTTTGGACAAAGTTGAGCGTGCCAGCCCCGCCTGAACCGCCGCCTGCTCCAGCGTCCAGCCGCGCGCCTTGCGCAATTCGCGTACCCGTACCGCAAGATCCACCGGCTCGGGCACGGATTCGCTGCCGTTTTCGCGGGCAATCCGGATGATCCTGGTCTGTTCGATCTCGCCCATGGCTCTCTGGCTCCGTTCTCTCTCATGCATTGTGCACCGGCGGGCCGGGCTGCGGGAGCGTGCCTGCGCGCGCGCGCCGGGCTTGCAACGATCCGGCGTGAGGCGTAGCAAAAACCGATGTGCTCTGTCCATGCCGATCCCTGTGCACTGTTCCGCTCTTTGTGGCGGTGGTGGCGGGGCGGCGGCTGACAAGGCGGCCCTGTCCGGAGGCTTTTGCCATGAGTTTTGAATTTTGGCTGGTCTTTGTGCTCGCCGCCCTCGCCCTGTCGCTGACGCCGGGGCCAAATGCCCTGCTCTGCCTGGATCACGGCGCGCGTCTGGGGGCGCGGCGGGCGGTCTGGACGGCCTTGGGCTCGGTGCTGGGCATGTGGGCGATGGTGGGCATCTGTCTGGCCGGTCTCGGTGCGGTGATGGCCACCTCCGAGATCCTGTTTCGCGCGGTGAAATGGGCGGGGGGCGCCTATCTGATCTGGCTGGGGCTGCGCCTGTGGCGGGCGCCGGGGTTTGCCGGGGCGGAGGCGGTGGCACCCCCGCGGGTGCAGGCGGCGCATCGCGGTTTCGTGCAGGGGTTGATGGTGATGCTGTCGAACCCGAAGACCTTATTGTTCTTTACCACCTTCCTGCCGGTCTTTATGACACCGGGCGCAGGTTTCACGCATGAATTTCTTCTGCTGGGCGGCACGCTCGCCGTGGTTGAACTGGCGGTGGAGCTGACCCTTATTCTGGCCGCGGCGCGTCTGGCGCCCTGGCTTGCCCGTCACGGGCGCATTTTCAACCGCATCACCGGCGGTGCCTTTGTCGGCATCGGTGCGCTGGTGGCGCTGGCCGCAAAGGACTGACCCCATGATCCGTCTGGATATTTTCGCAGATCCCACCTGCCCCTGGTGCTATATCGGCAAGGCACATCTGGACCGCGCGCTGGAGGCCCGGCCCGAGCATCCCTTTGCGGTGGAATGGCATCCGTTCCTGCTCAACCTCGGGATGCCGCCGCAGGGGATGGACCGTATCGAATATCTCGAGGCGAAATTCGGCGGTGCCAAGGGCGTGCTGAAATCCTATGGCCCGGTGGTCGAGGCCGCCGAGGCCGCCGGGATCGAGATGAACCTGCCCGCGATCGAGCGGACGCCGAACACGATTGACGCGCACCGCCTGATCTATTGGGCGGGGCTGGAGGGCAAGCAGACGCGGATGCTCTCGGCGCTGATGCGCGCCTATTTCCGCGAGGGCAAGGACATTGGGGAACCCGCCGTGCTAACTGATATTGCAGCGGCACAGGGCATGGAGCGGGCGCTGGTGGTCCGGCTTTTGGCCAGTGATGCCGACCGTGACCTGATCCTGTCGCGCGATGCGCATGCGCGCGAACGTGGCGTCAACGCCGTGCCGACCTATATCGTCGCCGAGACGCATGTGGTTTCGGGCGCGCAGCCCAGCCAGCTTTGGACGCAAGTGATTGACGACTTGAAGGGAACATCCCAATGACCGCGAATTTGACCTCGGAGGTGACGGCCGCGGCGCCGCCCCTGCGCAAGCAGCCGAGCCTGTTTGAATTTACCGCCATGTTGGCGATGCTGTTTGCCACCGTGTCGTTTTCCATTGATGCCATGCTGCCCGCCCTGCCCGAGATTGGCGCGGCGCTGAGCCCGGACAATCTGAACAAGGCGCAGCTGGTGCTGACCGCCTTTGTCTTTGGCATGGGGGCGGGTACTTTCTTTGCCGGGCCGCTCTCGGATGCCTTTGGCCGCAAACCGGCGATTGCCGGAGGCGTGGCGCTCTATGTGCTGGGGGCGCTTCTGGCGGCCATGGCGCCGACGCTCGAGATGATGCTGCTGGCGCGGTTCATTCAGGGCCTGGGCGCCGCGGGGCCGCGGATTGTGGGGCTGGCCATGGTGCGCGACCAATATTCGGGGCGCGAAATGGCGCGGGTCACCTCTTTCGTGATGATGATCTTCATGCTGGTCCCGGCTGTGGCCCCGTCCATCGGGCAGCTGATCATTCATCTGTCGGGATGGCGCGGGGTGTTTCTGGCCTTTATCGTCTTTGGCCTCAGCGGGCTGCTTTGGGTCAGTCTGCGCCAGCCCGAGACATTGGAGCGCCCGCATCGCCGGCCGCTGCATCTGGCCACGCTGGTCGCGGCGGCGCGCGAAGTGCTGAGCAACCGGGAAGTGGTGATCTACACCATGGTGATGACCTTGGGTTTTGCGCAGATGTTCGCGATGATTTCCTCGGCGCAGCAGATCTTTGACGTGACCTATGGCCGGGGCGAGAGTTTCCCGCGCTGGTTCGCGCTGATGGCGGTGATTTCGGGCGTGGGCACCATGCTGAACGCGAAATTCGTGATGAAGCTGGGCATGCGGAAAATCGTCAGCTGGGCCTATCTGATGCAGGTGGTCTCGGCCGGGCTGATGCTGGCGCTGACGCTGGGCGACGCGTTGTCTCCCGCGCTGAAATTCCCGGTGTTCTTCATCTGGGCGGTCAGCCTGATGTTCATGGCCGGGGTGACCTTTGGCAATCTGAACGCGCTTGCCTTGCAGAAAATGGGCCATATCGCCGGGATGGCGGCCTCGATCGTGGCGGCGATTTCCACGGTGTTTGCGGTGCTGATCGCGGCGCCGATCGGGCTGATGTTCAATGGCACCCCGGTACCGCTGGTCTCAGGCGCGTTGATCTGTTCGGCGCTGGCCTGGCTGCTGATGCGGCAGACCGAGGAGTTTTGACCGCAATCCGCGCGCCCGGCATTGCGTGCGGAAGCCTCCGGCGGGGATATTTTGAACGAAGCAAAGGGCGGGGCCAGTGCGGTCCTGCCCTTTGTTTTTATCGGTTTCGGCGTCCTGTGCTGCGTTAGCGGCGCGGTTTGGGGGCGGGCTTGACGGGTGCCGGGCGTGAGGCGGGGCGGTTGTCACTGGGCTTGGCCGTCGCTGGTTTTGGCGCGGCGGGTGTGGTTTTGGCCTTTTCCGCCAGATCGCGGGCCACGGCAAAGGCGCCCTTGATCTTGTCGGCCTCATTGGTCCAGTCGCGGCGGATGCTGATCTTGTTGTTGACCACTTTCGCCATGCCGCGCTCGGCGGTCAGGTAATCGACAAGACCCGCCGGATTGGGGAATTTATCCTGATGGAACTGCACGGTGCAGCCCTTGGGCCCCGCATCCATCCGTGCGATATGGGCGCGTTTGCACATCGCCTTGATCCGCATCACAACGAGCAGCGTGTTCACCTCGCGCGGGACCGGACCGAAACGGTCGATCAGCTCGGCGGCAAACCCCTCCATCTCGACCTTGGTGGTCAGCGTGGAGAGGCGGCGGTAGAGGCCGAGGCGGATGTCGAGATCGGGGATATAACTCTCCGGGATCATCACCGGCACACCAAGGTTGATCTGCGGCGCCCATTGGCCGCTGTCTTCGGGGCCGGAGATCTCGCCGGATTTGATCTTGGCAATCGTGTCTTCCAGCATGGATTGGTAGAGCTCGAACCCCACCTCCTTGATATGGCCCGATTGTTCCTCGCCCAGAAGGTTGCCGGCGCCGCGCAGGTCAAGGTCCTGGCTGGCCAGGGTAAAGCCCGCGCCGAGGCTGTCGAGGCTGCCCAGAAGCCGCAGCCGTTTCGTGGCTTGCGGCGTCAGCGGCATCCGGGGTTTGGTGGTCAGATAGCAATAGGCACGGGTTTTCGCCCGGCCGACCCGGCCGCGGATCTGATAGAGTTGGCTGAGGCCGAACATATCCGCCCGATGCACGATCATCGTATTGGCGGTGGGAATGTCGAGGCCGCTTTCGACGATGGTCGTGGCCAGCAGCACGTCATATTTACCGTCGTAGAAGGCGTTCATCCGGTCATCGAGCTCGCCAGCCGCCATCTGCCCATGCGCGGTGATAAAGGTCACCTCGGGGACATGGGTGGTCAGGAATTCCTCGATCTCGCGCAGATCCGAGATGCGGGGAACCACATAGAAGCTCTGGCCGCCGCGGTAATGCTCACGCAACAGCGCCTCGCGCACGGTGACCCCGTCGAACTCGGAGACATAGGTGCGGATCGCCAGCCGGTCGACCGGCGGCGTGCCGATGATCGAGAGGTCGCGCACCCCGGTCAGGCTCAGCTGCAGCGTGCGCGGGATCGGCGTCGCGGTCAGGGTGAGGACGTGAATCTCCGCCCGCATTTCCTTCAGCCGCTCTTTATGCCCAACGCCGAAATGTTGTTCTTCGTCAATCACAAGCAGGCCGAGGTTCTTGAACTTCACCCCCTTGGCCAGCACCGCATGGGTGCCGATGACGATATCGACCGACCCATCCGCCAGCCCCTCCCGCGTGGCATTGGCATCCTTGGTCGAGACGAAACGCGACAGCGGCCGCACGGTGATCGCGGTGCCGCGGAACCGCTCGACAAAGCTGTTGTGGTGCTGACGCGCGAGGAGCGTGGTGGGCGCCACGACGGCCACCTGCATCCCGGCTTCGGCAGCGACAAAGGCCGCGCGCATCGCCACTTCGGTCTTGCCAAAACCCACATCGCCGACCACCAGCCGGTCCATCGGATTGCCTGCCGCGAGGTCGGTGACCACATCCTCGATCGCGGTCAGCTGATCCTCGGTCTCCTGCCAGGGGAAACGCGCGGCGAAGGCCTCCCATTCGTGATGCGGTGCCTCGAGGATCGGCGCCGCGCGCAGATGACGCTCGGCAGCGACCCGCATCAGACGCTCGGCAATCTGGCGGATGCGTTCCTTCAGCTTGGCCTTTTTCGCCTGCCATGCCCCGCCGCCAAGCTTGTCGAGAAGCCCCTCTTCATGGCCATAACGGCTGAGAAGTTCAATGTTTTCAACTGGAAGATAGAGACGGTCGCCGCCCGCATATTCCAGCCAGACGCAATCATGCGGCGCCCCGAGCGCGGTGATCGTCTCAAGGCCCTTGTAGCGGCCGACGCCGTGATCGACATGGACCACCAGATCCCCCGCCGAGAGGCTCTGCGCCTCGGTCAGGAAATTATCCGCTTTGCGCTTTTTCTTCGGGCTGCGGATCAGCCGGTCGCCCAGCACATCCTGCTCCGAGATCACCGTCAGCCCTTCGGCCTGAAAGCCCTGATCGAGCGCCCAGATGCCAAGGTAGATGCCGCCCTTGCCTTCGGGGACATCGCGGATGTCGCGGATGGGCGTGGCGCCCTCGATCCCCTCATCCTCCATCAGGCCCTTCAGACGCTCGCGCGCGCCCTCGGACCAGGAGGCGATGATCACCTGCCCTTCGCGGCGGCGCGCATTCACATGATCGGCCATCGCCTTGAAGAGGCTGACGTTTTCCAACTGACGCTCGGGGGCGAAATTGCGGCCGATGCGGCCTCCGGCGTCGAGAACTCCGGGGCCGGTCGCCTGCGGCAGCACCGCCAGCCGCAGCGTGCGGTGCGGCGCGAGGGCCGCATTCCAGGCGGCCTCATCCATATACAGCAGATGCGGCGCGGCGGGTTTATAGACCGAATCCACCCGGTCACGGCGCTTCATCGCCTCGGCGCGGGTGTCGTATTGATCGAGGATCGACTCCCAGCGCGCAATCCGTTGCGGTTCGACCTGATCGTCCACCGTCACCGTGGCCTGCGGCAGATAGTCGAAGATCGTCTCCAGCCGGTCGTGAAAAAAGCCCAGCCAATGCTCCATCCCCGCCTGTTTGCGGCCCGCCGAAATCGCCTCATAAAGCGGATCTTCGGCGCCGCCCGAGCCGAATTCCACCCGGTAATTCTGCCGGAAGCGGGTGATCGACGCTTCATCGAGGATCACTTCCGAGACCGGGGCCAGTTCCACCGCCGTCATCTTTTCGGTGGTGCGCTGGGTCACGGGATCAAAGCGGCGCGCGCCATCCAGCACATCGCCGAAGAGATCGAGCCGGACGGGCCCGGATTCCCCCGGCGGGAAAATGTCGATGATGCCGCCACGAATGGCATAATCGCCGGGCTCAGACACGGTGGAGGTTTGCGAAAAACCCATATGCACGAGGAAGTTGCGCAAGGCAGCTTCATCAATCCGGCCGCCGACTTTCGCCACAAAGGACGAGGCGCGCAGCAGGTCGCGCGCGGGCAGCCGCTGCATCGCCGCCGAGAGCGTGGTCAGCAGGATGAAATTTCCCGGCATCCCCGCTGCCAGCGCCGCCAGCACCGCCATCCGGTTGGCCGAGACCTCGGGGTTGGGCGAAACGCGGTCATAGGGTTGGCAATCCCAGGCCGGGAAGCTCAGCACCACCGCCTGCGGCGCCAGAAAGGCCAATGCTGCCCGCATCGCCTCCAGCCGCCGGTCATCGCGCGCGATATGGAGGACGGGCGTGCCCTTGGCCCATTCCCGGGCCAGGATACGCGCGTCAAAGCCCTCGGGGGCGCCGGATAGGGTGAAATGGTTCGCCTGCATCATGCCTCCGACCTACCCCGCCTTGAGGCGAAGTCAAGCCCCGCGCCGGTGAGAATAGTGCCACATCCTGAGACCCTGCGGCCCCTGTCGCCCGCCGCGCTTCAGCCGCCCAACACGGAATAGGTCAGGTTTTGCAACATCCCCCAGAGCGCGGTGACGGTGATCGCCAGCATCCCGAGGATCTGCACCTGCAAACGGTGGCGCAACAAAGCGGCGGTCAGCACCTCAGGGTCGGGGATGCCCGCCCCGATCAGCGCCGCGATCCGCCCCGCTGCGCGCAGGCTGAGCAGCCAGACGAGCGTGTAGGGAAACAGCAGCAAAAACAGCGCCTGACTGAATTCGAGGTGATAGAAAAAGCCGGTCACCGCCAGCGTGGTCAAGAGGAAGCTGACAAAGACGGTCAGCACCAGCCCGCCCTCTTTCTCGATGTAAAGGATCCGCCGCAGGTGAATGCGCAACAGCGCCACCATATCCTCGGCGGCCTCCCCGCCGCGCCGCCGCGCCCGCATGATCAGATCATGCGGCACGCCGAGCACCCAATGGGTGATCGAGGACCAGCCGACCGCCAGCACGATCCAGTACCACAGGTTGGAAAAGGACCGAAGATCGATGAGTTGCAGGATGGATTGCGTCAGATGCACCGGGCTGCTCCGCTGAGTGATGCCCGACAGTAGCGAAGGCCGCAGGCGAGGAAAACCCGACAAACGACGCCCTGCGCCGCGGCCCGCTGCATTTCGAGCGGGGCCAAGCGTCTTGGCAATCGCCTCGGGCGCGGGTTCGCCGTCCCCGTGCGCGATGGTCGCAGCGCGAAAGGCTTGAGCCGGGCGGCGATCCGTGGCACCCCTCTGCCATCCCGGAGCAAGAGCCAGAGCCAGATGCCATTCCAGCCGCACGCCCCCGCCGCTTTCCCGACCGCCCGCCTGCGCCGCCTGCGCGCGAGCGCTGCCCTGCGCGATCTGGCGCAGGAGAACCGGCTGAGCGCCGCGGATCTGATCTGGCCGATCTTCATCACCGAAGTGCCGGGCGCGGATGTGGAAATTCCCTCGATGCCCGGGGTGAAACGCCTGACGCTGCAAGGGGCGGTGCAGGCCGCCGAGCTGGCGGCCGAGCTGAAGATCCCGGCGATCTGCCTCTTTCCCTATACCGATCCCGCCGCCCGCACCGCGCATTGCGCCGAGGCCTGGGACGCGGACAATCTGGTCAACCGGGTGATCCGCGCAGTGAAAGCGGCGGTGCCGGAGGTGGCGATCATGACCGATATCGCGCTCGACCCCTATAACATCGACGGCCATGATGGCTTCGTCTCGGGCAACCGCATTCTGAATGATGAGACGGTGGAGGCGCTGGTCAAGATGGCGCTGGCGCAGGCTGAGGCTGGCGCGGATATCCTCGGCCCCTCGGATATGATGGATGGCCGCATCGGTGCGATCCGCGCGGCGCTGGAGGCGCATGGGCATCAGGATGTCACCATCCTTTCCTATGCCGCGAAATATGCCAGCGCCTTTTACGGCCCCTTCCGCGATGCGGTGGGCGCGACCGGCACGCTGAAGGGTGACAAGAAGACCTATCAAATGAACCCCGGCAATTCGGATGAGGCGCTGCGGCTGGTGGCGCGCGATCTGGCCGAGGGGGCGGATATGGTGATGGTCAAGCCGGGGATGCCCTATCTCGACATTTGCCGCCGGGTGAAAGACAGCTTTGGCGTGCCGACCTATGCCTATCAGGTCTCGGGCGAATATGCGATGATCGCGGGGGCCGCGCGCAATGGCTGGATCAACGGCGATGCGGCGATGATGGAGAGCCTCTTGGGCTTCAAACGCGCCGGTTGCGACGGGGTGCTGAGCTATTTCGCCCCGGCCGCCGCGGCGCTCTTGGCGGCGGGCTGAGGCCCGCCTGCCCCGTCCTCAGGCGCGCTTCTGGCGGATTACGGCGTATCTTGCGGCGGTCACGGTCATTTCACGGGGCTTTTGCTTGACAGATCCCACCAGCGACAGTGACAAGTCAGGGAATTTCGTCTATCTATAGAAAAAAAGGGCATCCAATGCCCGGGAACCAAAGCGAGGCAGAGCAATGACCCGGAAATCCCCTTCTTTCGGCACGTCCCTGAGTGAAACCCCTTCGACGGTGCGCCAAGCGCGCCTCAGCCGCCGGGGTCTGATCCTGGCGGGCGGTGCGACCCTGGGCCTTGCGGCCTGCGGCAATGGCATTGGCACCGGCGGCGCGGCCAAGCTGGATGCGCGGGTCGATGCAACGCGCGACTTCCTGATCAACCGCTATCCCGGCACGCAGGATCTGATGAACAAGGCGGTCGGCGTGCTCTATATGCCGCTGGTGACCGAGGCGGGCTTTGGCTTTGGCGGCTCTTACGGGACCGGCGCGCTCCGGATCAACAATGTGACGGTGGATTACTATTCGGCCACCTCGGCGAGCTTTGGCTTCCAGATCGGCGCGCAGCAATATGCGCATGCCTTGTTCTTCATGACGCAAGATGCGCTGGCCAATTTCCGCCGTGCGGATGGTTGGGAACTGGGCGCGGATGCGCGCTACGCGCTGCCCGACCGCGGCGGCGCCATCGGTGCCGACACCACCACCGCCACCGCGCCGGTCATCGCGCTGGTCTTTGGTCAGGCCGGTCTGATCGCCGGTGCTTCGCTGGCGGGGTCGAAATACACGCGGATCATTCCGTAACCGCCTGCCGGATTTCAATGGGCCTGAGATTTCACATAGCCTGAGAGATATTCAGGCCCTATGCAGAGAAAAGCCGCCCGACACCGGGCGGCTTTTTCGCAATATATCGCTGGATTGGCGGCCGCAGCGCCCTGTTTGCGAAAGGGCCGCGCGGTTCGTTGACAGGGGCAGCCTAACGGCCCGTCGCCGCCGGCTGAACGCCATAGCTCCGATAGGCATCCGCGCGCATCTCGGCTTCGCTGCGCGTTGGGAAGAATGTGTAGCTTGGCGCCAGGATCGGGGACCTGCGGGTCACATGCACGGAAATCACGTGGCGGATGGGAAAATGACCCCCCGCCATCGCGGTCAAGGGGGCGCACAAGGCCGGATGTTCGGGATGATCTGCCGCGATGATCTCGGCGGTGCCGTCCAGTTTACACCCCCTTTGCAGGAAAATGTCGATCATGCTCACACAGACCTCCGGGTTGGCCCTGATGTTGCGCACCGTGCCCGCCGAAGCGATATCGGCAATGACAAGGTGATCCTCCGCGATTTCCGCAAAGATCTCCTTTGGCGAGACATTGGGCCGGTTTCGGGCATCAACGGTTGCCAGCCAGCACAGGACGGGCTTGTGCGTCAGCATGGTGTGATCCTTCGTGTCGCGGGGGCCGGGCCGGTCAGCCGCTGCCGAAAACCACCCGCACATAGTTCAGGGTTTCCTGATAGGGCGGCACGCTGCCATGCTTCGCCACCGCCTCCGGCCCGGCATTATAGGCCGCCAGCGCCAGTTTCCAATCGCCGAACCGGTCGTACATCATCCGCAGATAGCGCGCGCCGCCGTTGAGATTGGCCTGCGGATCGCGCGGATCCACCCCCAGCTTGGCCGCGGTCCCCGGCATCAACTGCGCGAGGCCGATGGCACCTTTGTTGGACACGGCATTGGGATTCCAGCCGCTTTCCTGCTGCACGAGCCGCAAGAAGAGATCCTCGGGCACACCATACCGGTTCGCCGCCGCCTTGGCCGTGGCCAGATGCTCGCCACGGTAGCGGCCGCGGTAGCGGGGCAGCACGATCGCCTCGTCGCTGTCGTCGAGGGTGAAACCAGGCTGCAGGCGTTTCGAGGCGGAATATTGCGAGGACAGACGGCGGTCCATCAGCCGGGTTTGCGTTGCGAACAGCGCCGCGCGCGACTTCACCGACCCACCCGAAAGTGACAGCCCTTCGGCCCCCACCGTTTGCGGCATCAAACCCATGCCCCCCAACACAACCATCGCCACAACACGCCGCATGCATTTCCCCCGAACCCTGCTGGCTCCGCAGGGACTATACCCGGATGTGGCCAAAGCGCCAGCCTTGTGAAAAGCTCCCTTTCCGGGCCGATTTCCCTCGGCAATTCCCCGCCGACGGAAAGGCCCTGCCCCGTGCCGCCGCGCGCTGTCCATTTGTGCCCCCCACCGACCCAAGCGCCGCTTTCTTCCGCAGCAGCTTTGGTCTATCACGGTCGCCAAATCAGATTCGAGCGGAGGACAACATGGCGGGTTCGGTCAACAAGGTGATCATCGTCGGCAATCTGGGCCGCGATCCGGAAGTGCGGTCTTTCCCCAATGGCGGTAAAGTCTGCAACCTGCGGATTGCCACCTCGGAAACCTGGCGCGACAAAGCCTCGGGCGAGCGCAAAGAGCGCACCGAATGGCATTCGGTGGCGATTTTCTCGGAACCTTTGGCGAAGATCGCCGAGCAATATCTGCGCAAAGGCTCGAAAGTGTACATCGAAGGCCAGCTGGAAACCCGCAAATGGCAGGACCAGTCGGGGGCAGACCGCTATTCCACCGAGGTGGTGCTGCGTCCGTTCCGCGGTGAGCTGACGCTTCTGGACGGCCGCGATGGCGGCGGGTCGGGCGGCGGCGCGGGCCAGGGCGGTTACGGCGGCGGTCAGGGTGGCGGCTACGGCGGCTATGACGAGGAACCGCGCGGCGGCGGCAGCGCAGGCGCCAGCGCGCCGGGCGGCAATTCGGGCTTTGACGACGATATCCCGTTCTGATCACCGGGCCTTGGACGGTTTGCGGAAAAGCGCCCCGCGCCCGCAGTCTGCGGCGCGGCCTTGATGCAGTGACCCTCGCCAGACCGTCACACTTTCCGGCCTGACCCTCCTCCCTGGTGGAGCATCGGAGCCCCTCGTCGGCACATCGGTGGCGTCGGGGGCGGTCACGCCCGCAAGGCCGGATCGGCAAGAACCGGCCCTCTCAACCGTAGACTCCAGACGGAAACTGCCTGCGGCTGCCCCCGGCGCCACGGCGGCTGCGTTCGGTCGAACAGCTCCGTCCCCCCTTGCCGCACCAACCTGCCCGTACAACCACCAAAACGCGCATTCAGCCCAGCGGCCGCTGCCGGGTCAGGCACTGGCGTCTCTAGGTTTTTGCCCGGAACATCTGGCCCGGCGAGGTTCCGTATTCCGCCCGGAATGCCGTGATGAAAGACGACACATCCTTGTATCCGACGTCGAAGGCCGCCGCGGTCACCGAGACACCTGCCCCAAGTCGCGCCAGCGCCGTCTGAAGCCGTAATTGTCGCCGCCAGGCCCCGAAAGACATTCCATATTCCGACAAGAAATGGCGCGCGGCGGTGCGCTCGCTGAGGCCCGTGCGGCGCGCCAGCGCTGACAAAGGGTCCTGCAGCGCGGGGTCATTCAGCAGGAGTTTCGCCAGCCGCGCCACCGGTCCCTCCGATGCAATCGGCAAGCCCGCTCTGGGATCCGGCAGGGCTTTCAAACGGTCGAACAACACACTGACCAACCGTTCGGCTTCCGGCGTTTTCCAATCCGCGCCGAGGTCGGCAATCTCGGGCAGCAACGCCTGAGTCAGGGCATCAATGGCGACAATGCCTTGGTGCTGTGTGCCGAAGCGTTCCGGCTCCACATAGCAGGTCGTCAGCGTAAACGGCGTGGCAGAGGCGATCCGGTGCGCGCTGCCGGGGGCGATCCAGACACCGCGCTGTGGCGGAATGGTCCATTGATGATGCCGGGTGGCAACGGTGAGTGTGCCCTGGCTCACATGAATGAGCTGGGCGCGGCGATGCGCGTGGAACGGCACGCGGATATGCGCGTACCGCTCCTTCAGAACGAAGATCGGCATCGGCGTCTGGTCAGGGTCGATCCGCGCGGTCATCGCTTTCTCTTCGGTTTGGCAGTTAATCCATATTCATTGGCAGATGGCGGAAAGTCAGCCAAGCCTGTCGTGGCTATACCTCCCGTATCGACACAAAACAGGAGAAATGTGATGAAGGTAGCAATTCTTGGGTGCGGGAACATGGGCGCGCCCATGGCCGAGCTGAGCCGCAAAGCCGGATATGATGTGAGCGTTGTGGGTCAGGACGGGGACGCGGAAACCGCGATCAAAGCCGCCGACCTCGTCGTGCTCGCCCTGCCCTACGATCCGGCAAAGGCGCTGCTGTCGATAAGGTCGGTGCAGGATGCGCTCACGGGAAAGGTGCTGATCGATGTCACCAATCCGCTGGCTCCGGACTACATGAGCCTGACGGTTGGGCATGATACATCTGCCGGTGAAACCCTGGCCTCCATGGTCTCCGGCACGCGGGTGGTCAAAGCGTTCAACAAGGTCTTTTCAGACCTTCTCAAAGGTCAGGCCGCGGGCATGGCCGCGCCGGTGCCGGTCTATGTTGCCGCGGATGATGCCGATGCGCGCGCGCAGGTCATGCGCTTTGCCGAAGATCTGGGAATGGTGGCCATCGACTGCGGCCCGCTCCGCAATGCACGCTATCTGGAACCGATGGCCGAGATGATGATTCAACTTGGGTACGGCTTGGGACATGGTGCAAGGATTGGTTTCGCATTGGTCAAAGCCGCCTGATCAGGGCGGCTGGCAGGCGGCGGTTCCGCCACCGCCTCGCCAAAACCACCGCTTGTTCCGCGCCTCACCCGTCGCCGAGATGGGGCAATCGCGCCAACAGCGCGCGGCAGCCGCAACCGCGCCATTCGCCCCCGGATGTCGTGGCGACAGGCCATGAACGGCGCCCCACGGTGCCGCAAGCGGGCGCAAAGCCCAAATGGTCAGCGGCTGTCCGGTGCTTGGCGGACCACTATTCCCTGTGCTGCAAGACGCTGTAGGGGCAGACATCATCGTCAAACGGCACGTGGCGGCGGCGAAAACTTGTTCCCGCCACCGCCACTGGCTGACTGATCCGATCCATCCGGAAATGACGAAAACCCGCGCGCGCGGGGTCCCATCCGACGAGATACCACAGCGGCGGCAGGATCAGCATGGCCTGGGGTTCGACCTCGCGCTCTGTGTGCTGCCCCTTCGCATCGCGATAGTCAAAGCGGAGGCGTTCGCGGTGAAGAAATGCGGTCTCGAAGGCGGGCAGAAGGTTCCGGTCCATCTTGCCCATGTCCGACAGGTCCTGGAGCGGCGACAGCTTCCCGATGTGCAGACAGCCGAGAAAGGCGCGCAGGTCCTTTACCTTGTCGGCGGGCAGCGCCTTTTCGATCCTGGCCAGCCCGGCATCCGCGAGTTCCGAGAACGGCAAGGTGCCCGCCGCGCGCATGGCGGCGACGCTGATCAGCAGGGCGAAGACTTCCGGCACGGAAAACCTGGCCGTCATATGCACCGATTGCGGATCGAGCTGAAGCCCGCCGCCGCGACCGACATCGGCATGGATCACATAGCCCTGATCCCGCAGCGCGCTGATGTCACGCAATATGGTGCGGCGCGAGCTGCCAACCTCTTCGGCCAATGTCCGGATCGTGGAGGTTCCGTTGCGCCGGAGGCTGCGCAGGATGGCGTCTTGTCTGATGCGTGCGTTCATGGCCCCACCATAGCATAAAAGGTGACACATTTTGGCACTGTTTCAAATTAGAGCCTTTACAGCAACCAAAGCAGGAGATGTGCACCATGGAACGCAAAGCTGTGAACCCTTGGGATTGGTCGGGCAAGCTCGGCTACAATCAGGCCGAAATCATCATTGGTGCCCGCCGTCAGTTGATCTGTGCGGGCCAAACCAGCGTTGATGGGGATGGAAGGCCGCAGCATCCCGGCGATATGCGGGGTCAGATCGGCCTCGCGCTCGACAACCTTGAGGCTGTTCTGACGGCGGCAGGCATGACCTTGCGCGATGTCGTCAGGCTTGGTCTCTATGCGACGGATGTTGAGGAGGCGCTCAGGAACTTTGACCTCATGGGCAAGCGCTTTGGCCCGCATCAGGTGGCGCCGCCGATGACCCTCCTCGGGGTGACAGCGCTCGCGATGCCGGGACTTCTCTTCGAGATCGAAGCAACGGCACTGGCCTGAGAAGAGCGCCGGCCGCCCGAGACAAGATGCCGGGCGGCCGCAAGCTGGCCCCGACCCCTTCGCGGTCATTGCTTTGGCTGAAATGTTCCCGTAAAGTTCCTATCGTCAAAGGGGAGCTTTCATGTCGGCATCTGCAAACAGCACCTCTGCGGATCGTATTCCGCTGGCCGTTGCGTCGATCATCCTGACCGTGCTGTCGCTGTCACTCGGGGATGCGCTGATCAAGATGACCAGTGGCAGCTTCGTCATCTGGCAGATCTTCGTGGTCCGGTCATTGGTCGTGGTGCCGGTTCTGGCGGGCGCGGTGATCCTGGCCGGGCAGTGGCGGATGCCGAAAGCCTGCGGGTGGATCGCGGTGCGAAGCCTGATGCTGATCGCTATGTGGGTTTGTTACTACCTCTCGCTGCCAAAGCTGGCGCTCTCTGCGGCGGCTGCGGCCTATTACACGCTGCCGATTTTCATCACGCTCTTCTCGGCGATCTTCGTCGGCGATCGCATCTCCGGAACCGGATGGCTTGCCGTTGTTCTGGGCTTTGCGGGCGTTTTGCTCATCCTGCGGCCGAAGGCGGGGGACTTCAATCTCTATGCCCTTTTGCCGTTGCTGTCGGCGATGCTCTATGCCGGGGCGATGATCGTGACGCGGCGACGGTGCCGCGAGGAACACCCGTTGATCTTGTCCCTCGCCCTGAACCTCGGTTTCATCATTGTCGGAGCGCTCGCGGCCGGTCTGATCCTGCGCGTGCCTGCCGTGTTCCGGCACGGGTTCTTGCTGGCGCCCTGGACAGCCATGGCGCAGGGCGAATGGGTCTCAATGGGGCTGCTGGCGGCCGCGATCCTGATCGGCAGCATCGGTGCCGCCATCGCTTACCAGAACGGCCCGCCCGCGATGATCGGGGCCTTCGACTTTGCCTATGTCGGTTTCGCCGTCCTGTGGGGCATCGTGTTTTTCAACGAGACACCGGATCTGATTGCATCTTTGGGCATGGTGATGATCGTCAGCGCAGGTGTTTTGTCCTTGCGCCAGTGAAGCTCCGTTCTGTTTGCTTCGGCATCAGCCCTTCCCGAATTGTGCTGCGTCAGGCCATACCGCCGCCGGGGGGGCGCCGCATCGTCGCGCAGGCCAATCACCGGGGGTGCAGGGCCGCCTGCCCTATCACCGGCTGCGGGGTCATCCCACGCCGCCGCGCCCGCGCCTGTCCCCGCCTGGACCACGCCCGGGGCTTTGCGGTCGCGGCCTACGAAATGCGCGTCCTGCCGCGGTGCATCGGCGGATGGATAGCCTATGTCATCGCCAGTTCAGCCGTCATCCGTTCCGCGCGCATGGCCCAAAGGGCCACCCTCACCGCGAAACCCTCAGAACGGCGCTTGCGCATCGCCTTGTCGGATCGCTTCTGCCCCGGCGCGGCAGCGTCGCACCGGGCCCGGATGCGGGCGCGCAGATCAAGACCTCAGGACCATTCGGCCCGCCGCGCCAGCGCGGCGCGGCGCAGCAATCCACTGTCGATATCCACCGCGATGAACAGGGCACCGGCCGCTTTGGCCTCGCGCAGAAAATCCTGATCCAGCGACAAAATCCCGGCCGGCACGCCGAGATCACCAAGCACGCCAATGCCATCAAGGATCGCCTTGCGGACCTCGGGATGCGACGGCTGGCCGGGATGGCCCAGACTGGCCGCCAGATCCGCCGGGCCGAAGAACACACCGTCCACCCCCGGCACCTGCGCGATTTCGCGCAACTGCAGCAGCGCCTCGCGGGTTTCAACCTGCACCAGCAGGCAGATTTCCTCCTGCGCACGGGTGGCATAACCGGCCACCGCACCGTAACGGGTGGCGCGGGTGATCCCCGAGACGCCGCGCAGGCCGTGGGGCGGATAGGTCACCGCCGCCACCGCCGCCCGGGCCTCCTCCGCGTTCTGAACATAGGGGATCAGCAGGGTCTGTGCCCCGGCATCCAGAAGCTTTTTGATCTCCACCGGATTGTTCCAGCCGGGGCGCACCACCGCGCTGACCGGATAGGGCGCAAGCGCGCGCAAAAAGCCCACGACCTCGTTCAGGCTCGCGGTCGAATGCTCGGTGTCGAACATCATCCAGTCATAGCCGCATCCGGCCAGAAGCTCTGCCGCATTCGGATCGGCGAGCGAGCTCCAGAGGCCGATCTGGCGCTGTCCGGCACGCAGCGCGGCCTTGAAATGGTTGGGCGGTAGGTTCATGGCCAGATCCTGCATGGTTGCGTCGCGAAAGGGGTAAGGGGCGGCCGGGTCACTCGAACCGGACACCCAGAGAGCCGAGGGGGCCGTAATCGGCAAAGATCACATCGCCCGAGACAATATCGACGGGTCGGGTGAACGAGCCGCCGAGCACGATATCGCCCTTTTTCAGCCCGCCGCCCAAGGGCGCCAGCTTGTTCACCAGCCAGGCCAGCCCGGCCGCAGGATGCCCCATGACCGCAGCCGAAACACCCGATTCCTCGATCACGCCGTTTTGCGACAGGGTGGCGCCGATCCAGCGCAGATCGACATCGAAGGGGCGAATTGTGCGGCCGCCGAGAACGATGGCGCCAAAGGCGGCGTTGTCGGCGATGGTATCCACGATCTGGCGCGGCACTTCGGTGCGGTAATCGATGATCTCCAGCGCGGGCTGCACGAATTCCGTCGCCCTGAGCACGTCATGCACCTGACATCCGGCGCCGGACAGATCCTCGCCCAGAACAAAGGCCAGCTCGACCTCAAGCCGTGGTTTGATGAAGGTACCGGCCTTGATGCGCGCGCCGTCCTGAAACAAGGCATCGTCCAGAATGACACCGTAATCCGGCTCGGTCATCTTCGAGGCCTGCTGCATGGCGCGGCTGGTCAGGCCGATCTTGCGGCCGACGATCCGCGCCCCGGCGGCCATGCGCGCCGCAGCCCAGCGACGCTGCACGTCATAGGCATCTTCCAGCGTCATGCCGGGCCAGGTCTTCGAGGGTTGCGGACAGACCTGACGGGTCTGCTCGGCGTGCAGGATCGCGTCGGCCGCCGCCTGGCGCTGTACTTCTGTCAACATCTGCTGCTCACTTGATCGGGGGAATGGGAAGTGTGGAGACGCCCGGTTCCAGCGTCAGCCTGTGTTCGAGCATGAACCATTCGCCGACATCGCCATCTTGCGGATGCGGCCCCTCGTGCCGTTCAAGCGTGCCGATCAGCGCCTCGGTCACCCCGAACTGGACATCCGAGGTGAGGTAATCGGTCTCATCGACATAGGTCTGGTTGATCAGCGTCTTGAACCCCGGCTTGTGGGCAAGGACATGGACATGCGCCGGGCGGTACGGGTGGCGGTTCTGCGCGTCCAGCAGCCTGCCGACCGTCGTATGCGTCGGGATCGGATAGCCGACGGGCTTGACCGATTTGAAGCGCACGATGCCGTCCGCCCCTGTGATGAACTTGCCGCGCAGATTGAAGGCGGCCTGGCTCTCGTCCTGGTTCTCATAAAGCCCGACGGGCGAGGCATGCCAGATGTCCACCTCCAGCCCCTCGATCGGCATGCCCGCCGGATCAACGAAGGAAAACGTGCCATAAAGCCGGGGCCCCGGCGTGTCCGAGCGCAGGATCGAGCCGCCGTTCTCGGTCAGGGGGTGGTGCAGGCGCCAGAACGGACCGAGCAGCGATTGCGTGGTCTCGGTCGTGCCCTTGTCGCCGTTGTTGAGCAGACAGACCAGCGAGGAGACGCCCAGCGATCCCGCCATGAGCACGAATTCATTGTGCTTGTCATTGCTCTGCTGACCCATGGTGTTGAGGATCCGCGTCGCTTGCTGGAATTCGGTCTCGGTCAGCCGCACGTCACGGATGAAGCCATGCAGATGCGTGATCAGGCTCAGCATGATCTCGCGCAGGCGCGGGTCGCTGGTCTGCTCCATGACCTTCAGGACAGCGGGTGTCACCTCTTGCTGGTTGTGAATGATGGTCATTGAAAATCCTCCGTCGGTGTTGCGGCGCCCGCCGCGATCAGCGCGGAGGTCGCCGCAAAGATGGCGCGGGCGCGTTCGGGCGGCGGCCGGGTGTCCTGGGCCGAGGGCAGTTCAACGGAAACAATCGTTTCCCCGGGCAATGCCGCGAGGATCCCCGCAAGGTCCAGCCCGCCGTCGCCGGGCAGCAGCCGCCCGCCGCGCGCCTCGGCCAGCAGGGCGCCCTCGCCCGATGGGGCAACGGCCGGCGCATCGCAGAGTTGCGCCGAAACCACCTGTCCGCGCAGCATCCCTGCGATGTCCCCCGGCGTGCCGCCACAGCGCGTATGGTGCAGCGCATCGAGCAGATAGGCGGCGTTCGGCGCGCCCGACGCGGTGATCAGATCGAGACAGGCGCGCGGCGTGTTGATCCCGCGCCAGGCCATGCATTCCAGATCCAGCGCCAGCCCGCAGTCCGCGGCCCGCGCGGCGATGTCGGCAAAGGTCTCGGAAAGACCCGGAAACACATCCGCACAGACATTGACGCGCTTGCCGCCCAATGCGGCGGCAGCCTCCATCGCCGGAACAAGGTCCCCGGGCCGCAACGCCGCATCAATGACAATCGTTTCGATGTCGTAAAGCCTGACCCCCTCGCCCTGCAGGACGCGGGCCAGTTCGCGTAGGCCCGCCGCATCGGGCAACCAATGGAGCCCCCCCGGCGCGACCGGATGAAAGCGCAGCCCGACGAAGTCAAAGCCTGACTGGCGCGCCAGCCGAACCAGTTCAACCGGGGGCAGATCCAGAAAGGTGAAATGTCCCAATCCGAGCGCGCGTTTCACAGCGGCACCGCCGGAAGCTCGGCGGCGATCAGCGGCCGCAGGTTGTTCGTTGAGGCCTGGATATGTGCGGCCAGCAAGGCGGCGGCATCCTCGGCACGCCGCTCGACCGCGGCCTGGGCAATCGCGGTATGCTCCGCGATCACATCGCGCTGGGCCGCCACCGCCTGCAAATAGAGATGCCGGTAGCGGTCATTCATGCTGACGAGTGATTTGTACATCTTGAGCAGCAGCGGCATGTCGCAGCGCGCGACCAATGTCAGATGAAAGGCGTTGTTCGCGGCCTCCCAGGCGGCAAGGCTGGCGGCATCGCCGGGAATCCGCTCGGTCTTGTTCAGCCGGTGCAGCGCGCCCATGACCTCAGATTCCCAGACGAGGTTGCCGTTTTCAATGGATTTGCGCAGCGCATAGGGCTCCAACTCCAGCCGCAGGGCGCAGACCTCGTCAAGATTGGCAATCGAGATCGGGGCGACGGAATAGCCGCGCTGCGTTTCAACCTCGAGCAACCCTTCGGTCACCAGCCGGGTGACGGCCTCGCGCAGCGGCGAAAGCCCCACATCCATCGCCGCCCGCAGCCTGTCGAGATTGAGCTTTGCGCCGGGGGCCAAGGTGCCGTGCAGAATATCGCGCCGCAGCCGCGCCTCGATCTGCCCCGCAATCGTGGGTTTGCCCGCTGATTTTCCGTTGAGTTCCATGGCTGCCCTGTCCGTGTTGGGTGCCGCCGACAGTGGCCGCCATGAAAAGCGATGTAAAGACATAAAACCGATCTTGCTCCAACAAATCGATTTCATCATCGGTGACCGATTTCCATTGGCAATGCTGCAACCGGCAGGCAGTCCTGTTTCCGGTCCGCATCCTCGGAATATGCCGTGGCGGCGGAGGGGTGCGATTTTGCTGGCGGGCGTGCTGGGAGACAGTGTACGTCGGGCGGCTTTGGTGGGTCCGGGCGTCGCGTGCTGATCGGGAGGGTCAGTGTAGTGAGGAAAGCGACGCCCATGAAACGCCGCAACGTCAGCCGCGAACGCAGGAAAGTGGCTACTGCTCCCGGAAATTGGGATCCGGACAGTGTGGATTGAGAGCCCGCAGGCACACTAATGATTCAAGGTATTGAAAAATGGCGGGTCGTGACGGATTCGAACCGCCGTCATTCTCGGTGTAAACGAGACGGAATTCCTTATAATTCCTTGAAATATATAAACTAAGGGTTTCCGCCACGCGCAGGGATATGGATCTCATGGATGAGACCAAAGATGGAATTTGGGAACCTCTGCTTTCATCGTGCGACGACGTTAGGCGCCAGCCGCACTGGATCCCACGGCCCCACCGAAGACCGAAGTATGCGTTGAGCGCGCCGCCCATCACCGTCCCACGCACAATGCTCAAGATCGGAAAGTCGAACGCAACCATTTGCGGCCGGTCGTGCCAGTCGCAGCACCGCGCCAGTACTGTGCATGAAAGGCGGAGGTCAATCTTTCGGGGCGCTCCGCACCAAGGTCTGCCGAGCGGTCGAACCTGCCGCCTATTGTCGCGCCATAGAGAATAGGCGACTTTTCTTTCGTATAGCGTGAGGATTGGTTTGAAATGCCCTTAGACGACGAAATATTTATGTGGGCCTGCAAGTGCCTGAGCGGAGAAATCTCTACCGAAATGAGGATGATAGTCCTCAAAATGGACGGCAGAAAGGCAACATTCAGATACTATCTGGACCAAGAACCATCTGAATTTACACGTGAAAGGGCCGAAGTCGTAGCGGTGAATTTTGACTCCGGTTTGAATTTTGCGCTCGATGTACTCGACATTGAATTTGAGTATTCAACAGTGCCCTTGGGAAAACTGGATGTTCTTGACGGCGCATTGTTCAGGCGCTGGGAGAACGACACTTGCGGCACTGAACAAGATCAATGAGAAAGTGAACTATGGGCTCGAAGCCGTCATGCAGCAGCGCGGCGAGCACTTCTTGAGGCCAGCGCCGTCGTATCGACCTGATCGGCCCCCAGCCGCCGGTCGAGAGTGTTCTTACGCTGCGGTGCGGCTTTCCCGAAGCGGCCGCTCATGGCCTGGCGTAGCAAAGACCGGGGACGAATTTGCTGATGCGGGCGGAGCCGCCGGGCGCGTCCTTGACGTCTGGATGCTGTCCGAGATGCATCAGGGGCTCGACCCAGTCAGCCGGGAAGCCCTTCTATCCTTTCGATGGAGGCAAGATCCCTGTCCCAGTTCGCGCGACTGGAACAGCAGATATGCGCCTTGGGTCGTATGTCGATCTGACTGTCAAGCGATCCTGCGGGCACGACAAGCAAACCAACATCCGGCTGGGAAACCGGCAGCGCGGACCCGCAGTCGGAGCAAAAGCTCTTTACGTGGCGTGATCCGGAGAGCCTGAACGTCTTGATGTTTTCCTCGCCTGAAACCCAGGTAATTGTGGCCGTGGACGAAAACAGGTTTGCCGAATGGGCCGAACCGCTGTCCTTGCGGCAGCGGGAGCAGTGGCACAGGAAAAAGCTATCGAACTCTCCCGATATGCGGAATTTCACAGCGCCACAAAGGCATTGTCCAGTGGTCGGATTGTCGTCCATTCACACTCCTATCGACAGGCCAACCCCCTGCCGCCCGTCGAACGCACTTTCATTGATCCCTTGTATCCGCATGTTGGATCACGGTCAAAAGGGCTCGAAGCGGTCATGCCGCGGCGCGGCCCGTCGAACCGGCCATTCGTGCATGTCGCAGCATTTTGGAATGCTGGAACGTCGGTGTGCGGACCTTTCTGCCGTTCGCCGTGAGCTCGGTCTCCGCTGCGATAGCAAGACTATTGGCGCGTTGGGCGGAGAGAGGAGATTCACCGGTGCTCGTTTTGCCGCCCCCGGCGCGGGCAGAAGCGGACCCCGAACGCTCACCCAGTCGCTTTGTTATTCATGTCGTGTGAGGCCGTGGGCAGGGAATGGCGCTGCCGGAAGCGTCAGTAACGGTTTATTATCCTTGATGCGGATATGCCAACGGTAGTGTTTCCTTAGAATGAGGGCGACTGAAGATGGCAAAAGACCTCGCGCTGACCTTTGACGAAGATGATCAAATTCATCAAAAGCTTGATTATCAGGAGGCACAAGACGCGGACCACCTTGTCCACCTTGCCAAACGCGAGCCGCTGACAGATGGCGGGCTGCGAACGTCGCAGCTCCTCTTGGCGGCCTTGGCCAAGGACCCCCATCACCACGAAGCGCAGATATTGCTGGAGCGGCTCTACCAGATTTTCGTTCCCCGTTGGCATTTTCCCATGCTCGCGGACAAGCTTCGCAATCGAGCCTATGCCGATGCCATTGCCGCGAAAGTAAGGCCGGGTGATGTCGTCCTCGACATTGGGTGCGGCGCTGGCTTGACGGCAATGCTGGCGATACGCGCCGGTGCGAAACACGTCTATACCTGCGAGCAACAGCCCCTGATCGCACAGGCTGCGGTGCGGGTCATCGAAGCGAACGGGCTCGCGGATCGTATAACAGTCATCCCAAAGATGTCGCAAAACCTTGTCGTCGGCGTGGATCTTCCGGAACCGGCGGATGTCGTGATCTCTGAAATCGTCGATACCGTGCTGCTCGGAGAAGGAGCGCTCGCCACGCTCGAACATGCCATGCAAAAGTTGGCGAAGCCCGATGCGCGTGCAATTCCTGAACGCGGTAAATTGAAGGCTCAGTTGGTGGAAAGCGACAAGCTTCTGAATCTCTGGCGTCCGCATCAGGCAGAGGGCTTTGATCTGTCGGCGTTTCACCACTTTGCGACCGTTGCGCGGATCACGCCGAATGACTTCGCGACCTGTGGTCTGCGGCCGCTGGGGCCTGCGAAAGATCTGTTCGAGTTTGATTTCACCAGACCGAAGATGGACTCTGGCCACGTGACCGAGACTCTCGACTGTACCGGCACCGGCACCATCCACGCCGTTTTCGTGTATTTCGAAATGGACCTTGCATCCGGCATTCAGCTGACGAATGGCCTGGACCCAGAGGGTCATTGGGGAAGGACGGCCTTCCTGCTGGACCGGCCGATCCCTGCGGAGCCGGGAGTGCAGCTGAAGATCACCGCGCATCATGACACATCTCAACTGAGCCTATCAGCGCAGGAAGCCACGCATTGCACAGATGGCGCTCACCAGAACGTTGTGTGGATGGACCAGGTGTGGGATCGTCGGGGCATCCCCGAGAAGATCTGTCAGAACGCCGTTTCGCCCTCCGCACCGCGTTGCACAAACACCAGCAAAGCTCCTGCCAAGGTGCTAGAGTTTCAGACGTGAAGTGCTTCGACCGCAAGTCTGAAAACGCGCGCCGACGAGGGCCTCCGCCACGCCAAGATCGCCGGTCGCAAGGGGGGCGTGACGGGGCTCGCCTCACTGCAATTGCCAATTTGACCTGACGACCCACGGTCAATTTGGGCTCAAAGCCGCCTTGCGGCGCTGCTGCGTGGTGGCTGCTGGGCTTAAGCCGGGAGCGCCGCCGCTCCGGGCCCTATGCGGTCATTTACCCAATCGACCAATACCGCAGTGCAGCTTTCACATTTCTGACATTCATACACTCCGCAGCATTTCTGACAGCGCATCAACTTTTTAGCGGAGCGCATAATGGATACAGGAAATCCAATCATTGTGCCCTCGGCCTAGGTAAATGTGGGACAAGACAGGGCGACAACCAGCGCCAGCCTGCGCAAATTCACAAAGCGCATGTGGTCCACCTTGGTTCGTCCAGATGTGGGAAGACCGCGCCGGAATGTAACGGGTCTGGACAGTTTGCCGCGACGGGTAATCAGGCGGGTTTGGCAGCGGACATCACTTTGCCACCAATTGCTCCAAAAGCTGTGGGATTTGCTTTTTTACCTTAAAGAACCCGGCGGTCGCATGCGGCCAGATCGCGCGGTCCCAGTCGCGCTGCCATTCACATAAACGGATGCCGCGCGCGGCCAGAGCGGGTGCGGCCGCGTCCAGCCAATCGCGCAATGGGCCGCGGGTGACATAGGCCGTGGCGATCTGTGTGGCCCCCGCCGATGCCGCCCATTTGGCAAGGTCGTCGGGAGACCCTGCGCACAACTTTTCCGGTGTAACTCCGGCACGCGCCGCCGCATCGGCCAGCGCCGCCACCTCAAACTGGGATACGCAAGCAGCGACCGGCAAAGGCGAGCGAAGATGGCTGGTGGTCAACGTGGCCGCCGTGCGGAGATCAAGATCGGCACGGCCGAAATCCTCGATCCGGCAATCCTCATCCGTGATCAGCAAGGCTGTCGGCCCACCGGGCTGCGGCGGTGTGCGGGGACGCAGCGGCAGAACCGGCGGCAGGCCGTCAGGCTCGGTCGCCTCCAGCCCTTGTGTCACCTTTGCCAGATCAGCCGCGTGCGGGTTGAACCGACCTGCGGTAAAGGTTTCGATATTGGCAGCCTCGGCGGGATAGGGCTTGCCGCGGGTATGCAGCCCGGCAACCCAGCGCCAGCTCAGCGTGTTTGACGCCGCATCGCCATCCAGAAGGTGACGATAAAAGAAATCCGCCCCCAGCCGCCACGGCAAGCCCAGCGTAAAAATCCAGATCGAGGCAAACCACATCCGGGCGTGGTTGTGCAGATAGCCTGTCGCCAGCAGTTCCTCGGCCCAAGCATCAAAACACGCAAGGCCGGTCTGGCCGTCCATCGCCCGCGCGACATCGCGGGTCAGACGGCGGTCGCGGTCCAACATGGCAAGATCGGCCCGCAGTCCCGTCACATAGCTGGCCCAGACCTGCGGGCGACATTCCAGCCAGCCTTTGAAATAGCCGCGCCAGATGACCTCTTGCACGAACTTCTCGGCATCCTTTGGACCGTGCGCCGCGAGCGCCTGCGCCACTGCATCAGATTCCAGCACAAGCCTGCGACGGATATAGGGCGACAAGACTGACACGGCTGTATGTGCGCCCTGCCCGTGATCTGCGTTGCGACCGCCCGCATAGCCCCGCCCCATACGCGGCACAAAGCCTGCAAGCCGGTTTTCGCCCTCGGCACGGGTCGCTATCCAGTCGGTCATGCAGTCACCATTTTCATTTTCACCGCTGAATGTGGCGCAGGGCAAACCGATTTCAACGGGACTCCGGTTTGCAATAGGCCGCGACCATCGGGCCCAGGGCGACACGCGCCCGCAGCTTTGCCGCCATCAGATACATGCCGCCGATCTTGCGGTGCAAAAACAGGGTTTCTGCGGGGGGCACATGGGCAAGCTCACGGTCAGTGCCGATGGTGAGGCCCATGTTGCGCAACCGTCCCAGCAGGTCACTGCTGCCGAAATCGAAGGGGGTGGTTTGACGCAGCGGTTCCATCGCCATATTGAACATCGTGACGATCAGATCCTGATGATGTGGCGCGGTCTGGGGTCCGAAATACCCGATCCGCAGCATCGCGGCCCGCCTTTCATCATCGCCGCCAGCCAGCGCCGCCTGTGCAAGGGCGCGGAACTGCGCTGCCAGTTCTGGCGCGACCGCCTGCACCGCCCCAAAATCCAGCAGCACGATACGCCTGGTTGTCGGATCATATCGATAATTGGCAAGGTTCGGATCCGTCTGCATCGCCCCAAAGACAAAGAGTTCGCGCAGCACCAGGTCGATCAGGGCTGCGGCCACCCGATCGCGATCGGCTTGGGGCGCATCGATCAGGGTTTCGATCGGAACACTGTCCAGATAGGTCATGGCAAGGACCTGCGGCGTGCAAAACTCTGCATGCAGCTCCGGCAGAGTGAAGGTGTCAGATCCCGCGAGCGTTGTGGCAAAGCGGGTCAGATGCTGCGCCTCTGCCAGGTAATCGGCCTCGGCGTGCAATTGACGTTTGGCTGCGGCCATCAGGGGCGCAAGGTCCATCCCCCGCGGCACAAGGCCCGGCATGCGCAACAGCGTGGCCATGTTATCGACATCGCTGTCGATGCTGGCCCGCACGCCGGGATATTGCACCTTGATCGCAAGTTCGCGGCCGTCATGGGTCTTTGCACGATGGACCTGCCCGATAGAGGCCGCCGCAAAGGGGCGCACGTCAAAGCGGGAAAAGCGTTTGTGCCAGCCCGCGCCCCATTCGGCATTCAGCGTGGATTGCAGCTGTTTGGGCGGCATGTGGCGGGCGTCGGCGCGCATCCGCCCCAGGATTTCAGTCAGATCGTCCGACAGAACCAAACCGGTGTCCATCGACATCATCTGCCCCAGTTTCAGCGCTGCCCCGCGCAGATGTGAAAGCCCGTCTGTCAGCCGCAACGTGTTGGCCGGTGTCAGCAAAAGCCGCGCCATATCGGGCCGCTTGCCCTGTGCCAACGCGCGCAAGCCCCCCGCCGCGACGCCGCCCGCTATGCCGCCCGCGATACCACCAAACCGCAAAAGCCGCCCGACCCGCCCCGTTGGCACGGCTGCCCCCTTGTCGCCGTCGTCCTGTGGCACGGGGGGCTCCAATTTCAGTCAGACGCGGCGGCGTGTTTACGCAACCGGCGAACGTGCCAGCGGTAAATCACGGGCGCCAAGATATGGTCGTAAACTGCCGAAGCGATCTGCTTGATGCCGGGCACAGCTACGACCCGAGCCAGCCATCTGTACCGCGGCATTTGCGCCCACAGCACCAGAAATGCCGGTATCCCCGAGGTCAGTCTGCCATCGTGGAGCACATAGAGCCGCCGGGCAGCCGTATCGGCATCAAGCCCCCATTGCCCCCGCGCATCCGAGTTCAGATCGTCGAACCGGATCGGCAAACCGTTTCGATGCACATATTGCGCATAGTGTCTGATCTCAAAGTTGCAGACCGGACAGCTTGCATTGTAAAGGACCGAGGTTTTGGGAGCATTTTCCATCGCTCAGAGATAGACTGCGGCAAACGTAATTCAACGCCCACTTTCTCAGGATGGAATGGATGCGCGCGGGTCCCAAAGCGTGATCACGTAGCTTTTTCTTTGCATTGCGGCCATTCGACCGCGGTGGAGCGAGTGTCGCTTTCCGCCCTTCGCGTCGCATGCTGCGCACCGCTAGAATGTCGCTGAAAGGCACGAACGGGCTCTGCGGCGCGCTGCATCAACCAGCTTGCCGTGATATTGCCATATTCCGTCGTGAGATCATGCCGACCCGTTGCTGCCGGGCGCACGAGGCGCAGTGTTTCTCCCGACCCCAGACGCGAAGGGCCGACTTTCGCTGCTCGCGCAAACAAAATGATCAACCTGAAGAAAGCGGACGTTCTGGGCTGCGAGGCAACTTTTGCCGAGGTTAGGTGCGGCGAAGTCTCGGCTCGAGCCCTATTCTTTATAATAGATTCTGACGAAGGCGAGGCTCAGGACATGAGATTAGAGGAAATTATTGGCCGTCGTCGATCCAAGCAACGAATCTGATATTTTTCCCGCTGTCTTTAGCTTTTCGTATCTTCCCCATCGCAAAATTCAAAGAGCGCGCCACAGATTGATGGCACTCCCAGTCGTCATCTCCATCAAGGCCTAAAATACTATACTCGAAAGTTAATGGTTGTTTGGTGTCGCTGATGAAATCGAACGCCTCCATAGATTGAATTCCAGCAGTATTTATTTTACGAAGGTACAAAATAAATTTTATTAGTTGATCGCAACTTAGTGCAGGCGTACCTTTTCCGGTTAGTGCAACTTCGTACAACTGCTCGTCAGTCATTTCCTTCGCTCCTCCGGTCATCGTGCCCTCCATCTTTCGTGGGTTTATTAATTTCAATTTTTTTAATTACGGCAATCCCCTGTCGGAATTACCACGATCGATACTATCATAAATTGGCTTTTTTGTTAATTACTACCCAGTCCCCTCGGGCCCCTGAGCCTAGAGTCCTAGCATTGTCGGTGGGTGAGATTATGTAAGGAAATCTGTTGGAATGCAAAGACGCATCAACGAATTTCCGAAGTCCTTTCAGTACTAACATCTCCTCGTTCCAATGAAATTTTCGTCCGCATCGGAGGCATTCGTCCCCGGATTCTGCTGCGCTAGGCAATGAACGGTCGCTTCGGGGAAGCCGCACCGCAGCGTCGGCAGGCTCTCGACCGACAGCCATGGGCCGTTGGTTTCCAGTACCGAAAGTCACTTCACGCCCCCCCAGGCCACCTGGCCGGTCTGCGATGGTGAGGCACGCATGAAATGTGCAATGAATGCGGCCCCCATGATGTAAATTTGACGTATCGCTGCTCGATATGCTAAGGGACACTTGAGGGGCCCTTGGAGGTCAATTTGAATGCGTACCATATTTTGCTTAATGTTTCTGCTTCAGGGGTGCTCAGCAGTCGGATTGGGCGCCGATAACGAAATCTCTCAGGTTACTGCCGCATACTCAGTTGCGCGCAGTTCTCCACTATCAGATCTCGAGGCGGCAGTATCCCTCGGTCACGACACATATCATGGTGAAATTTGCGTTGGGAAACTCAATTATGCAGATCTTCGCAGAATAAATGAGTATGTTTCAGGTGGGGAATTCACTAAATATGAAGATTTCGATGAAGATAGTGTTTCAGTATTAATTTCATGGCCCAATGGTAGAAAACTCGCGGTGGATGCATTTGATATCTATTGGAATTTCATCGGCGATCCAATTAAAATAGACAGCGACACATATCGACATATTGATGCTTCGATAGTGCACGCTATTCGTTCTGATGAGTGCCGCATCATTCAACCGAAGTATTATTACTGATTGAAGCATTCAAGTTCAGCTTCGCCGATGATCAGGTCCTCCTGCGACTCAAGCGTTGAGCTGAGCGTGCCTAGATCGTCAAAGCCGCAGGTGGTGCGGCTATCTGGTTCTAGCGAAGATGCACCGCTGGTTACCGAAGGTACTGGGAGCGCGGGAATGGCAGGCACGCGACATCGTGGACGTAAGCCAAAGGTCTGGAGCGTCTGCATCAGCGACATTCGGCCCCGGATTTTACTGCGCGAAGGCATGAACGGCCGCTTCGGGGAAGCCGCACCGCAACGTAGCCACACTCTCGACCGTCAGCTCAGGGCCGGGTCCTCGACGAAAGCTATCCCCAGTTGCCCTTGACGGACCATAAAATCGCCGATTAAATCGGTGCGTTGACATCTTGCCAGGGGGACGCACATGACCATCGCATATCGCTTCCTCCCGGGCCTCTCCCGTTTCGGAGCCGCCCTGATCTGACAGTTCTGCGGCGGCTCTCGCCCAAAGCTCAGATCTCATTGTCCACGCTGGACTTATTTTCCAAATCATTCGCAAGGCGCAGCCGACAAGGTTTGCGAGACTGTCATGCTTCCTTTTTCTGCCAACGGCGCGTTTGCGCGTGTTTTCTCGTTCACCTTCCGGCTCTGGATGCGCCAGGGCGGAAAGATTTTTGCCATCTTGGCACTGGTCCTGGTCTCAACAGCCGCGGACATTGCGGTGCCTGTCATCACCGGACGCCTTGTTGATGCGGTCGCGGCCGCAAACGCGCCCTGGCGCGCCTTCGCTGCGCTATTGGGGGTTGGGGCCTTGTCGATTGCGGCCAAGATCCTGAGCTACTTTGTCATCATCGACCTGACCATTCCCTCTATGCGCACAGCTGAAGCCGAGGCCTTCGCACATGTGCAACGTCTGCCTGCAGACTGGCATGCGAATGCCTTTGCCGGATCGACCGTGCGCAAGATCACACGCGGGGCTTGGGCGCTGGATGAGATGGGGGATCTCCTTTTGTTGGCACTTTTGCCCTCGATGCTGATCCTGTTTGGCACCATCGGTACGCTCACGGCGTTTCGCTGGGAGGTCGGGCTCGTCGCCGGTGTCGGCGCGCTTGTGTTTTTGACCCTCTCCTTGTCCTTGACGTTGTTCTGGGTGGCCCCCGCGGCCCGTTTGGCCAACGCACAAGACAGCCGGGTCTCGGGCGCACTGGCCGACGCCATCACCTCCAATGGCGTCGTGCGCGCCCATGCGGGAGAGCGGCGCGAGGATGCGCGGCTGGGCATTGCCTTGACCAAATGGGCGCACCGCAACCGGCGCACATGGCGGCGTGGCACCTTGTCGGGCTTGTCTCAGGACATGACGATCTGGGCGCTGCGGGCCGCGGTCCTCGGGGGCGCGCTCGTCGCCTATACCCGCGATCTGGCCGATGCAGGTGAAATCGCCTTTGTCGTCTCTGCACTCGGGATGCTCGACGGCTACTTGCGCCAGATGGGAAACCATGTGCGCGGGCTGCAAAAGGCTGTCAACGATGCCGAGGAGCTTGTCGACCTGATGGGGAGCGCGCGCGAAGAATCGGTCGCCAGATACCCCGCAACGAGCCTGCCGCCCCACGCAGCGGCGCTGGCGTTTGACGGTGTTGACTACGGCTATGCAGGGGCCGCGACGCCGCTCTTTGCGCAATTGGACGTGGCCATTCCGGCGGGCCAGAAAGTCGGGCTGGTCGGACGGTCAGGGTCGGGCAAAACCACCTTCGTGAAATTGATCCAGCGGATTCATGAAATCAACGGCGGCACGATCACGCTGGGCGGGGTCGATATTGCGCGCGTTCCCCTGGATGTGTTGCGCCAGCAAATCGCACTTGTCCCGCAGGATCCTGTTCTGTTTCATCGCTCTCTTGCTGAGAACATCGCCTATGCCCGGCCCGGTGCCACGATGCAGGACATCCGGGACGCGGCAGAGCGCGCGGGGGCTCTCGATTTTATCGAGCGGCTGCCCAAAGGCTTTGGCACGGAAGTGGGCGAACGCGGCGTCAAGCTGTCGGGTGGTGAGCGTCAACGGGTGGCCATCGCGCGGGCCTTCCTGTCGAATGCGCCGGTCCTGGTCATGGATGAGGCGACATCTTCGCTGGATTCAGAGGCCGAGGCGCTGGTGGCTCAAGCCGCAGAGCGGCTCATGGAGGGCCGCACCACGCTGGTGATCGCCCACCGTTTGGCCACGGTGGAACGGATGGACCGCATCCTCGTGTTTGATCGCGGGCGGATCGTTGAAGACGGCACGCCGACGGATCTTATGGCCCGCAACGGGGGGCTGTACCGCAGCCTGCGCGCGCGGCAGATGCTGGTGGGGTAAGGCGTCCGGCATCGGGGCGCGCGGCCCCTGCCCCATCCGGTGCCGCCCCCCCCACTGCCGATCATGACGCGGTGCTGATCATCCGCTCTGCCATATCCCAGAGCCGCGCCGCGTTCTGCGGGTCCAGCGCATAGCGGGCAACCGTCCCGATGGGCTGATCGCGGCGCGCATCCACGACCTCGGCCTCGGTGCAATCGTCGAAGTAGCGGCCCGTCACCCCCGCAACCAAAGGTGACGCCGCGAGAAGTACCGTGGTCGCCGCCCCTTGCTGTGGTGTCTTGCGGAACGGTTCCGGCGTCTTCAACCCACCGGTGTGGCGCTGCAGATTGGTTGCAATCGCGCCCGGGTTCAGCGCGTTTGAAGTGATGCCATCCGCCGTCCATTTCAGGGCAATCCCGGCCGAGAGCAGGATGCAGGCGGTCTTGGATTGCCCGTATGCGACAAAGGGATCATACGGGGTGAAGCGGAAATCCGGGTCATCCCAAAGGATCGGGCTCCAAAGACTGCCTGTTGAGGAAACCGAGACGACCCGCGCGCCCCCGGCGGCCCGCAGCCAGGGATGCAAGCCCCGCGTGAGCGCAAAGTGACCCAGGTAATTCGTGGCAAACTGCATCTCGCGCCCTGCGTTGTTCCGCGCCAGTTCCGGCAGTGCCATGATCCCGGCATTGTTGATCAGCGCATGCAGTGGCTTGTCCCATGCGGCCACGAAGCGGCGCACCGAGGCCAGATCGGCGACGTCCAGCGCCCGCACGCCGATGGCGGCATGGCCCGTCTCCGCCCGCAGTTCTGCCGCGACACTCTCTGCCGCCTCAACCCGCCGGGCGGCAATCGTGACTGCCGCACCGGCAACCGCCAGCGCCCGCACGGTTTCAATGCCGATACCGCTGGCGCCGCCCGTGACAATCATCGTCTTGCCGCGCAGGTCTGCATCATGCAGCACCTCTGCCGCGGTTGAGGTAAATCCAAATCCCGTTGTGATCCTGGTCATCTGCCGCATCCCTTTCCTGTTCTGCCGAAGAGGTAGCGGTTCCGGGCTGTTGGGATTAGATATTGAATATGGCACGACATAATGAGATTTTTCGCACAGTAGCGCAGCTCGCTCCGGCAGAGTTGTCGGCATTCCTCGCCGTGGTGGAGCATGGCGGGTTTCGGGCGGCCGCGCGGGCGACGGGAAGCAGCCCCTCGGCACTCAGCCATGCGGTGGCGGGACTGGAGGCGCGGCTGCGGGCGCAGCTATTGGTCCGGACGACGCGGAATGTGTCACTGACAGAGGTGGGCGAACGCTTTGCCGAGGCCCTGCGCCCGGCGCTGAGCCAGCTCGGCGCGGCGCTGGACGCCATCGGGGATTTCAGCGCCCAACCCAAAAGCACGATCCGCATCAACGCCTCGGCGGTTGCGGCAGAGCTTGTGCTCGAGCCGCTGATCCTCGGCTTTTTGCGGCAATATCCAGAAATGCACATTGATGTGCGGTCTGATGATGCCTTGCTGGATCTGGGCCTTGGGGGGGTCGATTGCGGCCTGCGCCTGTCGGAATTCGTGCCCGAGGATATGGTCGCCATCCCGGTCGGCGGGCCGCAACAGCATATCGTGGTCGCTGCGCCCGCCTATCTGAAAGACGCCCCTCCGGTCCTCAGCCCGGCGGATTTGCAGGCGCATGACTGCATCCAGCTGCGGCTGGCAGAGGCGGCCCGGTACCGCTGGGAATTCACGCGCCGTGGCGAGAGCCTGAGCTTGGTGACCGAGGGGCGGTTGGTTCTGGATGATGCGCGCCTCGTGCTTGCCGCCGCACGGGCGGGTTTTGGCGTGGCCTATGTCTCACTGTCCGCCGCCGCCTCTGATCTGGCGGCGGGGCGCCTCGTGCGGCTGCTGGAAGATTGGACACCGCCCTATCCGGGGTTGGCGCTTTACTATGCCCGCAACCGGCAGATGAACGCAGGCATGCGGGCCTTCGTATCCTTCGTCCGCAACCTCGGGTGATCCCCGGCGCCTGACAAAGGCCCGTGAAAAAAATCTTTGGCCCATGTCACATCCGGCTGGGCTGCCGCGTCATACCCATGTCAGATAGAGATGGAGACACCGATGACCCCCCGCATGACCGATCATTTCAAACGCGCCGAAACCGGGTTCAAGCCGCTCTTCGCGCTGGAAGCCGCGATCAAGGCCAGCCCGCTGGAACCCGGCTTGCTGCACCTGATCAAGCTCCGCGCGAGCCAGATCAATGCCTGCGCCTTTTGCGTCCACATGCACACCGACGAAGCGCTGAAGGACGACGAGGCGCCGCTGCGCCTGCATATGCTGGTGGCCTGGCGCGAAAGCCCGCTTTACACGCCCCGCGAACGCGCGGCGCTGGCCTGGACCGAAGCCCTGACCCGGCTGGAGCAGACCGGTGCCCCCGATGCCGACTGGGACGCCGTGACGGCCGTGTTCACGCCGGACGAACGCGCCTGGCTGTCGCTGGCCATCGGTGCGATCAACATCTGGAACCGGGTGCAGGTGGGCTTTCGCGCCGCCCATCCGGCAGAGCTTGCGCATGCGGCCTGACCCCGGCACCGAGATCTTTGAGACGCAGCGGCCCCGGCTGCTGCGTCTGGCCTACCGGATGCTCGGCACCCATCCCGATGCCGAGGATGTGGTGCAAGAGGCCTGGCTGCGCTGGCAGCAGAGCGATCAGGGCAGCGTGAACGCACCCGCCGCCTGGCTGACGCGGATCGTGTCGCGCCTCTGTCTCGACCAGATGAAATCGGCCCGGGTCCGGCGCGAAACCTATCCCGGCACCTGGTTGCCCGACCCTTTGGTCGAGCCGGAGGACGATGCCCTGCGCGCCGACAACATAACGCTGACGCTGATGGTGGCGCTGGAACGCCTGTCGCCGCTCGAGCGGGCGGCATTTCTGCTGCATGACGTGTTCGGGCAAAGCATGGACGAGGTGGCCGTCACCCTCGGGCGCAGCGCCGCCGCCACGCGGCAACTGGCCCGCCGCGCCCGGGCGCATGTCAAACACGACCGCCCCCGCACCACGCTCCCGCGGGAGCGGGCGGAACGGCTGACGCAGGCATTCTTCGACGCCTGCCAGAACGGCAATGCGGCGGTGCTGGGCGCCATGCTGGCCGCGGACGCCAGTCTGCATTCCGACGGCGGCGGCAAGATCCCGTCCTACAATATCCTGCGCGGCGCGGATCCGTTGCAGCGGCTCTTCCTCGGCATCAGCCGCAAATTTGGCCCTGCCGAGCATTTGGGGCGCGTCACCATCGACGGGCTGCCGGGGTTCATCAGCCGGATCGGTGGCGTCGTGCAAACCACGGCGCTGGCATTCGACGGCGACCGCATCGCCGACATCTATATCACGCGCAACCCGGACAAACTGACGCGGATCGTGCGGCATTGACGGCTCGGGATCGTCGTCGCGCGCGCCGGGGAAACTGGCCGCCAACAGTCACATCTACGCCCTGCCCTCCGGATGATATGGGTGTCAGTGGTGACGGTCCCAAAGCGGCCGTCATCGTTCAATGGTATTCGTTTTTTGTCGGTTGGCGTGGCTACCCTGACGACCATAACCTTTCCCCAAGTGGGCTTTTTTCTCCAATTCGCCGCGCACGAAAACAAAGGAGCGGAGGACGGTTACCCGGCAAGACGCCTCGATTTTCGGATACCCCCCGGGGGGTGCTGCGGCGAAAACCTCGCGCGCCTAATTTCAGCTGTGGCAGGTCACTCAGGCCCGTGCCAGTTCGCCGGGCCCCAGATCATCCGGGCGTCAGATGTTTGGATGCCCGCTTGCGCGCCATGGCAAGGAACGCGCCGAAGCCAGCGGAGGGGTTGCGCCTTCCGGGATAATATAGGCAGAAGCCAGCGCGCGGCGGTGTCCAGTCTTCCAGCAGGCGGACCATACGGCCCGAGGTTATTTCATCGGCCACGTCCTGCTCGATGAAATAGCCGATACCGGCCCCATCCAACACAGCGGCACGGGCGATTTCGGCCTCGTCGAGCGTCAAACGCCCCTTGGCATCAACCTGCACCACCTCGCCGTTTCGTTCAAATTGCCAGCGGAACAGTCCGCCATTTGGCAAGCGGACCCGCAGGCACTGCTGCAGCGGCAGATCGGCGGGGGTTTGCGGCGCGCGGTGGGCCTTCAGCCAGTCGGGGGAGGCGACGACGGCATAGCGCTGCGGCGTGCCTAAGGGGAGCGCAATCATGTCACGCGGCACCAGATCGGCGGATCGGATGCCCATATCGAAGCCTTCGGCCACGATATCGACCAGCCGCCTCTCGGTCACCAGATCGACCTGCATCTCAGGGTAGCGCCGCAGGAACTCCAGAACCAGTGGCGCGATCTGCCGCCCGCCTTGCACGGAGGCGTTGATCCGCAGCAGGCCAGAGGGGGTTTCGCTGCGGGATCGTGCGGTGCCCATAGCCGCACGGATTTCGGCCACCGCCGGGGCAGTCCGCTCAACAAAATCCCGTCCCGCATCGCTGAGCGACACGCTGCGGGTTGTGCGGTTGAACAGCCGCACGCCAAGGCCGGTTTCCAGTCGGCCGATGGTATGGGACAATGCGGTTGTCGACATGCCAAGGTCCAGCGCCGCTGCCCGGAAGGATCCGTGACGCGCGATGGCCAATACGGCCTCAAGCGCCCTGACGCCCACATCCTGCATCCTGCATAGTCCCTATCCTGTCATCGTTAGATGCTGAATTATCCCGATTATCAGGATCAAGGTCGAGCGTTAACTTACGATCAGCTCAACAAAAGGAATTCAAAGATGAACCTTCCCGGTGCGGTCCACACCTATTTCAGCGCGCAGGTGCCACAGGATGGCGAGGCTTTCGCTGCGGCCTTTGCGCCAGAGGCGATTGTCCATGACGAAGGCCAGCAGCATCGCGGCCCCGAAGAGATCCGCGCCTGGTGGCTTGCCGCCAAGGCGAAATATCGCCACAGCGCGGAGCCGCTGGACATGGCTCAAAGGGCGGGAAAGACGGTCGTCCGCGCCCGGGTCAGCGGTGATTTCCCCGGCAGTCCAGCGGTTTTGACCTTCACCTTCGGGCTGTCGGGCGAGAAGATCACCGAACTGGAGATCGGCTGATGTCGGGCTTTTTGACCCTCACGGGCAAGCGCGCCCTGATCACGGGCGGCACGCAGGGCGCAGGGGCTGCTACGGTTGCGCTGTTTCGCGATCTTGGGGCCGAGGTATTGACCACCGCCCGCACCCGCCCCGACGATCTGCCGACTGAGATGTTCGTTGCTGCGGATCTGACCAGCTTGCAAGGCTGCACCGCGGTTGCCGAAGCGGTCCGCAGCCGCATGGGCGGGGTGGATATCATCGTCCACATGCTCGGCGGTTCCTCTGCACCGGCGGGCGGATTTGCCGCCTTGGACGAGGCGGAATGGCAGGCCGAATTGAACCTGAACCTGCTGCCTGCCGTGCGGTTGGACCGCGCGCTTGTGCCCGGGATGGTCGCACAGGGCGCGGGGGTGGTGATCCATGTGACCTCGATCCAGCACCATTTGCCGCTGCCAGAGGCGACCACAGGCTATGCCGCTGCCAAAGCTGCACTGTCTGTTTACAGCAAGAGCCTGTCGAAGGAGGTCTCCCCCAAGGGTGTCCGGGTGGTGCGCGTGGCCCCCGGCTGGATCGAGACCGAGGCCTCGATCCGCCTCGCTGAGCGTCTCGCGCAGGAGGCCGGAACCGATCTGGAAGGCGGCAAGCGGATGATCATGGAGGCCCTCGGTGGCATTCCGATCGGACGTCCCTCCACCCCGTCTGAGATCGCCAATCTGATCGCCTTCCTCGCCTCCGATCGCGCGGCCACGATCAACGGGACGGAGATACTCATCGACGGAGGAACGGTGCCCACCGCCTGATCCGCAGCCACGGGGACGGCCAACTGCATCGGGAGAGGATGCACATCGGGCCCCAGCATCGCGATATGCTTTGCCACCGCCTGACAGCGAAGTTGATGCCGCGCATGCCAGCGCAGCGGCATCAACTCTCGGTGCGCATGTGAAGGAGTGCCTTCACTGGGGATACCTCTTCGCATTGCAGTCTTTTGGGGAATACGCAGTCAAAACTCGGTGTTTCGGTCCATGAATGTCTGCCTTCTCCTGCTGAGGCACGACCCAATCTTCTGCGGCACAATCACACTTTCCACCTGCGCCATCGAGCGAGGCGCTCTCGGCCCGAAGCGGTCATTTGCGATCTGGTCCACTTCAGCTTTGGTCACGAGCTGCCCTTCGGCGCTTTTCTATGTGGAAAGAATTCGACCGGATTAAGCCAATCGCAATACATGTCCTCGTCGACAGGCTCCGTATCAAAGAAGTCGTCGGGATCGGAGAGCGCGTGCGCCTTTTCGGTCATGGCGATCAGCGTTTCCGCCCCGTCAAACCGGGACGTGAGAAGGACGCCTGGATCGGGGACGTGAATCGCCCAAGCCAAGCTTTCCCCGAACCTGCCCTTCAACGCGATTGTGGGAGCGTCCTTGTCCAACTCTGACAGGACGAGAACGCTGGAGGTCTCCCGATGCTCGTCATACATCACCATGTCGGTACCGCAGAACGGAGCGAGGAATTTGCCGATGGCAGGATGCAGGATCGGGGAGATCGCATCATCCTCCGGCAAGTTCAGGAACTTGTCCTGGCAATAGGCAAGTATCCTCTTCTGCAGATCGATGTCGGCGCGCTCCGCAAAGCCGAGGCAGCTCAGGAGCCAGACGGCCCTGTAGAACGGGATACGCGGCACCTCCGGCGCGACGTCGGCGTGTACGCTCTTCCACGTCACCATTTCCCCGCGCCGTTTCAGTAGGTCCCCGTAGTCGCTGGGCCGTGCGCCGCGCTCTATGATTTCGTCATACCCGCCCGAGGGAAGGCCGCCGGAGCCAACGGACCGGATCCGAAAAAAGGGATGCGGCACGATGAAGAACCGGTCGTAATGCCCCTCCCACCATTTCATGATGGGCACGTGGATGTCAGGGTCGGCGATCGCTCTGTCCATTGCCTGCTCGCGGTGGCGTCCTTTGCCGATCGTATCTCAGGTGCAGGTTCGCGCAACGCTTTAGACGTCTCGCAAATTTGCACGCTTCAGCCGCCCGAGGAACTGCTTCATTTGATACAACGAGCCTCTGCTGCGTTCCAATCGCTGCCGCCCGCTCGAGGATTTCGCTGCGCCATGCCTGAGCGACCGCTTCGACGCATGCGGCAGTGCGGCATCCGCCATCGGCGACCGGCGGCTCTTGGCGGGTGCCGCGATGCCCGGCGTAGGGCCTGACCGTCCGCAAGAGGCCGTTCGCCTCGCTCCGGAAGACGGTGCTACCGCAACTTTGCAAAGGTCGCTTTTGCGCTTACCTGCCGTTCGTCCACTGCGCAGCATCAGACAATTTGGGCCCAAAGCGGTCTTGCGGCAGCGCGGCGGGCCTTTCTTGCCGCCAGCGCCGCCGTGTCGACCTGACCGGCCCAATCCGGACCTTGGCATGGGAAACGAAAGCTGCGGTGCCGCTCCCCAAAAGCGGACAAAAGCCAAATAACAAGACAGAGTTGTCATCGAACAAGCTTGCCTGTCGGCGCGGCATCCCAGCTCATCTCGGGGTCGAACCAGATCGTCAGCGAGCCACGGCGCTTGAGCGCTTCATTGTAGGCTGGCCAGTTCCTGGTCCTGTAGGTCGGGGATGTCGGTCTGCTCATGCATCCCCAGCTACCGTATTGGATTCACCAGATGAATTCCTCACAGGATTTCTGCAACAGAGCCCGTCGAAATTCCCATGATACGGTAGACGGCGACGGGAATTCAGGCGAAACTTACATGGCAGAAGGCGGGCGCTTTGATGGCCAACGTTCGAATGGGGTCCACGGAGCGAAAGACATGGATGCTGCGAAGCTCTTATATTGGAAGTACGGAACCGCCTGCAGTATTACGGCAGCAATAGCACTTCTGGTTCTAAGTTCGGAACGGCTACGCCCAGCTGTCGCGATACCTGTCAGTTACGCTATCGTTGTGGCGGGCCTTTTCCTCGCAACGATCTTCATGAGGAGGTTAGGGGCACGTGAAGGCCGAAGCGAGGACATGTTCTGGCCTGCCCTACCCACAGTTTACCCAAATTTGACGGTGCTAGCGTTAATTGGGAATATGGGGCACACGGCAGCGTTCATTTTCCTGTTTTTCTTGTCGGTTCTGCTTCTGCGCCTCTTTTGGTGGCTGCTGAAATAGTCGTGCGAGCGGAATGGTTTCCGCCCATCACGTCGATCCGACACCGGAGATGCGGCGCAGTGAACGAACGACTGCTTTAGCCGGACGCTGCAATCGCGCCGCTGCGCAACCCAACCGATGCGCATTCTGATCGGCTGCGAGACCTCGGGCGTGATGCGCCGGGCCTTTGCCGCGCGCGCGCATGACGTCTGGTCCTGCGACCTGCTGGCCGCCGAGGACGGCAGCACCCGCCACATCCGGGGCGACCTGCGGGACCATCTGCACGACGGCCGGGACATGCTTGCGGTGATGCATCCACCCTGCACACGCCTCTGCAATTCGGGCGTCCGCTGGCTCCACGTCCCGCCGCCCGGCCGCACTGGCGCCGAAATGCAGGCCGAGCTGGAAGCGGGCGCCGCGCTCTTCTCAGACTGCTGGCGCGCACCGATCCCGCGCATCGCCATCGAGAACCCGGTGATGCACCGCCACGCCCGGGCCCTGCTGCCCGCCGATCTGCCAAAGCCGCAGATCGTGCAGCCCTGGTGGTTTGGCGAGCCCTTTTTCAAAGTGACCGGCTTCTATCTGCGCCGCCTCGCCCCGCTGGCCGCCAGCAACCGCCCGACGCCACCCAGGAAGGTACAGGAGCCCGCACGGCACAAAGCGTGGTCCGCCATCCACCGCGCGCCGCCTGGGCCGGACCGCTGGAAATTCAGATCCCGCAGCGTTACCGACATCGCCGAAGCCTGCGCAGACCAATGGGGCGGATGCGCCCAGAAACAGGAGGCCCGACATGGGTAGCGCACCGGAAAAGCAAGTGCGGCGCATGTGGCATGCCGAAAGGAGGCAATGACGGGACAGCACAAACGCATCGAGCTGACGGCAATGCCAGAGGCGGTGGACACCGAGCCGCGCATCATTGCCTATGTCGGCATTGGCACATTGTGCCAACTGCTGGATGTGAGTGACGGCACGGTCTGAGAACGGGTGCGCCGGGGGCTGCTGCCGCGCCCGGTGCGGATCGGCGTCACTGCCGATGGAAATGGGCCGAAGTCGGGCGCCGTTTGTCACAAACGGGCGAAGAAACTGTGGATGATCCGATTTTAAGGGAAAGCGGTGGCAGCTGATCTGCGTTTGGAAAGCTATGTGCAGCGGAAGAAAAGCCGCGCTCGCGACTACTTTTACTTTCGCGTCGTGCAAGGCGGCAAAGAGATCCGCATGCCACGGCCGCATCCCTTCACCGCGGGCCATCGCGCGGCATATGATGCCGCCCATCGTGAGGCGTTCGGCATGGCACCGGGCGAGCTGGAAAACCCAGGCAGCATCGGTGCAATGCTGCGCGTACATCTGAGCAGCCGCAAATACTTAGGTTCGCCCTCCAAATCGAAAAGCAGCCGCGCCAAGGCGCTCAACCTCATGCGCGACCGCTGAGGTCAGGTCGATGCCTCGGCCATCCGCCCGGTGCATGTGCAGGCGCTCCATGACAGCCTGTCTGAACGCCCCGCGACCGCGAACCGCGTGCTGGATGATATCCGCTCTGTAGTCAGGTGGGGACGCCCGCGCGGTTACCTCGACGTGACCCCGTGCCGCAAAATCGAGCGTGTCATCAGTGAAGGCTCCTATCAGCCGTGGCCGCAGGATATTCCTCGGCGCACTGATCGCGCACGGCAAGCTGGAAATCCTGTAGGTGGTTCTGGTGGCGATCTACACCAGCCAGCGGCGCAGCGATGTGCTGTTGCGGCTATTCGAGGCGCGGATCGATGGCGGGGTCTGATATCTGAAGCAAGGCAAGACCGGCACCGAAGTTCCGGCTTCCCTGCATCCGGTGGTGATGGCCATTCTGGATCTGGAACGGGCTGAGCGCGGCCGCACCGGCGCCGATGATGCCCGGCGGCCGCTGCTCACAAACCCGCGTGGCAAGATTTGGACCTCAAGCGGCTTTGGCGCGTCCTGGCGCACCGAGCTCATCCGGCTGGGTCTGCGCCCGGAGACAATCGACGCCTATGAACCGGACCAATTCCAGCCGACCTTCCATGGCCCGCGCCACACAAACGCGACCATAATCGCCAATGCGGTGGCCCGCAATCCGGCAGCTTTTGGCGGCATTCAGCGGGTGAAATCGATGCTCGGTCACCTGTCAGAGAAGATGGCGCGGCATTACGCGCGGCGGGTCGAAGCCGAGGCGATGAATGCCGAAACGCTGCTTTTGATACGCGAAACTGGGAACCGGCCCGCGTGGATTGGGAACCCGGAGGCAACCACATCGTCTAAGGTATTGAAAAATGGTGGGTCGTGACGGGTTCGAACCGCCGACATTCTCGGTGTAAACGAGACGCTCTACCAACTGAGCTAACAACCCGGTACCGCGGCTTTTAAACCAACTGCGCAGCCAATGGCAAGCCCGGCTACACCCAATCTAGTGTGTTTTTTCGGGCCCGCGATGCGCCCTCTGCACAAGATGAAACGGCGTTCACAGGCGGTACGACCCCCTGCCCGCCGGCAATGGTCGCCCTTGCGCGCAGAGGGCACATGCGGGATCGGAACCTCGCCCCCGCGTTACGCGCGCGACCTGCCGGAACCAAACATCTTCACGCGAATCCGGGCCGCCCGACCGGCGCGCGCATGCCAGATTGGTTGAAAGCCACCAGCTAACATCTTGGAAAGTGGTGCACCCGACTGGACCACGCAAAGCCAACTAGATCAACGGAATGCGCCGCAAACGGGGCCGCGGTGCTGCCTAATCAAGTCAATGGCTTACAGGTAGGATTGGAAACGACTTCGCGGTCTTGCCTGCTTCCTTGCAGATCGAGATCGACGCGACATTGCGATGGCCCACCCAAGCGCGACGCGCGGTTTCCGGAAGTTCGCTGTGGACGCAAGGGAAGCCCCGGAAGAAGGATAATTTATAAATAATTTCATATACTTGAAATGAAAACCGCCCGAGACTCGGTACAACTGAGAACAAGGGCTTACGAGATACATTGGAAACCAACTACCCGTTTGAGTTCCAGCGTGGTTGTCTGTTGAGCGAAACAGGCGCGTTAACAACCACAGAACTTGAGATACTCCAATCGTGGCCGCAGGCAGCTACACAGCGCACGCCGCCGCGCCATTCGCCGCGAGGTCAATCGCAAGTTTCAGAGCGAACACCGAAACCATTCCGTGCAACCAGCTGTAGCCGCCGAGCGCAAGACGCGTCGCCCCTTTGCCGTCAAATATCTGCCGCTCGAAGCCTCCGATAGCCAATTGCGCAATCTGCGAATATGCGCCTGCGGTTATGCGTCCATGCACATCTATGATAGAGGTTCGAGAAGGTACAAGGCAGGCCATGTTTGGGGAGATTCCGGATTATTATAATTAATCAGAATCAATTACTTAGGTTGAAAAGTAACCGGCCGATTGCTACCGCGGTGACCGGGCCTTGATGCGGGCGACGAGTTCTGCGTCATCGACGAAGTCGTCGA
>NZ_JBGQOG010000017.1:0-104960 GCF_052113705.1 Phaeovulum sp. W22_SRMD_FR3 | reverse complement strand
CTACCTCAGCCCGATGGAGTTCGAGGCCCGCGATATGCTAGCTTAACCTGCTGTCCACGAAACCGGCAGCAGCTCATCGTGCCAGGCGCCGGGTATGACCGGTCGCAGCCCAAAGCAGACCCGCCAATTGCCGCCTTGGCGCGAAGACTGCTCATGCAGGTCGGGCAGCGATCGGCCTGATGACGATGTCGCCTGGCACCGAAGAAAATCGGGAAAGCAGTCATTCGCAAGGCCCGCACATAAAGGTCTAGCCTAGGCGGGGAGAGCGAAGACCACGCCCGACGCTTCGCGTATCTTGATCCAGCAGCCGGAGGAATTGAACGGCCGGATGCAATCTGCTCCTTGGTTAGATGCAGGCCTTTGCGCTACGGTCGGTCGACCCCAAAACACAGGCACGTTATGGACTTCATGAACCTTCTCCGCTCGGCGGAACAACTGCTTTACGAAGTTGTCTCTTGGCTGGTCTTTTACCCGCTGACCCTTTGGCGCTGCATAATACGGCCGATTTCAATGATCGCATATGCGGAGCAGGAGCTGACCCGCCCGCCGGAGGACCAGTTCGCTAGCGCCTTGAGCCCGCCGATCTTTCTGTTCTTGACGCTGATCATCGCCCATAGCATCCAGACCGGCATATTCCACAACGACGCAGTCTTTGAGGGGCTGCTCTCCGATCAGCGCAACCTGCTGATCCTTCGGGCGGTGGCGTTCAGCCTGTTCCCACTCTTGTTGGGGATCCAGCATGTCCGCCTGTCGGGTCAAGCGCTCAGCCGCAAGACTTTGAGGCCGATGTTCTATGCGCAATGTTATGTCACTGTGCCTTTTGTGCTGGCGCTGGATCTGGCGATGATGCTCGTGAATGCCCCTTATGAGAGAGCTGGCCTGGCCGCATGCGCTTTGTTCGTGTCGGGGCTGATCTGGTATGCGGTGGCGTTGACGCGGGGCTTCATGATCCACCGCAACACCAGCCGTTCCCGGGCGATGGGGCAGACGGCGGTGGCGATCATGCTTGGCGCGGTCTGCTTTATGGCGACCATGGCACTGTCCTTGCTCAGCGGACCGGTCACGTTCAGCAACTGAAAAAGAGCTAGGGTGCCACGGCCAATTGACCCGTCGCATCATCTGGCGGAACGATGGCGGTGGTCCAGTTGGTGCCGACGATCTGCCATTCAGGATCGCGGGACTGCATTTCGCGGAACAGACCGGGGAAATGCCCGCTGCCATAGGTGATGTAAATATTCGCCTCAGGACGTGAGGCAATACGGTCCGCCAGACGCTGATTGCGGAAATCGAGGATCACGGCGTTCAGGGCATCCGGGCCTTCTGCATCGCCGAGGATCACCGAGAACATGCCCCGGCAAGCGGCGGCCAGCAGATCTTTCTGGCTGCCGTGAAGGCCCGCGGCAAATTCGATCAGACGCGACATGTTGAAACCTGCACTGTCCGTGCCCGCGCCCTGCGGCAGCGCGTCGGCCAATGCCGGATTGGCGGCAACCTGACGCTGCCATTCTTCATACATCTCTGTCGTCGTGACATCGGCGGTGACCAGATGCATGGGGTCCAGCGCCTGATCCCGCTGGAGGAAGGCCAGGAAGTCGCCCTGAAAGCTCAGCCCGCAGATCTCGCCGATCCTGCCATATTGCGCGTTCAGATCGCCACCGGAATGGGTGGCGGCGTCCAGCCAGGCCTCAGCCTCGGGCGTGCCGGGCTGAACGCCTTCAAAGAACAGCACATAGCCTGCGTCCTTTGCCCGGATCAGGTCATAGCTGACCGAACGGTAGAACTGCTCCGATCCGACATGCACCATGCCCTGAAAGACCACCTCGCGCTTGCCATCACTGAGCGTGACCCGGGGCACGGCCAGCGGATGCAATGCCGGTTGCAGCACCAGCCACCAGCCGGGTGCCGCAACAAGGCCGGTCAGCAGGCCCGCTCCGATCAGCATGGCTGTCAGCCCCGATCCTGATCGCGCTCTGTGGCCAGTGAACAGGCGGCGGGTTCCGAACACGACAAGTCCGATCAGGGTCCCTGAGAGGATCACAGTCCAAAAGATCATGGGCGACGCGGCCCACAATAACGGTGCGCCAATCAGAAAGAAAATCACGACCAGCGCCCAGCCGAGAGCTTTCAGGCGGATCGCGGCATCATGGGACAGGGCCATGGCAGTCCTCAACTTTCACTGCCCATCGGTGCATGGCCGAGGGCAAAAGCAAAGAGGAAACCGGACCAGTCATTCAGAATATGCGCCCCGCTGGACACCCACAGGTTGCGGGTCACGATATAGGCAAGCGTCAGGAATACCCGCGCCGATCCGATCACGATCAGCGCCTGCGCCCAGTTCCAGTCATAGGTCGGCAGATGCGCCGCCCCGAAGATCAGGGCTGACACGATCAGCGCTGCCCCAATGCCAACCCTGCGCGACAGACCAAGACGGGTGACACAGAGCCACAATACGGCGAGGAACGGCACGATTCCGAAAAGCTCTTCACCGATCAGCTGCGGGATCGTGGGGGTCAGTCGCGCGATCAGGTCAGATGTGGTCATCTCGCCCATAGCGGCAGACACGGGGTTGTCGCTGAACGAAAAGAACTGCGACAGGATCAACGCCACCCCCATCGATCCGGCCAGCGTCAGCAGGGCAAACAGCAGCATCTGCCCGATCTGGCGCAGCCCAACCCTGCGGAACAGCGCGGTCCAATGCGGCCCAGCCACCCATCGCAGCGCCAGCAACGGGATGCACAGGAACAGGAGTGCAGGGATCAGGCTTTGTGGAAATGTCTGAATTGGCAACAGGACCAGGGCAGAAAAAGCGATGGCAAGCGCTGCCATAAGGATCAGCCAGTGCCGCCCCGTCAGCAGGACGGGTCGACCCGAATAATAGGGAAAGTCAGGTAATTTGGTCATGGCGTCTCTGCCTCGCGGTCCTAAGAAAGCTGTGTGGCGGGACGCGGAACGCACCCCGCCGCCCGGATCAGCCGTAGGCAAAGAGCTCTTTGACCTGAGCGCTGTTGTTGGTGCGGCAGATCGTCATGTTCTGCCCATTATGGGTCAGAAACATCTGAATACCCGAACCATCGCGCAGCGGCGCAGCGCTGACCACCTCGATAAAGGTTGGCGTGGTGCGCTCGCGGAACGCCATCGCCTGCTTGCAGGCCAGCACATCCGCGGGAAAGTCGCCGGGGCTGGATGTCCCTTCAACACAGGCCGTCAGCGCCAGAGCGCCCAAAGTAAATATGGGGTATTTCATGGCTGTCTCCATCGTCCGGGTTATTCAACGTAGAGGGTCAGGGTGTAATCCGCCGTCTCGTTGCGCCGCGCGGCGTTGCGCATCAGATAGACGTCGATCACATATTTGCCGCTGGAAGGGATGGCCACCGTGGTGCCGTTTCCATCCATTGAGCTGTTGTAAAGCGCCTCATTGGCCCCCGGCGCGGTGATGTTGAAGTAGAGACTGGGGTTGCCAGCGTCGAGTTGCACGCTCATTTTCTGACCCGCTCTGACAGACAGGCTGTATTGAACGGAATTGTAGCCCTTCACCATTGATGTGAGTGTCGCACCCGATGTGCCCGCTGCGAAATGCACAGTCTCGCGGCGGACATCATCGGCAAGTGCGGGCATGCCACTGATCATCAGAAGCAGAGCACAGAGTCGGCTCAGTTTGCGCAACATCATGGAAACGATCCTTTTTGTGAGTGCTGTTTTGACTTTTTCAGGCAGCAGGGTGCCAAGGCAGAGGCGAAAGACAAGAGGTGGTTCCGTAATTGGCGTTTGAACCTAATTCTTGCCGGCGGAGCGGCAGGTGGCTGAAAGCTTCGCACAATCACGTCGACAGTCCTGAGGGAACCGCAGGCGCAGAGCAAGTGCCTCAGCTTTTTCACCGCACCGGCAGCTTCCGCTTTCTGATTGCTGCGGGGCGGTTGGCAGTTCACCGCCTCAGTGCGGAGCAGATGGTGCTGGCCAGCGTCTGGTCGACCTCGCATGAGATTGGCCTGAAAGAACCTCACAGGGTGACATTGCGGTTCCCTTGGGCGGGCCGCATCACCTGCGCCGTGCAAGACGACAGGGTCGGTGCTGACGCGGAAGCTGTACTGGCCTGCGCGCCCAACGGCCGCCGCCCTATGACAGCGCGCCCGCGCCGTGCTTCCTGCCCGGCGGCTGTGCTGACGCGTCTTTTCGCGACCCTTCGGAAGGTGCTGGAGGTCGAGGATCTGAGGCCCAGCCGGATTGCCCCACGCCGGGACGCGGACTCTGCCGTAATCGCGCGACCCCGCGTGCGCGCGGGCCACATGCTGTCGACTGACCGAGCGGGACTGCTCGGTCGCGGACAGGTGGCGGCCTTCAACGCGCTGACCGTTGATCACGCGCTCGCATTTGCAGGCCCAGATCACTTCACCGCCTCGCTCGGAAGACGGCGCGTGGCTTGGGACATTGCGGTGAGGCGGGACCGCCACGCCGAAACGATGTTGGTCGCGGCGTTGGCGCGCGGACGGGGTGCAGTTGTCGAGCTCTTCAGGTCGCTTTTCGAGAAGCAGGCTATGCCACGCCGCAAGAGGTTCCGGCCAACATCCGTCTTAGTGCCGCGCGGGTCAGGTTCTTGTCTGGCGGGCAAAACGTCACCCAAAGCGAACTCGTCAGCGGTGCGACACATCTGGGGCGTTTCATGCATGCTTATCGCCAGCAATTTGGCGAAACACCGGGAGTGACTCTGGGCAAGAGGGTATGACCGCTTAGACTGGCGTATGCTTGGCGACATAGGTGATCCTCCGGGGGATTAATCTACTCTAGATTGCATCCGCAGATTGGCAATCCGAAATGCGAAGATTGCTCAGGAAAGACTTGGAAACTCTGGGGTGAAAAAAGCCCTTGCCTGCGCGCCCAATTGTTTGTGTTAACGCTCAGAATATTTCGATGACGATCTTTCCCTTGGCTGTGTCAGCCTCCATCGCTGCAGGGGCGCGGCGCAAGGCTTCCGTATTGATCGGGTGAAAAACTCGGTCACGGTGGTGCGAATACTGCCTTCGTGGACGGTGTGATTGCGCCGCCACTCAAGCGGCGGCTTCCGGGATTGCTGCCTTGCAGCATTCTTTGGGGCCGATTGGCAGCTCTGGGCCGTCCTTACCATTCAGCGAGACCCTGCGGCCTGAACTTTGCAAAGGTCGCGATCTGCGCAGTGCCGTCGTTCGTGATAAGCGCAACGAAAGTCCGCTCTCCGCCCCTCACGTCGATCCGAAGCCGGAAATGCGGCGCAGTGAACGAACGGCTGCTTTTGCCGGATGCTGCAATCGCGCTGCCGCACATGCATCGGGCGGCTCTCCGCCCTTCACGCACCGTACTGGCTACGTGCTGCGCCGGACACGACCGACGGCAAAGAGCGGCTCTGATAAGCCTCGCCACACGGCTTACGAGCGGCGGGAGCGGACCGGCCGCCCCTCCACCCTGCCCCTCAGCGCCGCCCTGCCCCGGCCATCCGGTCCAGTGCCGCGCCCAAGGCCTTCCGCAGCGCCTCGCGGTTCTTCCCGTCCGAGACCCAGCCGAACCGCGTCAGCACCGCGCTCAGCGTCAGTTCCTCCAGGCAGACGGCATCCACCAGCGCCAGATCGGTGATGATGCCCCGCGCGGCAGCGCCCCGGGCGGAGGGCCGGATCCGGCGGATCTGCATGGCGACGCCGGTTCCGACCCGCGCCCGCAGGCGGCGGATGTCATCGCCCTCGGCCACGAAAGCATCCATGAACTCACCACCTTTGGCAGCAACCGCCACATCCGGGGCGAGATCCGCGACCATCTGAACGATGGTTGGGACATGCTCGCCGTGATGCATCCGCCCTGCACGCGGCTTTGCAAATCCGGCGTCCGCTGGCTGCACGTCCCGCCGCCCGGCCGCACCGCCGCCGAAATGCAGGCCGAGCTGGAAGCGGGTGCTGCGCTCTTCTCGGACTGCTGGCGCGCCCCGATCCCGCGCATCGCCATCGAGAACCCGGTGATGCACCGCCACGCCCGCGCGCTGCTGCCCGCCGATCTGCCAAAGCCGCAGATCGTGCAGCCCTGGTGGTTTGGCGAGCCCTTCTTCAAGGCGACCGGCTTCTATCTGCGCGGCCTCGCCCCGCTGACCGCCAGCAACCGCCTGACGCCGCCCAGGAAGGCGCTGGAACCCGCGCGGCACAAAGCCTGGTCCGCGATCCACCGCGCACCACCCGGGCCGGACCGCTGGAAATTCAGATCCCGCAGCTTCACCGGCATCGCCGAAGCCTGCGCAAACCAATGGGGCGGATGTGCCCAGGAACAGGAGGCCCGACATGGGTAAAGTGACGGTCATCGCAGCAACCCGCCTCACAGCGGCAAAGATGCTCGACCTGAAGCCATCCGATTTCGATACATTGGTCGAAGTCGGTGCGCTTCCAAGGCCAGTAGCGCTGGGAAAACATGAGCGCTGGCCCGTTGCCGAGCTCGAAGCCATCGTGACCGGTAGGAAATTCAGGCCTCAATCGGATTTTGAACTGTGAAAAAATCGGACCGCCCCTACATCATCTGGCGCATGTGCGGCAAAACCCGCCGCGCCTATTTCCGGATCAACTGGACCGAGGGCGGCAAGCGGCGCGCCCGCGAGATCAGGATCAATGCGGCGCCAGACACGCCGGAGTTCGACCGGGAATACTGGGCGTTGCGCTCGGGCATGTCCGAAAAGCTGGCCCCGCCACCGTCCAAGACTTCCTGGCGTGTATTGGTTCGTGAATATCGGTCATCGGTAAAATACCGAAAGCTGGCAGCCAGCACCCGCAAACCCTACGACCGCGTGATCGAAGAGATTCTGGCGAAGAATGCCGATAAGGACGTGGCCTCGATGACCCGCGCCCACATCCGCGCGATCCATCAAAAGTACCGCGACACGCCGCGCAAGGCGGACTGGTACGTACAGATCATCAGCCTGTTGCTGAATTTTGCCGCTAAAACGCTCGACTGGGAAGTGAAGAACGTCGCCGAAGGTATTGAACTCTATGGCAAGCAGCGCGAGTTTCTGCCGTGGCCAGAATGGATGGTTGCGAAACTGCCGACGGCCCCGAGCCACGTCCGGACTGCGGCCGAGTTGATCCTTGGCACCGGACAACGCCCCAATGCGGCGATAACCATGCGCCGTGAGCATTTCCGGGGCGACTGGATGGAGGTGCTCGACGAAAAGAATGCGGAGCGTTTCGAGGTTTTCTGTCCGCAACCGCTGCGCAACTATCTCGCTGAGTTACCGAAATCCGGCGCTTACGTGCTGGCGAAAAACCTGACTGAGCCGATGGGCTATAACACAGTCGAAAAAGCATTTCGGGGCTGGCGCATGACGCTTGGCGACGCGGCCGCGCCCTTCTCGCTGCATGGCCTGCGCAAGCTGGCTATCGTGCGACTTGCCGAAGCCGGATGCACCGACGCACAGATCCAGGCGATCACCAATCAGAGCGCCGAAATGGTCGCCTTCTACCGGCGCCAGGCGAGTCGCAAACGGCGCTCAAAGGCAGCGCATGAGCTTGGAACGAAGCGGGACCAAAACGGGAAAGAGTGAACGCGCGAGTGAATGTTTGTGAATAAAGCAAAAATGTCAGAACTAGATCACTGACATTTTCGCTTTTAATTCAAGGTGGTACCCGAGGTCGGACTCGAACCGACACGCCTCGCGGCGGGGGATTTTGAATCCCCTGCGTCTACCATTCCACCACTCGGGCACAACTGCTCTGCGTTTAGCCTCCCGCGCCGAGCAAGACAAGAGGGGCAAAGCGGCCTTTGGCGAAAAAATACCGCACCTCCGTGCCGGATAAGCCATGGTGTTGCCGCCCTGCCGTCCCCGCGATCCGTCCCCCCGGGATCTGGCAACCCTGCCCCCGCAAAGCACTTTTCCCGCGCGCCTCTGACGGGTCAGCCTGCAGGGGCGCGCAGGTCCGGCCCTCCGCGCGGACAGGTGCGGCGATCTTCCCGGCGGTTCGGCCGCCCCCTCCCGCCCGGGCATCATCCGTGCATTTGATGGGGGCTGGTGCGCGGGCGTCCCAGCAACCGCGCTCAGATCTTGCGCGCCGCGAAAGTGTCACAGCTGTCCAGCCGGCCGCTTCTGTAGCCTTTGGTGAACCAGCTCTCGCGCTGCGCCGAAGTACCGTGGGTGAAGCTTTCCGGCATCGGCACCCGGCCCGCGTTGCGCTGCAACGTGTCATCCCCAATGCGGCGCGCGGCGCCCGAGGCTTCGGCAATATCCCCCGGCTCGATCGAGCCCAGCATCTGCCCCGCCGCTTTCGCCCAGACACCCGAGAAGCAATCGGCCTGCAGCTCAATCCGCACCGAGAGGGCATTGGAGGCCGCCTCGCCCACCCGCGCGCGCTCGGCATTCACCTTGCTCAGAATCCCCAGCTCATCCTGCACATGATGCGCGACCTCATGCGCCACGACATAGGCGGCGGCGAAATCGCCCTTGGCCCCCAGCTGCCCCGAAAGCGTACGGAAGAACGCGGTATCAAGATAGACCTTCTGATCCACCGGGCAGTAAAACGGCCCCGTCGCCCCCGAGGCATTGCCGCAGGAGGAGCGGGTGACGCCGCTGTACAGAACGAGGGTCACCGGACGATAGGCCTCGCCGACCTGCGCGCGGAAGATCCCGTCCCAGACCTGTTCGGTATCGCCCAAGGTGACGGCGACGAAATCGCCCATCTCCTTATCCTCCGCGCTGAGCGCGGCGGGGCGCGAGGCGGTGCTGGTGCTGGTGCTGGTGCCGCCGTCCAGAAGCGGGGTCAGGTCGATCCCGAAGAAGTAGCCGATCACCACAACGGCCACCAGTCCCACGCCACCAATCGGCAGGCCCGCGCCGCCGCGGCGGCTGCCACCCCCCGACATCCTGCCCCCCGACATCCCGCCCGCACTGCGCCGGTCCTCGATGTTGCGGCTCTGCCGCCGTCCCCGCCATTGCATCCCGACTATCCTCCACCCCGGGGTTGGTGCCGCCGAATTCAGCGCACTGGTCACGTTGACGAGACTAACCGTCGCGCCGCTGTCTCAAAAGCCCCCTATCGCTTGACGCCCGCGCAGGCGCAGGCCAAACCAAGCCAAACGGACCATCCGACAGACAAGAACGCATGAGGGGCGCTGAATGATCCGCAGATTATACGACTGGACGATGTCGCTGGCGGAAAGCCGCCACGCGCTCTGGGCGCTGGCGATTGTCGCCTTTGTCGAAAGCTCGTTCTTTCCGATCCCGCCCGATGTGCTGATGATCCCGATGATCCTCGCGCGGCCCGACCGGGCGTTTCGCATCGCGCTGATCGCCACCATCGCCTCGGTGCTGGGCGGGTGCCTGGGCTATTACATCGGCTATGGGCTGATGGATGTGGTGGGACAACCGCTGCTGGCCTTTTACGGCAAGGAAGCCGCTTTTGCGGATCTCTCGCTGCGGTTCAATGAATGGGGCGGCTGGGCCGTGCTGATGGCGGGGGTCACCCCGTTCCCGTTCAAGGTCATCACCATCTTCTCGGGCGCCACGCATCTGTCGCTGCCGCTGTTCATTGCGGTGGCGGTTCTCGCCCGGGCGCTGCGCTTCTTTCTGGTGGCGGCGCTTTTGTGGAAATTCGGCCCGCCCGTGCGCAATTTCATTGAAAAGCGCCTGGGCATGGTCTTCACCGTTTTCGTCGTGCTGCTGGTCGGCAGCTTCTATGCCTTGAGGTTCCTATGACCCGTCTGAAACTGGCGCTTGCCGCCGCCGCCGGTTCCGCAGCCCTTCTGGCAGGGGCCTTCAGCTTTCAGGTGATGGGCTATGCCCCCTGCCATCTGTGCTGGCTGCAACGCTATCCGCATATGGCCGCCGTGGCCCTGGGGGTGCTGGTGCTGATCTTTGGCCCGGCGCCGATCCTGCTGGCGCTGGGGGCGCTGGCCGCCCTCGCCACCTCCGGCCTTGGCCTCTATCACGTGGGCGTCGAGCAGAAGTGGTGGGAGGGGCCGAACACCTGCACCTCGGGCGATATCACGCAAGTGTCGCCGGATGCGCTCCTGGATCAGATCATGGCGGCGCCGCTGATCCGCTGCGATGAGATTGCCTGGTCGCTGATGGGAATTTCGATGGCGGGCTGGAACGCGATCCTCTCGTTCCTGCTGGCGCTCCTCTGGCTGAAGGCGCTGCGGCGCGCCTGATCCCGCGCCAGCGGTCACAGCAAGCAGCGGTGGGTGGCATGTGCCATTGCACCGCAAGCACTCGTTGGGCTATAGTGCGGGCCAACAAGATCTAGAAGAAACAGCAAGGGCGGAAACCGCGTGACCGATACCCCTGAAACGCCTGAAACCGAAGACGAAAAACCGCATGCGCCGGTCTATCACGGCCCCACGGTCTCTATCGCCGAGGAAATGAAGACCGCCTATCTCGATTACGCAATGAGCGTGATCGTCAGCCGCGCGATCCCGGATCTGCGCGACGGGCTGAAGCCTGTGCACCGCCGCATCCTGTTCGCGATGCATGAGACCGGCAATACGCATGACAAATCCTACCGCAAATCGGCGCGCCCGGTCGGCGACACGATGGGGAAATACCACCCCCATGGTGACGCCTCGATCTATGACGCGCTGGTGCGGATGGCGCAGCCCTTCTCGATGTCGCTCAAGCTCCTCGACGGACAGGGTAACTTCGGCTCGATGGACGGCGACAGCGCCGCCGCCATGCGCTACACCGAAGTGCGGATGGACAAATCCGCCGCCGCCCTGCTGGCCGATATCGAAAAAGACACGGTCGATTTTCAGGACAACTATGACGGCAAGGACCGCGAACCGACGGTGCTGCCGGCGCGCTTCCCGAACATGCTGGTCAATGGCGCGGGCGGTATCGCCGTCGGCATGGCGACCAACATCCCGCCGCACAATTTGGGCGAGGTTGTCGATGGCACGCTGGCGCTGATCGAAAACCCGGATCTGACCTCGGAAGAGCTGATGCAGTACATCCCTGCCCCGGATTTTCCGACGGGCGGGCTGATCATGGGCCGCGGCGGCGCCCGCAAGGCCTATATCGAGGGCCGGGGTTCGGTCATCATCCGCGCGAAAACCCGCGTGGAAGAGATCCGCAAGGACCGCTATGCCATCGTCATCGACGAGATCCCCTATCAGGTGAACAAGGCGACGATGATCGAGAAGATCGCGGAACTGGTCCGCGACAAGAAACTCGAAGGCATCGCGCATGTGCAGGACGAAAGCGACCGCGTCGGCGTGCGCGTCGTGATCGAGCTGAAACGCGATGCGACGCCGGATGTGGTCTTGAACCAGCTCTTCCGCTTTACCGCGATGCAAACCTCGTTCGGCTGCAACATGCTGGCGCTGAACGGTGGCAAGCCCGAGCAGCTGACCCTGCGCGATTTTCTGAGCTATTTCATCACCTTCCGCGAGGAAGTTGTGGCGCGCCGTACGGCGTTTGAACTGCGCAAGGCGCGGGAACGCAGCCATATCCTTTGTGGTCTGGCGGTGGCGGTGTCCAATGTGGATGAGGTGGTGCGCACCATCCGCGCCTCGGCCGATGCGGCAGAAGCGCGCGAGCGGCTGATGACCCGGCGCTGGCCCGCGCATGAGATCGCCGAATATATCCGGCTGATCGACGATCCGACCCATCCGATGAACGAGGATGGCACCTATAACCTCTCGGAAACCCAGGCGCGTGCGATCCTCGATCTGCGGCTGCAGCGCCTGACGGCGATGGGCGTGAAAGAGGTGACGGACGAGCTGCAGGATCTGGCCGCGAAAATCCGCGACTATCTGGCGATTCTGGCCAGCCGCGAGCGGATCATGGAGATCATCTCGAACGAACTCCGCGAGGTGCGCGCCAATTTCGCCGTGCCGCGCCGGACCGAGATCATCGACTGGGCCGGGGATATGGACGATGAGGATCTCATCGAGCGCGAGGATATGGTGGTCACCATCACCTCGGGCGGCTATATCAAACGCACCAATCTGGCCGAGTTCCGCGCGCAACGGCGCGGCGGCAAGGGCCTGTCGTCGATGGCGACCAAGGAAGATGACGTGGTCACCACGCTCTTCGTGGCCAACACCCACACGCAACTGTTGTTCTTCACCACCGACGGCATGGTCTACAAGCTGAAATGCTGGCGCCTGCCGCTGGCGGGCCGGACCGCCAAGGGCAAGGCCATCGTCAATATCCTGCCGATCCCGCCGGGCATCTCGATCGCCGCCATCATGCCGGTGGATGCGCCCGAGGAAGAATGGGACAACCTGCAGATCGTCTTCGCCACCTCCGAGGGCGATGTGCGGCGCAACGCTTTGTCCGACTTCACCAATGTCATGCGCAACGGCAAGATCGCGATGAAACTGCCCGAGGGCATCACGCTGGTGAACGCCCGCATCGCGGGCGAAGATGATGACGTGATGCTGGTCACCGCACTCGGCCGGGCGATCCGCTTCCAGACGACGGAAGTGCGGGTGTTCAAGGGCCGCGATTCCACCGGCGTGCGCGGTATCCGCCTCGCCGAGGGGGACACGGTCGTGTCGATGTCGATCATCCGGCATTTCGAGGCCAGCGCTGAAGAGCGTGCCGCCTATCTCAAACAGCGCCGTCTGGTGGCGGGTGCGTTGGATGACGCGACGGAATCGGATGATGACGAAGAGGCGGTTGAGGGCGGCCAGCTGAGCCCCGAACGCTACGCCGAAATGTCGGCGGCCGAGGATCTGATCCTGACCATCACCGCCAATGGCGCCGGCAAGATCTCTTCCTCGCACGGCTATCCGGTGCGCGGACGTGGCGGCCAGGGCGTGGGTGCGATGGACAAGGCGATGCGCGGTGGCGCGCTCGTGGCCTCCTTCCCGGTGGAACCCGGCGATCAGGTCATGCTGGCCACCTCGACCGGCCAGTCGATCCGCTGCCCGGTGGATCAGATCAGCTTCCGCTCCCGCTCGGCGGGTGGTGTGAAGGTGTTTGACACCGCGAAAGGCGAAGAGGTGGTTTCGGTCGCCCGCATCGCCGATCAGGGCGACGAGGCCGACATCGCCGTGGAGCCGACCCCGGAGGCGTGAGCCGGCCCCCCTGACCCAGAGCAGCGAAAGCAGCTCTCGGCAAGTTTACGCCACGCGGTCCGCGACAGGATTGCGTGGCGTTTTCAATAGGACTAAGCAAAAGAAAACCAACAACAAACCGAGGCAGTAAACACATGGCAAAACATCTTATCGCCGCGCTTTCGGCGCTGGCTCTCGTGCCGCAACTGGCGGGTGCTTTTGAGATCACCGGCGCCAGCGTCGGGCTGAACTACTCCACCTTCGCCGACCACGGCATGCGCGACACCAACAAGGCATCGCTCGGCGGGTCGCTGGAAGCGGGTTTCGGCCCGAACTTCTCGATCCAGACCGACATCGCCGCGCATCAATTCGGCTTTCTGGACGACAGCGGCCAGAACTTTGCGCTGCACGGCATCTATCACATGAGCAACGGCGCCTCTGTCGGTGCCTTTGCGGGCCGCGACTGGCTGGCCGGGCAGAACCTTGACCTCTGGGGCATCGAGGCGCGCAACACCTTTGGCATGTTCGACGTCGAGGGCAACCTGACCTTCATCGACGGCGACAATGGCCGGGGCAATGCGGTGGGGCTGCGCAGCGATTATGCACTGAGCGACCGTCTCTCGCTGGGTGGCCGGTTCGACTATGTCGACGACGGCTCGGAAACCCTGACCCGCGTCGGCGCCCTCGCCGATTTCGCGCCGCAGGACGGTATGGTGATCTCGGGTGAATTCGGCGCCGCCGACCTGCCCGATGACAATGTCGAGCCCTATGTCGGCCTGGGTGTGAAAATGACCTTTGGCGGCAACCGGGGCACCACCTTCGGCAGCCGCGGCCTGCAAGACATCCTGCCGGGCTTCTGATCCCCCTCTTGTCGATACCCCTTTCCGGGCGGCTCCCCCCGCGGCAGCCGCCCGGAATTTAAGCGTTTCTCAAGACCTTGCTGTTTCACTGAGGGCGAGTGTCCGGGAGGAACGCGATGAATCTCTATCACTGCATGATCGAGCTGAAATCCGATGCCAAGGCTTTGGCCTTTGCGGCGGCGGCGGAAGTTTGGCTGAACGATCTGAAAGACCGCGCGATGATCGTCAACTGGCGGCTGATGCGGCGCAAACTGGGCCTGGCCACCGACAGCCATTGTGATTTCCTGCTCGAGATCGAGGTTGAGGGGCTGGCGCATCTGGATGCCACTTTCCACGCGCTGGGACAGGCCGATGAGACCGTCGTGCGCCATTACGAGCAATTCCACCACATGATCGGCCGTGCCGAAGTGGGGCTTTACCGCCCCTATCCCGACCCTGAGCGGCGCGAGCGGATCGCCCTGCTCTGAGCGGCCGCAGGCATCGGTGTCGCCGGGGCCATTCTGCGCAATTGCATTGGTCTGCCGGGCCGGATATGACCCGGCCATGACACAAACACTCCACATCCTCGGCGGCGGCATGGCCGGATCAGAAGCAGCATGGCAAGCGGCCGAGGCCGGCGTGCCGGTGGTGCTGCATGAGATGCGCCCGCAGGTCGGCACTTTCGCGCACCGCACCGGCTCTTTCGCCGAAATGGTCTGCTCCAATTCCTTCCGCTCGGATGATGATGAGCGCAACGCCGTGGGCCTCCTGCATTGGGAGATGGGGGCCGCGGGCGGGCTGATCATGGAAATGGCCCGCGCCCACCGCCTGCCCGCGGGCGGCGCGCTGGCCGTCGACCGCGATCCCTTTGCCGAAGCGGTCACCGCGCGGCTGCGCAGCCACCCGCTGATCTCGGTGGCCGAGGGTGAAGTGACGGAACTCCCCACCGAGGGGCATTGGATCATCGCCACCGGCCCCCTCACCTCCGGCGCGCTGGCCGAGAGCATCCGCGCCGAGACCGGGGCCGAGGCTCTGGCGTTTTTCGATGCCATCGCCCCCATCGTCTATGCCGAGAGCGTGGACATGACCAAGGCCTGGATGCAGTCGCGCTATGACAAGGGCGAGACGCTGGAAGAGCAGACGGCCTATATGAACTGCCCGCTCACCAAAGACGAATATGAGGCCTTCATCGACGCGCTGCTGGCCGCCGAGAAGACCGAGTTTCATGAGGGTGAAACCGCGGGCTATTTCGACGGCTGCCTGCCCATCGAAGTGATGGCCGAGCGCGGGCGCGAGACGCTGCGTTTCGGCCCGATGAAGCCGGTGGGCCTGACCAATGCGCATCAGCCGGATGTGAAACCCTATGCGGTGGTGCAGCTGCGCCGCGACAATGCTCTGGGCACGCTTTACAACATCGTCGGCTTTCAGACCAAGATGAAGTACGGCGCACAAACTGCTGTTCTCAAAATGATCCCGGCATTGGCCGAGGCGTCTTTCGCCCGGCTTGGCGGCATTCACCGCAACACGTTCATCAACTCACCGACGCTGCTTGACGCACAGATGCGGCTGAAATCGCGGCCGAATATCCGCTTTGCCGGGCAGATCACCGGGGTGGAAGGCTATGTGGAAAGCGCCGCGATGGGGCTTTTGGCCGGACGTCTGGCCGCGGCGGAAATTCAGGGCCGCAGCCTTGAGGCCCCCTCGGGCGAAACCGCGATGGGCGCGCTGATCCATCACATCACCGGCGGCGCCGAGGCGAAGACCTTTCAGCCGATGAACGTCAACTTCGGCCTCTTCCCGCCGATTGAGGCCAAGGGCGGACGTCGCGGACGCAAGGACCGCTACAAAGCCTATACCGACCGGGCAAAAGAAGTGTTCAGCGAATGGCTTGCGCGCCAAAGCTGAAGCGCACGCGCTTTGCGCCATCGCCCACCGGCCCGCTGCATTTGGGCCATGCGCTGGCGGCATTTGTTGCCGCCAGCCGCGCCGATCCGGGTGCGTTTCTGCTCAGGATCGAGGATATTGACCAAAGTCGCTGCCGCCCCGCCTGGGAAGCGCAGATCTATGAGGATCTGCATTGGCTGGGCCTGAGCTGGCCGGAACCGGTCTGGCGGCAATCCGAGCGGCGGGGCGCCTATGAAACTGCTCTCAACAGATTGATTTCAAGCGGTTTATGCTACCCTTGCCGCTGCACGCGCGGCGATATCCGCGCCGCCCTTGCCGCACCGCAAGAAGGCGCGCCGCTGGTGGGCCCGGATGGCCTCGTCTATCCCGGCACCTGCCGCCACAGGCGCATCGCGGATGCGGCGCCCGGCGACGCGATCCGGCTGGACATGGCGCGGGCCGTGGCCACTCTCTCCGGGGACGAGGGCTTTCAAGAAAGCGGGCCCGCCTTTCGCGGCCTTCACAGGCTGGATCAGGACTGGCTGGTAACCCATTGCGGTGACATCATTTTGTCGCGCCGCGAGATGGGCACCAGCTATCATCTGGCGGTCGTGGTCGATGATGCGGCGCAGGGCATCACCGAGGTGACGCGCGGCGAGGATCTCTTTGAAGCGACCGCCATTCACCGCCTCTTGCAGGCGCTGCTGGACCTGCCGACGCCCGCCTATCATCACCATCGGCTGATCCGGGACGAGAACGGCAAGCGGCTGGCCAAACGCGATGACGCCCGCAGCCTGCACACCTACCGGGCCGAGGGGTACAGCCCTGCCGATATCCGCGACATTATCGAATTTACCGACTAAATTCAGTGCGTTAACGGAAAAACTTAACCCTTCCGACACCACATCCCGGCACGAGGTCTCACACCATCGGTGCCATGATCTCGACTTCATCCCCAGCCCTGACCGCGGTGTAAAAGCACGAGCGGCGGTTGGTATGGCAGGCCGGCCCCTCCTGATGCACCAGCACCAAAAGGCAATCGCGGTCGCAATCCACCCGCATCTCGACCAGTGTCTGCAGGTGTCCCGAGGTCTCGCCCTTCACCCAGAACGCCTGCCGCGAGCGCGACCAATAGGTGACCTTGCCGGTCTCCAGCGTTTTGGCGATCGAGGCGGCATTCATCCAGGCCATCATCAGCACCTCGCCCGTCTCCGGGTCCTGCGCAATGGCGGGGATCAGCCCCTGGGCGTCAAATTTCAGGCTTTCGGGGTCGAAGGTCATGGCAAGGTCTTTCGCATCACGGGGTTGCGCCTTATCTATCACGCAGCAGCGGCGGGGAAAACCATGAGCGACAGCGACCTGATCAAACTCTATTCGCAGCGGATCCTGGCGCTGGCGGCCGATATTCCGCATCTGGGCACGCTGGCGGACGCCGATGGCCATGCCCGCAAGCGCGCGCCGATGTGCGGCTCGACCGTCGCCGTGGACCTGCGGCTCAAGGACGGGCGCATCGCGGCATTCGCGCAGGATGTGCAGGCCTGTGCGCTGGGTCAGGCCTCGGCATCGGTGCTGGGCGATGTGGTGCTGGGCCGCAACCGGGCCGAACTGCAAGCCGCCCGCGACGCGCTGGAGGCGATGCTGCGCGACAGCGGGCCAACCCCGGACGCGCCGTTTGACGGGCTGGCGGTGCTGATCCCGGCGCGGGAATATCCCAACCGGCATGCCTCGGTTTTGCTGGCATTCGAGGCGACTCTGGCGGCCTTTGATGCCGCAGTTACCGCGGATGCGGACAGAAATTCCCGGGCGGGTTAAGCATTCTGCAAGGCGCGGGTGTCACCTTGGGCGCGACTTGTGAGGACTTCGCCCATGATACATACCCCCCCGATGACCGCCGAATCCGACCCGCTTCTGGACCATTTGGCCGCGAGCGCGGTGACGCTCGCACGCGATATCGTGGATGTGGCGGGCTATCTTGATCAGGTCGATGGCGAGGCGGCGGCGCTGCGGCAGCAATTGACGCAGGCCCGCGCCCAGGCCGAACTGGTGGACCGCGCCAATACCGAAGTAATCGCCAGCGTCGATCTGATCTCCTCCTCGGCCGAGGCGACGATGGGTACGGTCACCTCGGCGGTCAAGGCGCTGCGCGAGACGGATGGCCACACCCGCACGGTGGCGGAATGGGTGCAGCATGTCGACGGGCGGATGGCCGAGATCGAGGGCACGCTGAACGCGGTTTTGTCCTCGAACAACGAAATTTCTTCCATCGCGGCGCAGGTGAACATTCTGGCGATCAACGCCAAGATCGAAGCGGCACGGGCAGGCGATGCGGGCCGCGGCTTTGCGGTGGTGGCCGAGGCGATCAACGATCTGTCGCGCAAGACCGCCGCCGCAGCCGAAACCATCGGCGATTCCATTGCCGGGCTGACCCAACGGATCGAATCCCTGCGCAATGAGGCGGGCACGATTGCCGTTTCGGCGGGCGAGGTTCTGCGCGGCGGCGCGCAAACCGATGCGCAGCTGACCGAGATGACCCGTTCGGTCGAAGGCACAAGGGGTGCCGCGCGCGAAATCTCCAGCCGGGCGCAGGAGGTTCGTCAGGCCCATGCCAGCTTCAACCCCAGCTTCCAACAGGTGATCCGGGGCGTCAACGCCTCGGCCGATCAGGTGCATGAGGCGCGCGAGCGGGTCGATGCGCTGATCTCGCTCAGTGAGGGGATGGTTCAGGGCACCGTGGCGCTGGGGGGCGCTTCCGAGGATGCCGGGATGATCGCGATGGTGCAGGACACCGCTGCCCGGATCGGCGCGGCTTTCACCGAGGGCGTGGCGCGCGGCGCGATCCCGCTGCAGGCGCTTTTTGATCAGCGCTACAAGCCGGTTGCGGGCACAGATCCGGTCCAGAGCCTTGCGCCCTATACCCGGTTTTGCGATCAGATCCTGCCGGCATTGCAAGAGCCGATCCTCGGTCTCGACCCGCGTGTGGTCTTTGCGGCCTGCGTGGACCGCAACGGCTATCTGCCGACGCATAACCGGAAATTCTCGGCCCCGCCCAGCGGCGATCCGGTCTGGGACGCGGCCAATTGCCGGAACCGGCGCATTTTCAACGACAGGGTCGGCCTGCGCGCGGGGCAATCCACCGCCCCCTTCGTCCTGCAGGTCTATCGCCGGGATATGGGCGGCGGTGCCTATGTCCTGCTCAAGGATGTCTCGGCGCCGATTTTTGTCGAAGGCCGCCATTGGGGCGGGTTGCGCATCGCCTATGCGTTCTAGCCCCGCGATCCCGGCGGTGCCTCTCCGGCAGGTCTGACACCGCCGCAGGATGCGCAGGTCTGCGGGAGGGGGCCCAAACGCCCGGCGCGCCAGCTCCGGTCACTTGACCCGGCGCCGCAAAGGCCCGGGCGCTGTGCGCGGGGCCGTTTGCCGCATGACGGCGGCGGCCGGACCAGAAACCTGGCCGATGGGATCGCGACATCTCCGCCCGCCGTCGTCAACCGACATCTTTGCCCAACGTCCCCGACCGGCCTTCCCGAGCAATTTCCCCGACCTGGCTTCCGAACCAACCTGCCAAACAGGCCTTCCCAATCGACTGTTCCGACCACCGGGCCTCCCTTAGCTTCGGCGCAGCCACGGCCGCCTCTGCGGTCACCACCGCAGGATCTCGCTGGGCCATGCCCGCACGATTCTGACGGACGAAGCGCCACTCCGTCAGCCCACCCCCGATCTGCCGCAGCTGACAAGCCGCCCCCCGCCGGAGATCGCGTCGGGTGATCGCCATCGGTGATCACCATCGGGGCAGCCGCCGAAGCCGCCAGAAATGCGCGCGCAATCTGCAAACCGCAATCTACAAGACGCAATTGTCTCCGACAGCCCGTGATCCTCCCGCGTTCTCGACAAAAAAAGACCGCCTTGCCCGGAGGCAAGACGGTCAGGAAAGCGCTTCGCGGGGGAACAGGTAGGTGCAGCGGACAGCACCGGGAGCGAAAGCGCAGAGGCAGTAAGCATAGAGACAGTAGGTTCAGTAAAAACGGAGCCGCAGCTCCGCAGAGCCACCAGAGCGAAACGCCCCGGAGGGGGTGATGCCTGACGGGGCGTTCCGGGCCCGGTGTCACGCATCGGAAAGACGACCTCGAATTCCTCCCTAAAATATCACAAGCGCGGATCACAGCGCCCAGAGACAAAGGCCCCCGGGACAAAGGCCCCCGGACAAATTTCCCGAGACAGAGGCCCCGGGCCCAAAGGCCCCGGCAGTTCTCAGATCAGGTTCGGCAAATGCAGGCCAACCACCAGCATCACGACGAGCGACACCGCGCCCAAGGCATCTTGCCACAAGGTGGCGTGGTTGCGGGACAGGACGGATTTCAGTTCCTTGGCCATGACGAACCCTCTCTCTGGCGATCTGTTGCTCCTTTGTTCCCATATTGAGTTCCGCCTGTAAAGAACTTTATGAGAACAAAACGGAACAAAAGATGATTTTATCGCCAGGAAGGGTTTAACCCACGGAAATGAAGGGTTTAACCCACGGAAATCAAACGGATTGCCCGGTCCTGTTCCATCAGCCACAACAGGATGCGCGCCGCCTGCCCGCGCGGGCTTTGCAGGCTGGGGTCCTCGGCCAACAGCCGCCGCGCATCCGATTGCGCCACCGCCATCAGCCCCGCCTGCCGCTCGAGATCCGCAATGCGGAATCGCGGCAAGCCGCTTTGCGCGGTGCCGATGACATCGCCCGCCCCCCGCATCGCGAGGTCTTCCTCGGCGATGCGAAAGCCATCCTCCGTCTCGCGCAGGATCTGCAAACGCCGCTCTCCCGTGTCGGACAACGGCGCCTGATAGAGCAACAGACAGGTGCTCTCGGCAGCACCCCGCCCCACGCGCCCCCGAAGCTGGTGCAGCTGCGCCAGCCCGAAACTTTCGGCCCGCTCGATCACCATGATCGAGGCATTGGGCACATTCACCCCCACCTCGATCACCGTGGTCGCCACCAAAACGCGGGAACGACCCGCGACGAAATCCGCCATCGCCGCATCCTTGTCGGCGGGCGGCAATTGCCCATGCACGAGGCCGACGACGCCTTCCCCCAGCGCGGCACGCAGCGAGCGGAACCGTTCCTCGGCCGAGGTCATATCGACCAGCTCGCTTTCCTCGACGAGCGGACAGACCCAATAGGCCTGCCGCCCCTCGGCAATCGCCCGTTTGAGATGCGCCACCACCTCCTCCAGCCGCGCGGTCGAGAGCAGCGCGGTTTTCACCGGCAGCCGTCCGGGCGGCTTTTCATCGAGCACGCTGATGTCCATATCGCCGTATTGCGCCAGCGACAGCGAGCGCGGGATCGGCGTTGCCGTCATCACCAGCACATCGACGGCCTGGCCCTTGGCGCCCAGCTCCATCCGTTGCGCGACACCAAAGCGGTGCTGCTCGTCCACCACCGCCAGCCGCAGGTCGTGGAAATGCACGTCCTTCTGGAACACCGCATGGGTGCCGACCAGAATCCCGATCTCGCCCGAGGCCAGCCGCGCGAGTTTCGCCGCCCGCTCGCCCGTCTTGTCGCGGCCCGTCAGGATCGCCATCTCGATCCCCGCCGCTTCGGCCAAGGGGGCCAGCCCCTCGGCATGTTGCCGCGCGAGGATCTCAGTCGGGGCCATCATCACGCCCTGCCCGCCCGCCTCGACCGCCGCCACGAGGGCCAGCATCGCCACCAAGGTTTTCCCCGAGCCGACATCGCCCTGCAACAGCCGGTTCATCCGCCGGGCGGTGGCCATATCCTCGGTGATCTCACGCACAGCGCGGCGCTGCGCCCCCGTGGGCGCATAGGGCAGCGAGGCCAGCACCTTCGCCGCCAGAACCCCGCTGCCCCGCGTCTCGCGCCCTTTGGCGCGGCGGCTTTGCGCGCGGGCCAAGGCCAGCGTCAACTGATGCGCCATCAGCTCATCATAGGCCAGCCGCGCCCGGGCGGGGGCGGTCGCCGAAAGATCCTCAAACCCCTGCGGCGCATGCACGGCGCGCACGGCATCCGCCCAATCCGGCCAGCCTTCGCGCGCCTTTTGCGCGCCATCAATCCATTCCGGCAGCGCCGGCACCCGGCTCAGCGCGCCCTGCACCGATTTCGCTATCCCGCGCTGGGTGAGGCCCGCCGTCAGCGGATAGACCGGCTCATATCCCGGCAGATCCGGGGCCTCTTCCGGTCGCAGTATATGGTCGGGATGCACCATTTGCCCGACGCCATCAAAGAGTTCCAGCTTGCCCGAGACCACCCGCCGCTCGCCCGGCGGCAGCTGCTTCTCCAGCCAGTCGCCCCGCGCGTGAAAGAAGACGAGGTTGAAGTCGGTCGCCGCATCGCGCACCAGCACCCGCGCCGGGCCACCTTTGCGCCGTGCCGGGAAATGCTGCAAAACCTCGACCGCCACCGTCACCGTGCAGGGCGCCTGCACCTCCTGGATCGAGCCGCGCAGGCGGCGGTCAATCCCAGAATACGGCAGTGTAAACAACAGGTCACGCGGCCGGGTGACGCCCAGCCCGGCATAGGCTTTGGCGGTTTTCTCCCCGATCCCCGGCAGGGTCTCCAACTCGGCAAAGAGCGGAAAGAGAGGGGCGGGCCTGCCGCTCATAGGCCCTCGATCAGCGCGAGCCAGCCGTCTTCGTCGATCACCGTCACGCCGAGTTCCGCTGCTTTCTTGGCCTTGGAGCCCGCGCCCGGTCCCGCCACCAAAAGGTCGGTTTTCGCTGAAACCGAGCCCGCCACTTTGGCCCCAAGGCTTTCGGCGCGCGCCTTGGCCTCGGCCCGGGTCATCTTTTCCAGCGTGCCGGTGAAAACCACGGTTTTGCCGGTGACCGGCGAGGCGACAGCGACCTGTTTGACAAATTCCTGAACCTCCAGAAATCCGACAAGATCGTTGATCGCCGCGCGTTCTTCGGGGTTGGCGAAAGCATCCGAGAGCGAGAGCGCCACCACCGGACCGATGCCGTCAATGGCCACCAGATCGGCCCAGGCGCGGGCGGCCCCGCGCGGCACATCGGCCGCAGCAATGGCCACGCTGCGCGCCTCCGACACTTTGGCGCGGCGGTTGTGGCCGAGGGCAATGGCCCGCTCCTCCGCCTCGGCCAGATCGGCGGCACGATGCGCGAGGGCGGCGGGGCGTGCGGCGTCCAATGTCTCTGCCAGCGCCTCCCAGCGGCCGAAATGGCGGGCCAGATCCTGCGCCGCCACCTCGCCGACATGGCGGATCCCCAGCGCGAAAATCAGCCGATTCAGCGCGATATGGCGGCGTTCCTCGATCGCAGCAAAGAGATTGGTCACCGATTTCTCACCCCAGCCATCGCGGTTCTTCAGCTTGCGCAAAGGCTCGGCCGCGTCGCGGGTGGCGAGGGTGAAGATGTCGGCGGGGGTGCGGATCGGCAGCGTCTCATCGGCGAAGAACGCCTCGACCTGCTTGGCCCCCAGCCCTTCGATGTCAAAGGCCGCGCGCGACACGAAATGGCGCAGCTTTTCCACCGCCTGCGCCGGGCAGATCAACCCGCCCGAGCAGCGGCACACGGCATCGCCCTCCTCCCGCACCGCGGGCGAGCCGCATTCCGGGCAGGTGGTCGGGAAAGCATAGGCGACACTGTCCCCGGGACGCCGCGCGAGGTCGACATCCTTGATCTTCGGGATCACATCGCCCGCGCGGTAGATCTGCACCCAATCGCCTTCGCGGATATCGCGCCCCTCGCGGATCGGCTGGCCTTTGGAATCGCGGCCCTGAATGTAATCCTCATTGTGCAGCGTCGCGTTCGACACCACGACACCGCCCACCGTCACCGGGCTGAGCCGCGCGACGGGGCTGAGCGCGCCGGTGCGGCCCACCTGAATCTCGATTTTCTCCAGCCGCGTCCAGGCCAGTTCCGCCGGGAATTTATGCGCAATCGCCCAGCGGGGCGTGGTCGAGCGGAAGCCGAGCCGCGCCTGCAGCGCGAGGTCATTCACCTTGTAGACCACCCCGTCGATGTCATAGCCAAGGCCCGCGCGGCGCTGCTCAATCTCGCGGTAGACGGCGCGCAAAGCCTCGGGACCCGCGCAGAGACGGGTCAGCGGATTGGTCTGGAACCCCAGCGCCGCCAGCCGCTCGATCGCGCCCATCTGCGTCTCGGCCAAAGGCTGCGACAGATCCCCCCAAGCATAGGCGAAAAAGCGCAGTGGCCGGGATCTGGTGATGCTGGCGTCCAACTGGCGCAGCGAGCCCGCGGCGGCATTGCGCGGATTGGCAAAGGTTTTCGCCCCCGCCGCCTCTTGCCGCGCGTTCAGTGCGGCGAAATCGGCATGGCTCATATAGACCTCGCCGCGCACCTCCAGCACCTCGGGGGCGCCAGTCAGGTGCTGCGGGATATCGGTGATGGTGCGGGCGTTCTCAGTCACATTCTCGCCGGTCTCGCCATCGCCGCGCGTTGCGGCCTGGATCAGCACGCCGTTTTCATAGCGCAGGCTGAGCGAGAGGCCGTCAATCTTCGGCTCGGCGGTATAGGACAGATCCTGCGCACCCCAGCCGAGATATTTGCGGATGCGGTCGTCGAAATCATCGACATCCTCATCGGCAAAGGCATTCTCAAGGCTGAGCATCCGCACGACATGCGGGATCTTGCCAAAGCCCTCGGCCAGGGCACCGCCCACCTGTTCGGTCGGGCTGTCGGGGGTTTTCAGCGTGGGAAACGCCGCCTCGATGGCCGCCAAGCGCCGCTTGAGCGCATCATAGCGGGCATCATCCATCACCGGCGCATCGTCGCGGTGATAGGCCAGATTGGCCGCCTCCAGCTCTGATGCCAGCGCAGCGTGTTCGGCCCGCGCTTCGGACAAAGACAGCTCTGCCGGATCCCGCTGCACGTTTGAATGATCTGTGAAATCCGCCATTTTCTCGTCCCCGTCCTGCGCCTGCCAGAAATAGGCGCAGCCGCGGGTGAGGTCCAGTGCGGACAAGGTCGGCCTGCCGGAAATACCCGGCGGAAGGTGGCGACAGGGCGTTGTCGCCCCGGGCACGATTGCATATTTGCGCGGCCCCGTCCCGAGACCCCGACCCTGCGCCGCTTGCACAAGCGACAGCAGCAATGTTTGAACCAGCCCCGCAGGATCAGGGGGAACGCAGACGCGCTCCCTCCTGTCACAATGTCCGGGGGGCGTCCGTGTCAGGCACCAATGGCGATGCGGCGTTCATTCTCAACCGGGCTCGGATCGCGCAGCACATAGCCACGGCCCCAGACGGTCTCGATGTAATTGTCGCCGCCGGTCATCTCCGAGAGCTTCTTGCGCAGTTTGCAGATGAACACGTCGATGATTTTCAGTTCCGGCTCATCCATCCCGCCATAGAGGTGGTTGAGGAACATTTCCTTGGTCAGCGTGGTGCCCTTGCGCAGGCTCAAAAGCTCCAGCATCTGGTATTCCTTGCCGGTCAGATGCACGGATTTACCCTCGGCATCCACGGTTTTGGCATCCAGATTGACCGAGATCTTGCCGGTCCGGATCACCGATTGCGCATGGCCTTTCGAGCGGCGGATGATCGCATGGATCCGCGCCACCAGCTCTTCACGGTGGAAGGGCTTGGTCATGTAGTCATCGGCACCGAAACCGAAACCCTTGATCTTGTTCTCGGTGTCATCGGCACCGGAGAGAATCAGGATGGGGGTGTCGACCCGGGCGAGACGCAGCTGACGCAGCACCTCATGCCCGTTCATATCCGGCAGATTCAAATCCAGAAGGATCAAATCGTAATCATACAGTTTCGCCAGATCGATGCCTTCTTCACCCAGATCGGTGCAGTAGACATTAAGATTGGCATGCGTCAACATCAGCTCAATGCTGCGAGACGTCGTGGGATCGTCTTCCACCAAAAGAATTCGCATCCTGAGTACTCCGCTTTAATCCCTCGAACAGCTTCGACATTCACAGTAAATGGTTAACGCCCCGTTACTGTCGCAGGTTTAAAGCGTTTTTCAACTCATAGTTGTCGAAATTTTTGAATTGCTGTCACTTTGAGGGCAGCCTCGCCATGTTTGCTGACCGCGGCGCGCCACATCTCGAACTCTTCCTCCGAGAGATCATAGCGTGCCAAAACCTCGGCCAAGGGGATCAACCCATAGGCTACTGCTTTGACAATGATTGCTTTTCTGCTGGCCACCCAGCGCCGCGTTTCCGCGGGCGGCAGGTCGGCGCGCGTCAGAACCGTGCCATCGGGCAAGGTCACCGCGCGCGGCCCATCCACTTTCTTAAGATACATTGGTACACCCCTCTTCGTCCTTCGAGAGTGAATCTGCACCCGTGGTCCTTAAGGAGGCGTGAAACCTGCCCTTGTGAGTAGTTCGCATTTTCCTATATTCCTTCGAACCCGGTTAACAGGTCGATAAGACCCTCCCTCCCTCGTAAGGTTAATGCTCATGGACACTCTGCCGCTGAACTCGCTGGGCTTTGCCAAGCGGCCGCAGGACACGCGCGTCGTGGTCGCCATGTCGGGCGGCGTCGACAGCTCGGTCGTGGCCGCGATGCTGAAGGAGGAGGGATATGACGTCGTCGGCGTCACCCTGCAGCTCTATGACCATGGCGCGGCACTGGCGAAAAAGGGCGCCTGCTGCGCCGGGCTTGATATCCATGATGCGCGCCGGGTGGCGGAAACCATGGGCTTTCCGCATTATGTGCTGGATTACGAGAACACCTTCCGCGAGGCGGTGATCGATGAATTCGCCGATGCCTATCTGGCCGGGGCGACGCCGGTCCCCTGTATCCGCTGCAACGAACGGGTGAAATTCAAGGATCTGCTGGAAACCGCCAAGGACCTTGAGGCCGACTGCATGGCCACCGGCCATTACATCCAGCGCAAGATGGGCACCGAAGGCCCTGAGCTGCATTCGGCGGCCGATTCCAACCGCGATCAGAGCTATTTCCTGTTCTCGACCACGCCCGAGCAGCTGTCTTACCTTCGCTTCCCGTTGGGCCATCTCGCCTCCAAGGCCGAGACCCGGGCGCTGGCGGCGAAATACGGCCTCTCGGTCGCCGACAAGCCCGACAGTCAGGACATCTGTTTTGTGCCAAACGGCAATTACGCGGCGGTGATCGAGAAACTGCGCCCCGGCTCGGCGGAACCGGGTGATATTGTCGATCAGAGCGGCCATGTGCTCGGCACCCATAAGGGCGTGATCCACTACACCATCGGCCAGCGCCGGGGCCTCGGCATCGGCGGCCTTGGCGATCCGCTCTATGTGGTGAAACTCGATCCCGACACGCGGCAGGTGATCGTGGGTCCGAAAGAGGCACTCTCCACCCGCACCATCCCGGTGCGCGAAGTGAACTGGCTGGGCGATGAACCCTTCGACAGCCGACCCGAATGGCACCTCAAGGTCCGCGTCCGCTCCACCCGCCCGCCGCGCGAGGCGGTGATCCGCCCGATCTCGGCCACCGAAGCCGAGGTGGAGCTGCTGCAAGCCGAGGAAGGCGTCAGCCCCGGTCAGGCCTGCGTCTTCTACGATCCCGACAGCACCCGCATTCTCGGCGGCAGCTGGATCTGGAAAGGCCGCTGAGGCTTTGCCTGATTGAAAATATCCCCGCCGGAGGCTTCGACGGGGAAACCGGGAGCCTCCGGCGGGGATATTTAAGATCAGGCAAAGGTCAGAGCTGCGCCAGGACTGAGCGGGCCGCGCGCAGGCCGGGGGCTTCGGCGCCCTGCCCCAGACGCTCCATGGTGACCGCCATCGCGGCCATTTGGCTGGCGCGGCGCATCGGATCTTCCAGAAGGCGCAGGAGTTCCTGCGCAATCGGTCCCGGGCGGCAATTGCTGCCGAGGAATTCCGGGATCACCCGGGTTTCGGCCACCAGATTGACCAGCGTCACCGTATCCACCTTGAGCAAGCGCCCGATCAGGAACCGGCTGAGCGGCGCCATATCATAGGCGATGACCATCGGCGTGTGGCTGGCCGCCAGTTCAAGGCTGACCGTGCCGCTGGCGGCAAGCGCCAGATCGGCGGCGGCAAAGGCCGCGCGTTTGTCCGCGGCCTGTTCCACCACGATCGGCGCCACCGGCCAGCGGGCGGTCATTTCGCGCACCAGGGGGGCGACGCCGCGCACGGTGGGCAGCACCACCCGCAGGCCCGGCTCGCGGTCACGCAGCTGCATCAGCGCCTCGTCAAAGCGGGGGCCGAGGCGTTTCACCTCGCCCCGGCGCGAGCCCGGCAGGCAGAGCACCAAGGGCTGTTCGGGGCCGATCATATAAGTCTCGCGGAAGGCGGCTGCCTCGGCGGCGCTGGCTTGCGGCTCGGCGACCACCGGATGGCCGACGAAATCACAGCTCATCCCCGCCGCCTGCATATAGGGCGGCTCAAACGGCAAGAGGGCAAGGACATGGTCGATCACTTCGGCCATTTTCGCGGCACGTCCGGGGCGCCAGGCCCAGACCGAGGGGGCGACGTAATGGATGGTCTTTTGCTGCGGCACCGTGGCGCGCACGAGGCGGGCGACGCGCAGGCAGAAATCCGGGCTGTCGATGGTGATCAGCGCATCGGGCGCGGCCGCGATCACCGCCGCCGCCGTCTCGGCAATGCGGCGTTTCAGCTGGCGGTATTTCGGCAGCACCTCCAGGATGCCCATCACCGACAGCTCCTCCATCGGGAACAGGCTCTCGAGCCCCTCATCGGCCATCAAGGGACCGCCCACCCCGACAAAGCTGACCCCGGGGGCCAGTTCCTTCAACCCCGCCATCAGCGCCGCACCGAGCTTGTCGCCCGAGGCCTCCCCGGCGATCAAAAACAGCTTCACGCGCGCGACCACAGGAACAGGCCCGCGGCCTCGGCCGCCGCGACCACCGCCGCGCGGTCCAGCAGCATCACGCCGCCCGCTTCCCAGGCGATGCCCGCAAGGCCCGCCGCCGCCGCACGTGTCACGGTTTCGGGGCCAATCACCGGCAGGTCAATCCGGCGGTCCTGCTCGGGCTTGGGGGCTTTGTAAAACACGCCGCGCGCGCCTTTGGGGTTGGGTTTCAGGCCCTGATGCAGCGCGGCAAAGTCGAGCATGGCATCGGTGCCGGGCAGCGTCTCGGCGGCAAGGCAGAGGCCCTGTGCCACCACCGCGCCCTGCCCCAGATCAAGGACGCCAAGCCCGGCCACGATCCGCGCCGCCTGGGCGGCATCGGCGGCATCGGCCTCGCTCGGGCTGCCGCAGAGCACCCCGGCTTCTGGCACCAGCGCCGGGGCGATGGCATCTGCCCCCACCACTTCCAGATCCCATTCCTCGAAAATCGCGATCACCGCGCGCAGCGCCGCGTCATCGCCCGCCTGCATCGCGCCCAACAGGCGGGGCACAAGCTGCGCCGTGCGCGGATCAAACAGCTCCGGCTCAATCCGCGGCCGCCGGATCGCCCCGGCGAAGACCACCCGGGTGATGCCGCAGTCAACCAGATGATCGAGAAAGGGCACCAGCCGCTCAATGCGGAACCGCAGGGGCTCCGCGCCCGGCACCGCGGCGGGAAACCCCTCCAGCTCGGCCAGAAGATAGCCGCCCTCCAGCGATTTTGCCAAAAGCCCGGGCAGAACCCCGGTGCCGGCGATGATTGCCAGCTTTGCCCCGTCAACACGCGCCATTGCCGTCATCCGACTTCCTAACCTGTTACCGCGGCGTCAGAAAACTACGATCCGACGGACCGAGGATGAAGGCCAGCACTTCGCGGACATAATCATCCTCGGCGCTGCCCTGCTCTGACATTTTGCGGGCCGTTTCGCGGAAACTGCCTTCTCCCAGCGCGGTATAAAGATCGCGCAACGCATGTACGGCCGCCCGATCCGCCCCGCGCCGCTTCAACCCCACGAGGTTCAGCCCCTCGAGATGCGCGCGCGGTCCCTGCACGAGGCCATGCGGGATCACATCCGCCGTCACCATGGTCACCGCGCCGATCATCGCGCCGCGCCCGATGCGCACCCATTGGTGCACGCCCGAGAGCCCGCCAACGATCACCTCATCTTCGAGCACGCAATGGCCCGCAATGGCGACATTGTTCACGAGGATCACATTATTGCCGATCTGACAATCATGCGCCACATGCGCGCCCGCCATGAACAGCCCGTCATCGCCGACGCGGGTGATATAGCCGCCGCCCTCGGTGCCGGTGTTCATCGTCACATGTTCGCGGATGCGGTTGCGCTTGCCGATGATCAGGCGGCTTTTCTCGCCCTTGAATTTCAGATCCTGCGGCACCTCGCCCAAGGTGGCAAAGGAGAAGATCACCGTATCCTCGCCGATCTCGGTGGCGCCGGTGATCACCGCATGCGATTTCACATGCACCCGGGCGCCCAGAACCACCTCCGGTCCGATCAGGCAGAAGGGGCCAACCACGGCCCCTTCGCCGATGACCGCGCCGTCTTCGACAACGCTGGAGGGATGGATGCGGGCGCTCGGATGAATGCTCATGTCTTACCCCTGAAGGTCCATCATCGCGGTAAATTCCGCCTCACAGGCCAGCTGGCCCTCGACCAGACCACGGCCCTCGAATTTCCAGATCTTGCCGCCACCGCGTTTCACGGTGACATGCAGCTCCAGCACGTCGCCGGGCACGACTTTGCGGCGGAATTTGCATTTGTCGATGCCCATGAAATAGGTCAGCAGCGGCTTGTCGACCACATCGAGCGAAATCCCCACCACCACGGCCGAGGTCTGCGCCATCGCCTCAACGATGGTCACGCCCGGCATGATCGGCATTTCCGGGAAATGGCCCTGAAAATGCGGCTCGTTCACGGTGACATTCTTGATACCGACGGCACCTTTGAACGGCACGATGTCGCGGACCTTGTCGATCAGCAAGAACGGATACCGGTGCGGAATGATCCGCTTGATCAGCGAGATATCGGCTTCGGTATAGGGGGCGGGTTCAGTCATCGGGGCTCCTTCCCTTCGGGGTATCGCGCGGCCCCGGACTGCGGGATGGGGACACGCCTGCCTTTTGCGGCTTTGGGTCTTGCTAGCAATGCCCGCGCCCCTTGGCAAGCAGGCGCGGCCTGAGGGGCGGCGCCTTGCGCCATGCGTTGCCGCACAAATGCGGCGTGGAGGGATGAAATTTCAAGGGGTTCCGGTGGCGGGCGCCTCAGCTTTGCCCGCCGCAGGCTTGTCTGAACCGGGCGGCGTGGCGGCAGGCTGATCGGCCGGGTCCGTGTCCGGCACCACCGGCGCCCCCGCCCCTGTCTCAGGCCCTGTCGTCGCCTCAGACCCAGTCGTGGCTTCTGGCCCCGTCGTGGCTTCGGGCCCCGGCACCGGGGCCGCACCCGCAGCCCGCGCGGCATCCACGCGCCCGGCGCCATCGCCCAGACGCTGATCGGCCAGCGTCACCATGTCTTCGGTCACATCCAGCGTCACGAGGCTGCGGATGATCACCCGGGCGTCGATCACCGCCGTCGCCCCGCGTGAAATCAGCACCGTATCCAGCAGCGGCAGTGCCGCGCTGATGAAGGCGCGCCGCTCTTCATCCGCCAGCGCCGCAATCGCCCGCGACTTGGCCTCCTGCGCCCGGCGTATGCCCACGACCTTGGTGTCAAACGCATCCGCCGCCGCGCGAAAATCGGCGGGGGCCATGCCCGCGCGCCGTTTTGTCAGATCGCGCTCTTCGGCGGTCAGCTCTTCGGTGACACGGTTGTTTTCCCGTGTCAGATCGCCCCCGGCGGCGGCAATGTCGCGCGCAACCCGCTGCCCCCAGGCCGAGCGCTGATAAAGCCCGTCCCAATCGACGGTCAGCAGCGGACTCGCCGGCGCCGCCACCTGCGGCACCTGATAGAACTGCCCCCCCGGCGCCTCGGAGGTCCGCCCCGTCGAGAAGGGCAATCCCCCCCAAGGGTCACCGATCGAGGTCTGCGCCGCCGCCCCGGAGCCGATCAGCGCGCCCAGCAGGACGAGCGCGCATCCGGCGCGGTGGCCGTGGTGACGCCGCCGACCGATCATCAGAACTGCGTCGAGATCGTCAGGTCAAAGTTCTGTTCGAGGTCGTAGTCTTCCTTCATCAGCGCTTTCGAGAAGTTGAAGCGCAGCGGGCCGATCGGCGTCGTCCAGAACACCGACAGACCGATGGCCGAGCGGATGTGCATGTCATCGCTGCCGCCCAGCGTGTTCGCCGCCGATGCGGTGGCCGAGTTCAGCCCCCAGACCGAGCCGAAATCAAGGAAGGCACCGCCGGTGATGCCATATTCTTCCGGCAGGCCGACCGGGAAGGCCGCTTCAAAGCGGGCGGCGGCAAAGAAGTTACCGCCCAAAGCGTCATAGTTCCCGTTCAGATCGCGCGGGCCATAGCCACGCGATTCAAAGCCGCGGATCTTGTTGTTGCCGCTGAACCGCTCGGTCACCCGGCTGCTTTGACCGTTGAGCATAGACAGCGCGCCCGCCTCGAACTCGGCCCGCAGGGTCACTTCTTCCTGCATCACCTTGGTCTGCGCCTGCACCAGCGCCGTGGTGGTGATCGCCTCGATATCGCCGCCGATCCCGGCGTAATCCTGCCCGAAGCGCAGCAAGATGCCCGCATTCGGATTGAGACCGGTGACGCGGGTGTCATAGCTGTAGGTATAGCCAAAGCCCGAACTGGTCTTGGTGCCCTGTTCGTTGATCAGCGCCTGCGAAGAGGCCGCGTCCACGTCGAACAGTTCATCGCTGCTGTAGCTGTAGCGCAGCTCAAGGCGGCCATTGTCGGACACCGGGAACTCGAGCGCCGGCGAGAAGCCGAACATCTTGGTGGAGTAATACGAATTATCGTTGCTCGAGGTGTTGTAGAAGGCGTTGAACTTGAACTTCAGATCGCGGCCAAACACATAGGGCTCGATGAAGGTGAGCGAGTTGTTCTGCGTGTCCGATGCGGTGGCGATGCTGACCGCCACATATTGCCCGCGGCCGAGGAAGTTCGATTCCTTCAGCGCGATCTCGATGCCGGGGCCCGAATTCACTCCGTAGCTGGCCCCGAAGGACAGCGAGCCTGTGGGCTGCTCCTCGACATTGACATCGACCACAACCTGATCCGCCGCCGTCCCCGGACGGGTGTTCACATCGGCCTTGGCAAAGAAGCCGAGCGCGCGCACACGTTCCGCCGAGTTGCGGATTTCGCGCGGGTTGAACGGATCCCCCTCAACGGTCTTGAACTGGCGGCGCACCACGCGGTCAAGCGTTGTGGTGTTGCCTTCGATGTCGATCCGCTCAACAAAAACCCGCGGGCCTTTCTTGATGTGGAACACGACATCCAGCGTCTGATCCCGCTCGTTGCGGATCACTTCCGGCTCGAACTGAACAAAATTCAGGTTCTTTTCCAGCGCCAGCGCTTCCATCCGGCTGATCGCCGTGTCCAGCGCGGTGGGCGAATAGACCACCCCCGGGCGGATCTTGATCGTGTCCTGGAAATCGGCCGCATCCAGACCCTCGATCTCGCTGACCGTCGAGATCTGGTTGAAGGCGTAGCGCTGCCCTTCACGCACGTTGAAGGTCAGAAAGAACGCATTGCGTTCACGCGAGAGTTCCGAAGACACGCCCAGAACCTGCGCATCAATATAGCCGCGCGAGCGGTAGAAATCCGTCAGCAGTTGTTTGTCGAATTCAACGCGGTCCGCCACGAAAGTGTCGCGCTGAATGACCCGGCGCAGAATGCCCGCCTGTTTCGTCTCAAGCACCTGCCGCAGGCGGCGGTCCGAGAAGGCACGGTTGCCGGTGAACGACAGACGCTCCACCTCGGTCACCGCCCCTTCGCGGATCTCGAAGGCCAGATCGACGCGGTTGCCGTCACGCTTGATGATCTTGGGATCGACCCGCGCGGCCAGACGCCCGGCCTGGGTATAGGCCTCAACGATCTTGGCGGCATCGGCCTCTGCCGTGGCGGCGGAATAGACCTTGCGGCTCTGGCTCTGCACGATCGAGGCCAGATTTTCGTCTTTCAGGCGCTTGTTGCCCTCAAACGACACCACGTTGATCGTCGGGTTTTCGACAACCTTGATGACCAGCGTCCCACCCGAGGGGACCACTTCAACGCTTTCAAACAGGCCGGAGGCCTGGATGCGCTGCAGGGCGGCGTTCAGCTCGCCCGCGCTGATCGCCTTGCCGCGCGAAATCGCCGCGAAGGACAGAATGGTCGCCGGTTCGATCCGGTCATTCCCTTCGATCTTCACCTGGCTGAAACTGTAATTCTGTGCGAACAGGATCGTCGGACCACTCACCGTGGCAGCGCCGAGCGCGACCACCGCGCAGGCGGTCCGCAGATGGCGCAACGGGCCCCGTCCAGTATTGCCCGAATTCTTCTGCCAGACCGTCATCGTCGTCTCCCGCCCAGTACTATTCTACTGAGACGTGACTAGCCGGAATGGGGGGGCTTGTCAAAAGCCGCAAGCACAATTCCCGGCCCCTTGTCGCGCTTTCACAACTGATGCGCATTCACCGGGCCATTGCCCCATATCGGCAGCAGCTCATGCACGATGATGCCCGCGCCCAAAAGCGCCACGATCAGCGCCACCGGCAGCAGCAACCGGTCCAGTGCCAGATCCAGCACGACCGAAATTCCCCGATAGCTTTCCGCAATCATTTGCATGGCTTTTCCCCACACCCGTTTGGACCCACTCCAGACGGGCTACCGGGGCAATAGGGCCAAAATGCGGCGCAAACCGCCCAAATCCTGCGAATTGCTTAACAGAACAGATCGTTGGTCAGGCCGAAAAGCATCAAAACCAGCACAAAACCGCCGCCAAGCGCGTAGAGGAAATTAAGCACTTTGTCGGACGGCGGACGCCGGGTGATCGCCTCATAGGCGTGGAACACCAGATGGCCGCCATCCAGAACGGGAATCGGGAAGAGGTTGAGCAGCCCCACCGCCGTCGACAGCATGGCGATGAACCAGATGAAACTGGTGGCCCCCGCCCCCGCCGCCGCGCCCGAGCTTTCGGCAATGCCCAAGGGGCCGCGCAGATTGCAGCTCGAGATGGCGCCCGTTGCCATATGCCACATCCCCGAGACCGAAGAGCGCATCACGAACCAGACCTCATTCGCCGCGCCGGTCACCGCCTCCACCACGCCCGTCGGGCGCAGCGCGGGGGTGAAGAAATAGCCGCCCGTGGCCCCGATCAGATAGCGCGTCTCAAAGCCGCCGTCGCGCAGCGGCATGTCGGTCGAGCGCGGGGTGAGCGTCACCGTCAGCACCTCATCCGCCGCCATGCCGGGCCGCCAGACCTCGAGCGTCATCGGCTGGCCCTGCGAGAGTTTCACCTGCTCTTGCAGGTCCGAGAATTCATACAGCCGCATGCCATCGGCGCGGATCACCACATCGCCGGGCTGCAAACCCGCCGCGGCCGCCGCCGATCCCGGCGCAATCCCGTCAAGCCGCGCCGGATACAGCGCCGGACCCGCCGCGTTCAGATCTGCCCCCTCGCGGGTCACCAGATAGGTCAGCGAAGGCGAGGACGGCAAGGTTTCCGAGGCTTTGAAGAGGGCGTCGTAATCCGGCGTTTCGATACCGCCCACCGCGCGGATCACATCGCCGGTTTTCACATCGCCCGTGCCTTCGGGCATCTCGATCAGCGTACCGATCTGCGGCTCGGTCGTGGCCGATCCGGAATAAAGCGCCATCGCGGTGAGGATGATCATCGACAGGATGAAGTTGAACACCGGCCCTGCCGCAACCGTCGCCGCCCGCGCCCAGAGCGGCGCGCCCTGCATGGTGGCGCGGCGCTCTTCCGCGCTCAGCCCCTGCAGTGCCGCCTCATCCACCCCGGCCGAGGCCGCATTGGCGTCCCCGCGGAATTTCACATAGCCGCCGAGCGGGATCAGCGCGATCTGCCAGCGGGTGCCGCGCTTGTCCACACGGCTGATCAGTTTCGGGCCGAACCCGAGGCTGAACACATCCGCCGCGATTCCCGACCAGCGCCCGACGATGTAATGGCCGAACTCATGCACGGCGACGATGATCGACAAAGCGATGATAAAGGCGCCCGCCGTATAGAGAATATTCCCGAAATCCGGGATCAGCCCGCTCATGCTACCGTCCTTTGTTGGCCCATCACCACGCGCGCCAGCGCCCGTGCCTCGGCATCCGTCTGCATCACGTTATCTAGGCTCAGCGCGCCATTGCCCAGCCCCTGCCGCGATGACATCTCTGCGAGCACCGCCTCGACCACCGCGGCCATTTGCAAAAAGCCGATCTCGCCCGCGATAAACCCATCCAGCGCCGCCTCTTTCGCCGCATTGAAGGCGGCCCCGGCCGTGCCCCCCAGCGCCATCACCTCATAGGCCAGACGCAGGGCCGGATAGCGCGCGGGATCGGGGGCGCGGAAACTCAGCGCGCCAATCGCCGCGAGGTCGAGCCGCGCCACCGGCAAGGGGTCGCGCCGCGGCCAGTTCAGCGCATAGCCGATCGCATGCCGCATGTCGGGCGCGCCCAGATGCGCCATCAGCGCGCCATCGGCAAAACCCACCAGCGCATGCACGAGACTTTCGGGATGCACCAGCACCTCGATCTTCTCGGGTGCGATGCCGAAATATTCACGCGTCTCAATGACTTCCAGCGCCTTGTTGAACATCGAGGCGCTGTCGATGGTGATCCGTTGCCCCATGTCCCAATTGGGATGGCTCGAGGCCTCGGCCACGCTTGCCCGTGCCAGACGCTCCATCGGCCAGTCGCGAAACGCCCCGCCCGAGGCGGTGATGATGATCCGCTCCACCTCGGCGATATCCTCGCCGACCAGCGCCTGAAACACCGCCGAATGTTCGCTGTCCACCGGCAGAATGCGGGCACCATGTTTCGCCGCCTCGGCCATCAGCAAAGGCCCGGCAGTCACCAGGCTTTCCTTGTTCGCCAGCGCCAGCGTGGTCCCGTGCCGCAAAGCATGAAAACCGGGGGCCAGCCCCGCCGCGCCGACAATCGCGCTCATGATCCAGTCGGCGGGACGATCGGCGGCCTCGATCAGCGCCGCCTCGCCCGCCGCCACCGCGATGCCGCTGCCCGCCAAAGCCGCACGCAGGGCGGGCAGGCAATCGTCATAGGCCGTGACGGCCACCTCGGCCCGCAGCGCCCGCGCCATCGCCGCCAGCCGCGCCACATTGCGGCCGCCGGTCAGCGCGACGGTGTGATAGGCCTCCGGGCCGCCCTGCCGCATCAGGAGATCAAAGGTGCTCTCCCCGATCGAGCCGGTGGCACCGAATACCGATATTCTGCGCATGTCTCAGCCCCCGAAAACCGGAAGATACCCCAGTGCCGCCACCGCCAGCAAAAACGCCGCCGCGCCGACCAGCGCGTCGAACCGGTCGAGCACGCCGCCATGGCCCGGGATCAGGCGGCTGCTGTCCTTGACGCCCGAGCGGCGCTTGATCCAGCTTTCGGCAATATCGCCCATTTGCCCGGCAAAAGCCATGAAAGGCGACAGGATCACCACATCCCAGCCGCCGCCCCAGGCGCGGAACGCCAGACCAACGCCGATGGCGCCGATCCAGCCCGCCACCGTGCCGGACCAGGTTTTCTTCGGGCTGACGGCCGGCCAGAATTTCGGCCCGCCGAGGCTGCGGCCCGCGAAATAACCCATCACATCCGAGACGATCACCACCGCGACAATCCACAGGATCAGCCGCACGCCCACTTCGCTGCGGAACCCCACGAGGGCAAAGCCGGTGGCCATGATCGCCAGCGCATAGACCAGATAAATCCTCCGGTCCCGGCGCGGCATCAACGTACCAAAGATCGCGGGCAAGGGCAAAAAGGCCAGCAAAAGCGGATGCTTGAAGAACAAGACCGCCCCCAGCACCAAAGCGGCAAAGCCCGCCAGCGACCAGGCCCGCGCGCCCGCGCCTTTTTCCTGGATCTGCGGCGTGGTCATCACGCTGAGCTCCCAGATCATCAGCGCGGTGATCACCACCGCCAGCTCGGCAAACCAATGCCCGCCCGCCCAGATCGCCGCCGCCCCCAGCGCCAGCAGCACCACCGCCGAGAGGGTGCGCGCCTTCAGGTCCAGCCACCGGGCGGCGGCCTTGCGCTCTTCGATCTGTGCGGACTGCGCCGCCTTCACCGCCTCTTGCGGGGCGGGTGTCTCTTCTGGTGCGGGTCCGCTCATGCGCTGACCACGCCGCCAAAGCGCCGCTCGCGCCCGGAGAACCGCGACAGCACTTCCGCCAGCTGTTCCGGCCCGAAATCCGGCCAAAGCGTGGGGGTGAATTCATATTCGGCATAGGCCGCCTGCCAGGGCAGGAAATTCGAGGTCCGCGTCTCGCCCGAGGTGCGGATCACCAGATCGGGGTCGGGAATCCCGGCGGTGTCGAGGAAAGCCTCATAGGTGTCCTGATCCACCGAAGCCGGATCGAGCCGCCCTGCCGCCACTTCTTCCGCCATGCGGCGGGCAGCGCGGGTCAGCTCATCGCGGCCGCCGTAGTTGATGGCAACGGTCAGGTTCAGCCGGTCATATTGCGCCGTCCGCGCCTCGATCCCCGCCATCAGCTTTTGCAGCTTGGGGTCCAGACGCTCGCGCCCGCCGATAAAGCGCATCCGCACATTCTCGGCGGCCAGACGTTCGGCCTCGCCCTCGATGTAGCGGGCGAAAATGCCCATCAGCCCAAGGACTTCCTCGGTCGAGCGTTTCCAGTTCTCGGTGGAAAAGGCGTAAACGGTCACCCATTTCACGCCCAGATCCGGGCAGGCCCGCACGATCTGCTTGACCCGCTCGGCGCCCCGGCGGTGGCCGACCAGCCGCGGCCAGCCGCGGTTCTTGGCCCAGCGGCCGTTGCCATCCATGATGATGGCCACATGCCCAACCCCATAGCCCCCTTCGGGAGCGAGCGGCGTGGTGCTAATGTCTTTCGCGGCCATGGCCCCGCCCCCTCCCGCTGTCCAGGGTCTCAGACCTGCATGATCTCGGCTTGCTTGCCTTCGAGCATCTTGTCGACGACAGCGGTCATTTTATCGGTCAGCGTCTGCACTTCGTCGGACCAGAATTTCTGATCATCTTCCGACATGCCCGCGGCCTTGGCCTTCTTGATCTGGTCCATGCCATCGCGGCGCACGTTGCGCACCGCCACACGGGCGTGTTCGGCATATTGCGCGGCCACGCGGGTCAGTTCCTTGCGGCGCTCTTCGTTCAGCTCGGGGATCGGCAGCATGATGATGGTGCCATTGAGCTGCGGGTTGATGCCCAGACCCGAATCGCGGATCGCCTTCTCGGCCTTCGACACCAGCCCCTTGTCCCAGACGTTGATGGTGACCATCCGCGGCTCGGGCACGTTCACCGTGCCGATCTGGTTGATCGGCGTCGGCGAGCCATAGGCATCGACCATGATCGGCTCAACCATCGAGGCCGAGGCGCGGCCGGTGCGCAGCGAGGCGAATTCCTGCTTGAGGGAATTCATCGCCCCGTCCATGCGGCGCTGCAGGTCATCAATATCAATCTCGATCTCGTCGGACATGGGTCAGTTTCCGTCTGTTGCGGCCCGTTTCGGGGCCTTCTAGCGGTTTTGGCGTGCAAACGCCATGGTCAGCACGCGGGAGAATGTTGTGACGGGCTGCCGCCCGGCGGTCAAGCGCCGAGCGTCACACCCGAAGTATCGGGATCAGTCCTGCACGCGGGTATAGGTGCCCTGCCCGGCCAGAATGCCGCGGAACCCGCCCGGCTCATCCAGGCTGAACACGATGATCGGCAGGTTGTTGTCGCGCGCGAGTGCGATGGCGCTGGCATCCATCACCCCCAGATGCTTTTGCAGCACCTCGTCATAGCTGACGGTCTCATAGCGCTTGGCATCGGCGTGTTTCTTCGGGTCTTTGTCATAGACGCCATCAACCTTGGTGCCCTTGAAGATCGCCTCGCAGCCCATCTCATTGGCGCGCAGCGTCGCGGCGGTGTCGGTGGTGAAATAGGGGTTGCCGGTGCCGGCGGCGAAAATGCAGACCCGCTTTTTCTCAAGGTGGCGCACGGCGCGGCGGCGGATATAGGGCTCGCAAACCTGATCCATCGGAATCGCCGAGATCACCCGGGTGTGGATGTTCAGCGCCTCAAGCGCCGCCTGCATCGCCAGCGCGTTCATCACCGTGGCCAGCATGCCCATGTAATCGGCGGTGGTCCGCTCCATCCCCTGCGCCGAACCGGCAAGACCGCGGAAGATATTGCCGCCGCCGATCACCATGCAGATCTCAACACCCAGATCCTGCACCGATTTCACTTCCTGCGCGATGCGGGCCACGGTCGGCGGATGCAGGCCAAAGCCCTGATCGCCCATCAGCGCCTCACCGGAAATCTTCAGAAGGACGCGCTTATATTTCACAATCGGCTCGCTCTGCGTGCTCATCTCAAATCCTTCAATTCAGGGTGCGGCAGGCCCGTCGGGACCCTCGCGCGGGGCAGGTTGTCATTCGGGGGCAAAATGTCGGAAAAGGGGCGCGGGTTCAACCGCCCGAAACCGCTAATTGTGCAAACCAGCGCCGCCCCCGTCGAATTGCCTCTCCCGGAGGCAGTCCGGGGGGCCGATGCCAGAGGAAACGCCGCGATGACCGAGGCCGCCATACCGCCCGCCCCGCCCCCGGCGGACCCCGATCCGGCGCGCCATGTGCTGATCGCCGGGCCCACGGCGAGTGGCAAATCGGCGCTGGCGCTGGATCTGGCGCGGCGTCAGGGCGGGTTGATCGTCAATGCCGATGCGCTGCAGGTCTGGTCCTGCTGGCGGCTTCTCTCGGCCCGGCCCTCAGCCGAAGAGGAAGCCGAAGCGCACCACCGCCTCTATGGCCACAGGCACCCGGGCGAGGATTATTCCGTCGGCCATTGGCTGCGCGAGATCACCGGCCTTCTGGCCACGGGCGAGCGGCTGATCATCATCGGCGGCACCGGCCTTTATTTCACCGCCCTGACCGAAGGGCTGGCCGAGATTCCCGCCACCCCGCCCGCGACCCGTCTGCTCGCCGACCAAAGACTGGCGGCGGAGGGGCCGGAGGCACTGCTGGCGGAACTTGATCCCGCCACCCGCGCCCGCATCGACGCGCTGAACCCCGCCCGCATCCAGCGCGCCTGGGAGGTGCAATCGGCCACCGGGCGCGGCCTTGCCGCCTGGCAGGATGGCACGCCGCCGCCGCTCCTGCCGCTGCATCAGGTGACGCCGCTGTTGATCGAGGCAGACCGCGACTGGTTGGCCGACCGGATCGACCGCCGGTTTGACCTGATGCTGGAGGGCGGCGCGCTCGAGGAGGCGCGGGCGGTGCTGCCGATCTGGGCGGAAAAGGCGCTTTGGGCGCGGGCGATCGGCGCGCCGGAACTGATTGCGCATCTGCGCGGCGAGCTGGATCTGGCCACCGCCCGCAGCCTCGCCCAGGCCGCAAGCCGACAATATGCCAAGCGGCAACGCACATGGTTTCGTAGCAAGATGGGCGGCTGGCACAAGATCATGCGGGGGTAACGCAGCATCGGCGCCTCCCCGCCGCATCTGGAAAAATCCCTTTCAAAAAAGGCACTTCCGGCATAATCTTCGGGCAATTCGCAAGGATACCCGGCTTGAAACTCTTTTCCTCCCCGCCGCTCTCGCAACTTGGTTCCGCCCCGCAACCCGCGCCGCCCGTCGTTCCGGTGGTGGCACAGGCGCGCGTCAGCCTGCCCGATGCGCCGATGCAGGTGCGGGTGGTGCCGATCACCCGGCTGGCGCAAGGTGGCCGCTGGCGGGTGGAGGCGATGCGCGCCCAGCCCGAGCCGGTGCTTTTGTGGTTCACCCGCGGTCAGGGGCGGATCACTCTGGGGGGCCTCACCCGCGGCTATGGCGCGCATAATGCGGTCTTCATTCCGGCGGGGGTCATGCACGGCTTTGAGGTGGGGCCGCAGACCAATGGTCTGGCGCTGTTCTTTGGCCGCGATTGTGACGTCACCCTGCCCGATGCCAGCCAGCATCTGCGGATCCGCGAATCCGGTCCGCAGGCGGAGCTGTCGCAGATTTTCGAGCAGATCCAGCGCGAGCTGGAAAGCCAGAAGCCCGGGGCTGACCGCGCGGCGCGCCACCATCTGGGCCTGCTCTCGGTCTGGCTCGAGCGGCAGATCGCGCAGGTCGAGGCCGATCCCGCCGCGCAAAAACAACCCCGCCCCGCCGCCGCGCGCCGCCTTGCCGCGCGCTATGCCGCCGTGCTGGAACGGCGCTTCCGTTCGGGCAAGGGCGTAGCCGATATGGCGGCAGAGCTGGGCGTGACCCCAACGCATCTGACGCGGGTCTGCCGCGAGGCCTGTGGCCGCTCGGCGCATGATCTCTTGCAGGAACGCCGCCTCTATGAGGCGCGCCGCATGCTGACCGAAACCCGCGAACCGGTGGGCGCGATTGCCGAGGCTTTGGGCTTTACCAGCCCCGCCTATTTCGCCCGCGCCTTTCAGGCGGGCACCGGCAAGACCCCCAGCGCCTTTCGCAAGGGCAGCTGAGGCAGCGCCAACAGCTGACGCAGAATGACGCGAAGGCGCGGGGGCATCCCGCGCCTTGCGCCTTTGGCGGTGCCGGAGGGCAGAGGAACCGCTCCGGCCGGGATCAGCAGCAGCTCTGCCCGCGTTGGAGGATTTCGGCCAGCACCGCATCGCCCTCCCGTTTCCACCAATTCTCGGCCGAGAAAATCTCGACCTCATTCAGCCCGGTAAAGCCCTCGGCCTCGACCGCGCGGCGCAGCGCCGGAATATCGATCACCCCGTCGCCCATCATGCCGCGATCCGTCAGCAGATCGCGGGTCGGGTTCAGCCAGTCGCAGAGATGAAAGGCCAGGAGACGCTCGCGCCCTGCCCGTTTGATCTGCGCGAGGATCTCGGGGTCCCACCAGATGTGATAGACATCGAGCGCCACGCCGATCCCCGCGCCCAATTGGTCGCAGATGTCGAGCGCCTGCGCCGTGGTGCTGACCACCGCGCGGTCGGCGGCATACATCGGATGCAAGGGTTCGATGGCGATTTTCACCGCCGCCGTCCGGGCATAATCCAGCGTGCGCGCCAGCCCCTCTTCGACAATCGCCCGTGCACCCGGCAGATCGCGCGAGCCTGCGGGCAGGCCGCCAACCACCATCACCAGACACTCGGCCCCAATCGCCGCCGCCTCATCCACCGCACGGAAATTGTCATCGAGCACGGCCTGCGTCAGCGCACCCTCCGCCGTGTACCAGCCGCCACGACAAAGGCCCGAGACCCGCAGGCCCGAGGCGCGGATGGCCTTGGCCCCGGCCTCGACCCCCGCCGCCTGCAGCACATCGCGCCAGGGCGAGATGCCGCCAAAGCCGTGCCGCAGACAGCCGTCGATGCATTGCTGCAGGTTCCACTGCGCCTTCACCGTGGCCGTGTTGAGCGAGATGCGGTCAGGGGTCAGCATGCCGCACCTCCCACGCCCCGGGGCGCCATCACCGCCCGCACCCGTGCCGCCGCGAGATCGGGGTCGGTGAACAGCCCCGCCGCATTGGCCAGCCGCACCACCTCGGCCAGATGCAGGGTGGAGCGGGCGCTTTCCTGCCCGGCGATCATGGTGAAATGATCCTGATGCCCGGTGAGATAGGCCAGAAACACCACCCCCGTCTTGTAAAACCGAGTGGGCGCGCGGAACACATGCCGTGAGAGGGGCACGGTCGGCGCAAAGGCCGCGTCATAGCCCGCCCGGTCCCCGGCGGCGAGCGCAGTGAGTGCCCGTGCCGCCGCCCCGGCAATCGGGTCAAAGATGCCCAGAAGCGCGTGGGAATAGCCCTGATCGTCGCCGGCAATCAGCTCGGGGTAGTTGAAATCATCGCCGGTATACATCTTGACGCCCGCAGGCAGACGGCGGCGCATCGAGACCTCTTTCTCGGCCGAAAGCAGCGAGATTTTGATGCCATCGACCTTATCCGCATTCTCGGCGATCACCTGCAGACAGGTATCCATCGCCTGCATATGGTCGCCGCTGCCCCAATAGCCCGCCAGCGCCGGGTCGAACATCTCGCCCAGCCAATGCAGGATGGCAGGCTGCGCCAGTTGGCCCAGAATGGAGCCATAGACGCGGCCGTAATCCTCGGGGCCCTTCGCCACGGCGCAAAGCGCGCGGCTGGCCATCAGGATCACCCGCCCGCCGGTGGCCTCGACCGCGGCGCATTGCATGGCATAGGCCTCGATCACCTCATCGAGCGTGGTCTCGGGCGTCGGCAGCAGATGGTCGGTGCCCGCGCCGCAAGCAATCAGATGCCCGTCGGCGCGGGCTTCCGCGACCGAGCGCCGGATCAGTTCCAGCGAGGTCGGCCAATCGAGGCCCATGCCGCGCTGGGCGGTGTCCATCGCTTCGGCCACGCCAAAGCCGAGGCTCCAGAGGTGGCGGCGAAAGCCCATCGTGCGCTCCCAATCCACCGCGCCGCCGATGCCGGGGTCGATGTCGGAGAAGGGATCCGCCACCACATGCGCCGCCGCATAGGCGATGCGGTTCCACTGGCCGCCCTTCGCAGGCAGCGGCCCGGCGGTCAGGGTGAATGGCGCGATCCGGCCCGATGCGTCGGGAAGAAGAACCTCTGCCATCTCAGATCTCCAGATCTTCGAGATCGACCCAGCGGCGTTCGCGCGCGGAGCGGTAGCCCGCCTCGGCCAGCTGCACGCCCTTGGCGCCCTCGGTCAGCGTATAGGCCCAGGTACCATCCTCAACGACATGGCGCAGGAACTGCTCCCATTGCACCTTGAAACCATTGTCGAGCACCGCATTGTCCGGCACCTCTTCCCAGCCCTCAAAGAAATTGAGCGCCTGCGGCTGATCGGGGTTCCAGACCGGTTTCGGCGTGTTGACCCGGTGCTGGCTGTAGCATTTGTGCAGACCCGCCACGGCAGAGCCATGCGTGCCGTCGATCTGGAAGGTCACCAGATCATCGCGCCGCACACGGGTACACCAGCTGGAGTTGATATGGGCGACGATGTCCCCCTCAAGCATAAAGGTGGCATAGGCGGCATCATCGGCAGTGGCTTTGTAGTGTTGCCCCTTCTCATCCCAGCGGTCGGCGATATGGGTGGCGGTGGTGCAGCTGACCGATTTCACCGGGGCCACGACATTGTCGAGCACATAGCGCCAGTGGCAGAGCATGTCCGAGACCATGCCGCCGCCATCCGCCGCGCGGTAGTTCCAGCTGGGGCGCTGGGCGGGCATCCAGTCGCCCTCAAACACCCAATAGCCGAACTCGCCCTTGACCGAGAGGATCTTGCCGAAAAAGCCACTGTCGCGCAGGCGTTTGAGCTTCACCAGACCGGGCAGGTCCAGCTTGTCATGCACGATGCCGTTCTTCACGCCCTTTTCCTTGGCGTAGCGGGCGATGGCAACGGCCTCTTCCAGCCCTTCCGACACCGGTTTTTCCGAATAGACATGTTTGCCCGCGTCAATCGCCCGCCGCAAAAGACCGGGGCGCAGTTTGGTCGAGGCGGCGTCAAAGAAGATGGTGTCGTCAGGATTGGCGAGCGCGGCGTCGAGATCGGTGGTCCAGCGGTCGACCCCGTGTTTTTTGGCCAAAGCCTCGATCTTCGCCGCATCCCGGCCGACGATGATCGGATCGGGGATCAGCATCGTGCCATCTTTCAGCGCCATCCCCCCTTGGGCCCGCAGCGCCAGGATCGAGCGGATCAGATGCTGGTTCATCCCCATCCGTCCGGTGACGCCGTGCATGATGATGCCAATTCGTTGGGTTTTCATGGGTTAAGCCTTTCCGTCCCTGCCGTTCGCGCGGAACGGCTTTCGTTAATCTAACCAGTTGGTTTTTTGTTGTGGCGGGCGGAACCCATATGGGCTCCGGGTGGGGTGGATCGGGGCCCGGTGCGGCCCCGGGAATTCAGCCTTCCGGGGTGGCGGGGTCGGTTGCCGCGCCGGATGCCGGGGCACAGAGATAGGCCAGCACGATGTCCTGACTTTGCCGCAAGAGCGCGGCACTCCAGGCCGGGCTGTCGGCCTCAACCCCGAAGACGGCCGAGAGCGTGTAGCGGTTGGCCATCGGGAAATAGAAGAGCGAGGCGATCAGGAGATAGAGGCTGGTCGCCGATATTTCACGGGTGAAGATCCCGTCGCGGTGGCCCTTTTCCAGCATCAGCGAGACGGTATCGGTCAGCTGCGACTGGATCTGCCGGATGTCACCGATCTGCGAGACGGTGGCCCCGCGCCGCAGGTTCTCCTCGGCCAGAAGCCGCAGGAACCAGGGGTTATCGTTGTAATGGTCAAAGGTGAATTCAACCAGCCGCAACACGCCCTCAACCGGGCCATAGCTCGACAGATCCAGCTCGCGCTCGCCCATCCGGATCTGGATATAGGCCGAGCGGAGCACGATCTTGTAAAGCTCTTCCTTGTCACCGAAATAGCTGTAGATCAGCGATTTATTGGCATTCGCCCGTGCCGCGATCCGGTCGATGCGCGCGCCCGACACCCCGAATTCCGAGAATTCATAGGTGGCGGCGGTCAGGATGGCGGATTTCGTCGCCTCGCTGTCCTTGGCCGCGCGGCGGTCGGCGGCGGGGGCGGGTTCCATCCCCTCCACCGCAGCCACCCGCTTGTAATCGATCATCTCGTGCACGTTCTTTTCCATCAGGCGGCATCCTCGGTTGCGGGCAGCCAGCTCTCCATCAGCGGATGCCCGGCGGCCAGCGGCAAAGCCTCAAACTGCCCGGTCCGGTGCGACTGATAGATGGCGGTGATCAGTTCCATCGAATGCGCGGCCTCGGCAAGTGTGGGCAGATAGACGGGGGTTCCCCCCTTCAGATCTGCCGCAATATCGGCAAAGAAGCCATCGAAGCGCAGCGGAAAATCGCGGATTTCTGCAATGACCGCATCGATTTCGGCCTGATCCGCGGGATTTGCGGCGGTAAAGGTCCAGGTCTCGGCGCCGATCTTATAGGGATGCAGATCGCTTTCGGCGGTGAGTTTCTCAAAGCAGGCCCGCATCCGCGACATGTTCCCTGCATTGCCAAGGCAGATCGACGAGGTGACCAGCGCCCCTTGCCCGGTCCGCATGGCGATGGCGGCGCAATCCTCGGTCTCGATCGGATTGACCTTGGTGTCGAGCATGGCCGCCACCGAGACCACATCGCCCATCAGATGCGTGGCGAGGTTGTGGATATGGGTGGCATGGCTGACAATCGCCCCGCCCCGCTCGCCCGACCAACGGCCGCGCCAGGGAATGGCGTAATACTCCGCGCCGCGCTGCCAATGCGTCTCCAGCGTCAGAACGTAAGGTTTTCCGGTCAGGCCGCGCTTTTGCAACTCATGCATCTGCCGGTAGCCGGTACCATAGCGGTATTGAAAGACCGGATAGACCATCCGCCCCACCGCCGCCGCCTTGGCCATCACCTGCCGCACCTCGGAAACCGAATTCACGAAGGGCTTTTCGCAAATCACATGTTTGCCCGCCGCAAGCGCCGCCATCATCGCCGGAAAATGCAGATGCGGCGGCAGGCAGATGTCGACCAGATCGACCTCCGGATCCTCGAACACCTTTTGCATATCGGTGGCGACACGGCAGCCCGGGAAGGCGGCGGCGACAGAGGTCGCCAGTTCGAGGTTGATGTCGCACAAAGTGTGCAGCGCGAAATCGGCGGGGTTGTTCATCACCCCCTCTTCGATATGCGAGCGGCCGATCCCGGCGCCGATCACCGCGACATTGATCTTTTTATCGGTCATTTTTGGCCCTCCCCGGCCAGTGAGGTCTCAGCCAATGACGCCTCTGCCATTGCCTGTGCGGTCAGCGCGAGTTCGGTGGCGAGAAATGCGTGGCGCTGCGTCATCGCCGTCTCGCCGCGGCTCTCGATATCCGCCGTGAGGCGGCCGAAATAGGGCGTGCCCTGCCCCTTGGCGCTCAGATATTCCACACCCTTGGCATCGGCGAGGAAGACATGCTCTGTCCCCTCGCGCCCGGCGATGTCGATGTATTTGCGCAGCTCGATATAGCCCTCGCTGCCCAGAATGGTGATGCGCCCGTCGCCCCAGACAGGCAGGCCCTTTGGCGTCAGCCAATCCACCCGCGCATAGCCGCGGCCCTGATCGCCCTCGAGCATCACCTCGCCGAAATCCTGCAATTCGGCATGCTGCGGCGTGGCCATATTGCCGACATGCGCCGAGACAACGCGGGCCGAGGTCGAGCCGGTGTAATGCAGGAACTGGTCGAACTGATGCGCGGCGATGTCGCAGAGAATCCCGCCCGTCGCCTGCCGCGAAAAGAACCATTCCGCCCGGTGGCCATTGCCGAGTTTGTGCGGCCCGAGACCGACGGTTTGCAGCACCTTGCCAATGCGCCCCTCGGCGATGATCTTGTCAACGAGGGTGGTGGTTTCTACCGCCAGCCGTTCCGAAAAACACACCGACCAGATGCGCCCGGTTTCCGCCTGCACCGCCTTGACCCGCGCCAGTTGGTCCAGCGTGGTGGCACCGGGTTTGTCGACCATCACATCCTTGCCATGCTGCATGGCGGAAATGGCGAAACCCGCGCGCTGCTCGGGGATGGCCGAGATCAGGATCAGCGAAAGACTATCGTCCTCAAGGATTTGCGCCGCGTCCTTCACCTGCGGAATTTCCGGGTGTTTGGCGGTGAAATTGGCGATGTCCACCGGATCGGTGCGCTCGGATGTCCACCAGGCGACCAGTTCGGCCCCGGCGGCGCGCATGCCCGCGATCTGGCCATAGATATGGCCGTGATCGATGCCCATCACCCCAATGCGAAGCGGTTTCATACGGTCTCTCCCAGATCAATGCCCCGGCTTTTCAGCATGGTCGGAATCTCCACCGGACTGCCGCTGTCGATCGACATGTTGGCGGCGATGCCGGTCAGGATCGAATAGGCCCCCGCGATGTGATCGGAGGCGCGGTTATAGCTGTCCTCGGGCATCGCTTCGGGGTCGAAGATATAGCCGAGCATCACCGGATCGGCGCCGCCATGCATCCCCTTGCCAAGCGGCACATCCAGCACCTGCGGTGCCTGCCCCGCCAGATGCAGCTCGGTCGTCACCGCATCCTTGGCATGTTCGCGGCTGCCGCCAAAGACGCCGTGCACCTCGACATGCCGGTGCGTCAGCTCGCCCTTGGTGCCCTGAAACTTGATCTCCAGCCCCTCCCAAGGGGCATAGGCGACCAGCGTGTAATTCGCCGTAGCACCCGAAGCGTAGCGGATATGCGCCTGCATCGTGTCCTCGATGCCGATCTCGGCGTCAAAGACGCAGAGGTCACGGAAATAGCCATCCTCAGCCTCGGCCTCGCGGTAGAGGCTGCGCAGCGCGGGATCGGCGTCCATGTCGAGCTCAAAATCGCATTTCGCGGCCACCGGACAGGTGGCACAGCGCGCGCCGCGCCCCTCAAGCCCCAGTTCCACCGCCGTTTCGGGGCGGTAGAAGGCGCGTTGGCCCGAGGCAAAGACCTTTTCCGGCACCGAGCCCAGCCACCAGTTCAAGAGATCAAAGTGGTGGGTGGATTTATGCACCAGAAGGCCGCCGGAATTGGTCTTCTGCCGGTGCCAGCGGCGGAAGTAATCCGCGCCATGCACCCGGTCGAGATACCAGCGGAAATCCACCGCCGTGATATCGCCAATCGTGCCGGAAGCGAGAAGCTCCTTGATCTGCGTCCGCGCCGGGGAATAGCGGTAGTTGAAGGTCACGGTGACCTTGCGCCCGCTGGCCCGTTGCGCATCCACGATCAGCTTCAGCCGGTCGAGGTCAATCGTCATCGGCTTTTCGCAGATGACATCGCAGCCCGCCTCGAACGCCCGCACGATATAGTCGGAATGCAGGAAGTCGGGGGTGGTCACCACCACGGTATCGGGCTTTTGCTCGGCCAAGAGCGTGTCAAACTCATCCGCCAGATACGAGGCCACGCCATTGGTGCCGGGCCGCGAGGCAGCCTCCGCCGCCAGCCGCAGCCGCGCGGGGTTATTGTCGCAGACGGCCACGATTTCATGCTTGCTGCCGTAATCCTCCATCACCGAGTCACGGAACATCTTGTGGCGCGAGCCACAGCCAACGATGGCCAGTTTCATGCGGCATTCTCCTCGGCCATGGCTTCGACGCGCAGACCGGCTTCGTTGAAATAATGCGCCTCACCGGGGTCGAAGGTCACGCTGACCTCCTCGCCCACGAAATGCCGCGCCTTGCCCGCGGCATGCACGAGGTAGACCGCACCAGAGGCCAGGGCGACATGCACGAAAATCTCGGAGCCGAGATATTCCACCAACTGCACCTTGGCGGGCGCCTGCACCGGACCGTGCCCCAGATGCATCGCCTCCGGCCGGATGCCCATCGTCAGCTTGCCCGCCCCCGTCGCCAGACCCGGCACCTTGATCGCGCCGAAATCGGCCAGCTCCAGCAGCGTCTGCCCCGCCTGATGCCGGGCCATGCCCTCGATCAGGTTGATCTTGGGAGAGCCGATAAAGCCCGCGACAAAGAGATTGCAGGGGCGGGTGTAAAGCTCATAGGGCGTGCCCACCTGCTCAATCCGGCCCGCGCGCAACACGACGATGCGGCTGGCCATGGTCATCGCCTCCACCTGATCATGCGTCACATAAATCATCGTGGTGCCGAGGCGGTTATAAAGCCCCGCCAGTTCGACCCGCATCTGCACCCGCAATTCCGCATCGAGGTTCGACAAGGGCTCATCAAAAAGGAACAATTCCGGCTCGCGCACAATCGCGCGGCCAATCGCCACCCGCTGCTTTTGCCCGCCCGACAGCTGGCGCGGCTTGCGCTCCAGCAGGGGTTCGATCTGCAGGATGCGGGCGGCATCGGCCACCCGGCGCTCGATCTCGGCCTTGGACATTTTCAGGTTCTGCAAACCGAAGGCGAGGTTCTTTTTCACCGACATATGCGGGTAGAGCGCGTAGCTCTGGAACACCATCGAGAGTTTGCGCTGCGAGGCGGGCAGATCGTTGACGATGCGGTCGCCGATGGAGATTGTCCCGGTCGAGATGTCCTCCAACCCGGCAATCATCCGGAGCAGCGTGGATTTACCGCAGCCCGAGGGGCCGACCAGCACCAGAAACTCCCCGTCATGAATGTCGAGATTGAGATCCTTCATCACGGTGACCGCGCCGTAGGATTTACCGACATTACGCAAAGATAGTCCGGACATTTTCGTATCCTTTCCCGAATTATTTCATGCCAGAGGTGGCGATGCCGCGGATGATCAGCTTTTGGAAAGCCACGAAGAACAGCACCACGGGCACCAGCGATAGCACCGACATGGCAAACATCTGGCCAAAGGCCGACTGGCTGTCCTGATCCACAAAGAGGCGCAGCGCGAGGGGCACGGTGTAGCTCTTGATGTCATTGAGATAGATGAGCGGGGCCAGGAAATCCTCCCAGGTCCAGATCAGCGAGAAGATGGCGGCAGTGCCAAGCGCGGGCAGCGACAGCGGCAGAATGATCACCCAAAAGATCTTGTAGGCCGAGCAGCCGTCGATCATCGCCGCCTCGTCGAGTTCCCGCGGCAGTTGCCGGAAGAACTGCACCATCAGGAAGATGAAGAACGCATCCGAGGCGAGGAATTTCGGCACGATCAGCGGCAGATAGGTATCCACCCAGCCGAGCTTGAGGAACATCACATATTGCGGGATGAGGACGACGTGATAGGGGATCATCAGCGTCATCATCATCAGCGCGAAGAAGAAATTCCGCCCCGAGAAGTTCAGCCGCGAAAACGCATAGGCGGCAAAGGCACAGCTGAGCAGGTTCCCCACCACCGACAGCACGGTGACGATCAGCGAATTCAGATAGAAGATGCTGAACGAGACCGGCAGACCATTCCAACCCTTGGAATAATTGTCCCAATGGAACTCTTTCGGCCAGATCGAGAGGTCCGAAAAGATCTGCGTGTCAGGCTTCAGCGAGGACCCGACCATCCACAGCAGCGGATAGATCATGATGAAGGAAAACACGATCAGGAAGGCGTGTTTGTAAAGCCGCGCGCGTTTCTCGCGTTTTGCCTGTGCCAGTTTCAGCTCATGGGCGATGCGGGCGGCATCTTGCGGGGCGAGGCCCGCGGGATCAGTCGCGCTCATTGTCATAATGCACCCAATATTTGGCGGTGACGAAGATGATCAGCGTGAAAGCCCCGATGATCAGAAGAAGCACCCAGGCCAGCGCCGAGGCATAGCCCATGCGGAAGAATTTGAACGCCTCGTTGAAGAGATAGACCGTGTAGAACAAAAGGCTGTCCGCGGGCGCACCCGTGCCGTTCGAGATGATGAAGGCGGAGGAGAAAGTCTTAAACGCTTCAATCGTTTGCAAGATGAGGTTGAAGAAGATCACCGGGGCCAGCATCGGCAAAGTGATGCGGAAGAACTGCCGGGTTTTCGAGGTGCCGTCGATCTCGGCGGCCTCATAGAGGTCTTTCGGGATGCCGCGCAGACCGGCCAGAAAGATCAGCATCGGCGAGCCGAATTGCCACATCGCCAGCGCCACCAATGTGTAGAGCGAGGTGGAGGGGGTGGCGATCCAGTCGGGTCCGTCGATCCCGATCCGCGCCAGCAGCGCATTGACCACGCCATCCGCCGCAAAGAGCTGCCGCCAGAGGATCGCAATGGCGATCGAGGAGCCCAGGAGCGAGGGGAGGTAGAAAATCGCACGGTACATGCCGATGCTGCGCAGCCCCTTGTCCAGAAGCATCGCCACGAACAGCGCCATCGCCAGCCGCGCGGGCACCGCCAGCGTTACGTAATGCATGGTCACCTCCAACGCCTTCCAGAAGCGGCGGTCGCGGGTGAACATATAGTCGTAATTGGCCAGACCCACCCAGCGCGGCGCGCTGACCATGTCGTATTTGGTGAAGGACATGAACAGCGAGACCAGGATCGGTCCCAGCGCCAGCAGGAAAAACCCCACCAGCCAGGGCGCCAGAAATACGTATCCCGGCGCGTTCTTTTGCAGAAAACGTCGCATCTTGCCTCGCGTTCCGAAGCGTGGAGGGCATTCCCCGGAGCGGACCCCGGGGAATGGGGCGGATCAGAGCGCGCGCTCGAGGATCGAGGTGGCTTCTTCCATGAAGAGTTTCGCGCCTTCGGCCGGGGGATAGGTGCCCAGCGTCACATCGGTGCCGATGCGCATGAAGGCGTCTTTCACCTCGCCCGCGCCCTTCGGCGCCGGGGGCGGCAGCGGCCCCACTTTGGTCTGGATCGCCTCAAAGAAATCGACCGAGCGTTTCTCGATGTCCGAGAAAGACGGGGCCAGCGCCGCGCGCACGGCGGGCGAGCAGGGAATCCCGCGCTCCAGCCCCAGCACGGCCGTTTCCTTCGGATCATTGACCCAGGCGTTCATATAGGCCATCGCGCCGTCGATATCCTTGGCATCGCGGCTGAGCGACATGAACATCGAGGGTTTGATGAACTGGCCGGGTTTGCCCTCGGGCTTGTGCGGGATCATCGCGGCATAGAGCGGGTCCTGCATCAGCGCCTGTGCCCCCACCATCTGGTTCGACCAGATCAGCGAGAAGACCGTCTCGCCGGTGACCATGCCATGTTCATTCATCTTGGGGTCTTGCAGACGCACGGTCCGCTCTGCCCCCGGCACGAGGCCAGCCTTGCGCATGTCGGCCCAGAACTGCCAGTAGCTGGCAATGTCATCCTCGGTCGCGCCCACGGTGCCCTCGGCCGTGTAGAAATCGCGGCCGTTCTGCGTGCACCAGGCCTCAAAGGTCACCGCCTGCACGGAGAGATCGTCGATCCCCTTCACCTTGCCGCCCGAGGCCTCATTCGCCTTGGTCGCCGCCGCGATCAGATCGTCATAGGTCCAGTTGATCGGGTCAAACTCCAGCCCGTATTCATCGGCGCGGGCCTTGTTGTAGCTGACCACCTGCGAGTTGGAGCCGATGTTGAGGGCATAAAGCTTGCCATCCACCATGCCGCCTTGCAGCGGTCCCTGGTCAAAATCCTGAATCATCAGGGTCTTGCCGATATGCTCATCCAGCGGCAGCAAGGCACCGCGCCGCACATATTCAAAGAGATAGCGGTAATCCATCTGCACGAGATCGGCCATGTTGCCGCCCGCCGTCTGCGTCGCCATCTTGGTCCAGTAATCACCCCAGCCGATGGTTTCGCCCGAGACATCGAGGCCGGGATTGGCGGCCTTGAAGATGTCGATCACCTCAAAGGTGCGCTTGTCACGCTCGGGGTTGCCCCACCAGAAATGCCGGATCCGCCGCTCTTGCGCGAGCGCCGGAAGCCCCATCAGCGACAGTGCGGCAGCGGTGCCGCCCATGCGTCCCAACAGGGCGCGCCGTGAAATCGTCATGCAGAATTCCTCCCTTTTTCCCGGCGGTATTCCGTCCGGTGTCTCCCTGAAAAGAGGCTAACCACAGTTTCAAAAGTAATCAACCGACTAGTTGGTTGAAGGCCGAATTGTGATTTCCGGGGACGAAAGGCGCAGCTTGAATATGTATGATAACTTGAAACAAGTAACGCGAAAAACACCGTATTGGAGGGGGGATAGACGGAAATTTCGCCTGCAGTGACAAGGCGCAGACCCATGCGATGAATGCCGCGGTCTGTTGCCGGAAATCGCGCAAAAGTTGTGCAGCCCCGCCGAATCACCCCCCCCTACGCGCCAGCCGGGCGCAGGGGATCAGAGCGCGCGCAGCGCCGACAGCCAGCCGAACCCTTCGCCGGGACCGGGGCGATATTCTGCGCCCACTGCGCCAGCGTATCCCTGCCCGCGCAATGCCCGCAGCACGGCGGGAATGTCGACATCCCCGCCCACCGGCACACCCCGGTCCGGGGCGCGGGCGATCTGCACATGGCCGAGATAGGGCAGCACCTGCGGCAGCAGCGCCACGGCATCCTCGCCCGTCCGGGCGACATGATAGAGGTCGAACATCAACCGCAGGGCGGGTTCGGCCAGCGCATCCAGCACCCCGAGGGCCTGCGCCGTGGTGTTCAGGAAATACCCCGGCACATCCTGCGCATTGATCGGCTCGATCAGGATCTGCAAGCCGCGCGCCGCCGCCCGGGGCGCGGCCCAGGCCAGATTGGCGTGAAAGGTTGCCCGGGCCGCGGGCCCCTGCGCGATCCCGGCCATCGCATGCACCATCGGCGCGCCCACCGCAGTGGCATAGTCAAAGGCCTCCTGCAGCGCCGCCTGCGCCTCATCCTCACGCCCGGGCAGCGCCAGAAGTCCGAACGCCCCCGCCCTGCCCGGCCGCGTGTTCAGCGCGAGCATCGGCAACCCGCTGTCGCGCAGCGCCTGCGCCACATGCCCGGCGGGCACATCATAGGGGAAATGGCACTCCACCGCGTCAAAACCCGCCGCGGCCGCCGCGCCAATCGCTTCGGGCAGCGGCAGATCGGTGAACAAGAACCCCAGATTGGCCGATATCCGCATCCCGCCTCCCCCGTCAATCAACGCCGGCCAAAGCTCAGCGCCCGTCCAGCCGCTCCACCTTGGCCAATTGCGGGAACAGCCGCAGCCAGATCAGCACCACCGCGATGGTGCCGATGCCGCCCACAACCCCGGTCGCCACCGGCCCGACCAGCCCGGCCAGCATACCGCTTTCAAACTCGCCAAGCTGGTTCGAGGTGCCGATGAACAGCGAGTTCACCGCATTCACCCTGCCCCGCATGTCATCCGGCGTCATCAGCTGCACGAGCGAGCTGCGCACCACCACGCTGATCGTGTCCGAAGCGCCAATCACAAACAGCGCGATGATCGACAGCGTCACATTGGTGGACAGCGAAAACAGGATGGTCGCCACCCCAAACACCGCCACCGCCGCGAACATCTTGCGCCCGGCCCCGGCTTCCAGCGGCCAGCGCGCCAGCACCAGCGACATCATCAGCGCCCCCACCGCCGGGGCCGCCCGCAGCATCCCCAGCCCGATCGGCCCCGCCTTCAGGATGTCCGAGGCGAAAATCGGCAGCAAGGCCGTGGCCCCGCCCAGCAACACCGCGAAGAGATCAAGCGAGATGGTCCCCAGCATTTCCGGTTTCGAGCGGATAAAGGCCACCCCCGCAAATACGGTGCTGAAACTCATCGGCGCGCGGGGGGCGGGCTTGTGCAGCATGCGGATCACCCGCACATTGCCGCCCGCCAGACAAAACAGCACCGCCGAGACCGCAAAGGGCACCACCGGCCCGATGCCGTAAAAGATCCCGCCGAGCGAGGGCCCGACGATCAGCGCCGTCTGCATGAACGAGGTCGAGGTGGCCACCGCGCGCTGCAGCATGTCGGTGCCGACAATGCCGGGCAGCAGCGCCGCCATGGTTGGGCGCTCAAAGGCCTGCGCCGCCCCCAGCACGGCCACCGCCGCAAGGATCAGATGCGAGGTCAGCGCCCCCTGCCAGACCAGCACCCCCAGCCCGGCCACCGCCAGCGCCTCAACCATCTGACAGATCATCGCGATCCGGCGCCGCTCAAACCGGTCCGCCACCGCGCCCACCGCAAAGGTCAGCACCGCCATCGGCAGAAACTGGAACAGACCGACAAGCCCAAGCATATAAGCGCTTTGGGTCTGGTCATAAATCATCCACCCCAGCGCCACGGTGATCGACTGAAACCCGATGGACGAAAAGGTGCGCGAGGCGATGAAGTTCAGATAATTGCGGTTGTGCAATACTTTGCGGTCAACCTCTTCATGCACCTGCCCGTGATCGACCACACCGTCGGTTTCCAGCGGGCGGGTTTCCGGGCCGCTCATGCCTGCCCCTCACGGCGGGTCTGCGACGAAAAGACAGATCGGGTCACGACGGCTACTCCTCTCGGTGCGGCCAGGCCGAGACACCGGAACAACGGGCGGCGCAGGTCTGTCGCGGCGCCAACCGGCGATACGCTCAGTCTGACAGGGCGGTCAGCGCGCCTCTGCGCTGGCTATCCCCATGATTGTGGCGTGTCAATCAAGGGCAGGCAGCGCCTTTGCGCGACACCGCACAGAAGGCTGCGCAGGGGTTTGGCCGACCCCCTTTCACCCGCTGCGAGGGATCGGATGCGCCCGGCCCCCTCGGACCAGACCGCAGAGACCACGCCCCGGACGCTGCACCCCCAAATCTCCGGACGCCCGGTGAGGCGGGCAATGTGATCGCTTGATTTAATCAATCATTTGTTTGAAAATGACGGTGACCACGAAAGGACCCCGGATGACCCGCGCCGCCGATACAGCCCCACAGCCCGCCCCCGCCGCGTCAGACGGTCCGGCAAATGCCACGCCAGATGGCACGGCAGCCCGCCTTCTGGGCGCCGCGCTGCATCACTTCGGCCATCGCGGATTTGCCGCCACATCCACGCGGCAACTGGCCGAGGCGGCGGGGGTCAACATCGCCGCCATCGCCTATCATTTCGGCTCCAAGACCGGCCTCCGGCTGGCCTGCGCCGATGAAATCACCCGCCGCATCAGCGCGATCACCGGCACCCCGGCCCCCGACGCGCCCCCCTCACCCGCAGAGGCCCGCGCCCGGCTTGAGGGGCTGTTGCGCGCCGTGGCGCATTTCTTGCTCACCGCGCCCGAAGCCGAGGATATGGCGGCCTTTGTCCTGCGGGAAATCACCGATCACGGCCCCGCCTTTGATCGGCTGTATGACGGCTTCTTTGCGCCGAAACACCGCGAGATCTGCGCCCTCTGGGGCGCCGCCAGCGGGCAAGACGCCGAGAGCGAGGCGGTGCGTCTCTCGGTTTTCGCGATGATCGGGCAGGTCGCCTATTTCCGGATCGCCCGGCCGGTGGTGCTGCGCCGTATGGGCTGGGACGCGCCGGGCCTGTCCGACATCACCGCTGTGCAGGACATGCTGGTCGGCAATTTGCGCGCATCCCTGGAAAGGAGCCTGACATGACGGCGTTTTTCTGTGCCCTGCCCCTCGCAGCGTCACTGTTCACGGCCTGCGCCGATCCGGCCCCCCTCGCCTCGGGCTATGTCGAGGGGGATTACACGCTGGTCGCCCCCGTCGCCACCGGGCAGATCACGGCGGTGCAGGTGACGCGGGGCGACCGTGTCGCCGCAGGGCAGCCCCTGGTGCAGATGGAAACCCGCGATGCCGCCATCGCGCTGGCGGGGGCGCAGGCGGCACTGGCGCAGGCCCAAAGCCAGCGCGCCGATCTGGGCGAGGGCAAACGCCCCGAAGAGATCGCGGTGATCGAGGCCACCCTGGCCTCGGCCCGCGCGCAGCTGGCCGAGGCCCTGCGCTCGCGCGACCGGCTGGTCAGCCTGGCCGCGCGCGGCGCCGCGACCGAGACCCAGCGCGATGATGCGATCACCGCCGCCGAAGTCGCCGCCGCGCGGGTGGCCGAGGTCGAGGCCAATCTGACCGTCGCCCGCCTGCCCGCCCGCCCGCAGGCGATTGCCGCCGCCGAGGCGAATGTGGCCGTGGCCGATGCCGCGCAGCAAACGGCGCAATGGTCGCTGGATCAGCGCGCGCTGAGCGCCCCCGCCGCGGGCACCATCGTCGATGTCATCCGCAGGCCGGGCGAGATTGCGGGCCCCTCGGCGCCGGTGCTCTCGCTTCTGGCCGATGGCGCGGTGAAACTGCGGCTCTATGTGCCCGAAACCGCCGTGTCGCAGATTGCGCTGGGCAGCGTGCTCCGGGTGCGCTGCGATGGCTGCGCGCCCGATCTTTCTGCCGTGGTCACCTATGTTTCCGACGCGCCGGAGTTCACGCCGCCGGTGATCTACTCGCTCGAGAACCGGCAAAAGCTGGTCTATCTGATCGAGGCGCATCCCGCCGCCGGGTCCGATCTGAACCCCGGTCAGATCGTCGATGTGCTCTTGCCCGGGGCCGGGAAATGACCGCGCCGGATGCCACAGCCCGCCCGCCGGAGGCCGCACCCGGCGCCACAGCGGCGATTGACGTGCAGGGCCTGACCAAGAGCTTCAACGGCCGCAAGGTGGTGGATGATGTCGGCCTGACCGTGGCGCGCGGCGAGATTGCCGGCTTTCTCGGCCCCAATGGCTCGGGCAAGACCACGACGATCCGGCTGATCTGCGGCCTGCTGACACCGGATGCAGGCACGGGCCGGGTGCTCGGCCATGACATCCGGCGTGACGGGGGGCGGATCAAGCGCGCCACCGGCTATATGACCCAGCGGTTTTCCTTTTACGAAGACCTGACGATCGCCGAGAATTTGCGTTTCGTGGCGGGCCTTTACGCCCTGCCCGATCCAGGCGCCACCGTCGCGGCCACCTTGGCGGATCTGGGGCTGACCGCGCGCCAGCATCAATTGGCCGGAACCCTCTCGGGCGGCTGGAAACAGCGGCTGGCGCTGGCCGCCTGTACCCTGCACCGCCCGCAACTGCTGTTGCTGGACGAGCCGACCGCCGGGGTCGATCCCAAGGCGCGGCGCGAATTCTGGGATGAAATTCATCATCTTGCCGCCACGGGCATGACCGTCCTCGTCTCCACCCATTACATGGATGAGGCCGAGCGCTGCCACCGCATCAACTATATCTCCTACGGGCGGCTGATCGCCTCGGGCACCGTGCCCGAGGTGGTGGCGGGGGCGGCGCTGACCACCTACCGCGTCACCGGCCCGCATGAGGCCACGATTGCGGCGGCCAAGGCGCTGCAGGGCGCGCCCGGGGTCGATCAGATCGCGCCCTTCGGCACCACCCTGCATGTGGTGGGCCGCGATGCCGGGGCGCTTGCCGCCACGCTCGCCCGCATCACTGCCCAAACGGGCTGCACCTTCGCCCCCACCGAGACCAGCCTTGAGGATGTGTTCATCCAGCTGATGGGCCAAAGCCGGGACAATATGCAATGACCGCGCTGTGGACTGGGCCAACCCTCAAGGGGAGTATCAAATGAAACAATCCCTTGCCCGGCTTTTCTCACTCAGCCGCCTCCGCGCGCTTCTGGTCAAGGAGACCATCCAGATGCGCCGCGACCGGCTGACCTTTGGCATGATGCTGGGGATTCCGCTGGTGCAGCTGATGCTCTTCGGCTTTGCGATCAACACCGACCCCAAGCATCTGCCCGCCGCCCTCGTGGCCCCCACGCAGGACCATTACACCCGCGCCATCGTCTCGGCGCTGGAGCTGACCGGCTATTACCGTTTCATCAGCACCGACAGTTCGGCGGCGGAAGCCGAGGCGATGATGGCGCGGGGCGATGTTTCCTTCGTGGTCACCGTCCCCTCGGATTTCGGCAAACGGGTCGCGCGCAATGATGCGCCCACGATCCTGATCGAGGCGGATGCCACCGACCCCTCGGTCGCTTCCGGTGCCATCTCCACCCTCGGCACCGTCGCGGCTGAGGCCCTGCAGCGCGAACGCGGCACCGAGGCGGCGGCGGCGGCGGCGGCGGCCGAACAGCTCGCCGTGATCGTCCACCGCCGCTACAATCCGGAAGGGGTGACGCAATACAACATCGTGCCGGGCCTGCTCGGGGTCATCCTGCAGCTGACCATGGTGATGATGACCTCAATGGCGCTGACGCGGGAAACCGAGCGCGGCACGATGGAGAACCTGCTCTCGATGCCCGCGACGCCGCTGGAGATCATGCTGGGCAAGATCCTGCCCTATCTGGCGGTGGGGGCGGTGCAATTGGTGGTGGTGCTGGCGGCGGCGCGGCTGGTCTTTGGCGTGCCCTTTGTCGGCTCGCTGGCACTGATCCTGTTCGGCGTCCTGTTGTTCGTGCTGGCGCTGGTGATCCTCGGCTATCTGATTTCCACCGCCGCGCGCACGCAGATGCAGGCGATGCAGCTGACCTTCTTCTTCTTCCTGCCCTCCCTCATGCTGTCGGGCTTCATGTTCCCCTATCGCGGCATGCCGGTCTGGGCCCAGACCCTGGGCGAGATCTTTCCGCTCACGCATTTCCTGCGGTTGATCCGGGCGGTGATGCTGAAAGGGGCGGATATGGCGCAGGTGGCAGGGCCGCTGGCGGCGCTGACCTGTTTCGTGCTGCTGCTGGGCGCGGGCGCGCTGATGCGGTTCCGCCGCACGTTGGACTGAACGCGCCAAAATTCCCGCCTCTGGCAACCTAATCTTAAAGCCCCGCCGTTAACCATGACCGGGCCAAGGTGGCAGAGCGAGAGGGGGCCGGACCGGACATGCGCAGATGATCGCGACACTTCGCCTGCTTTTGCCCGCGCTGATCCCCTCCTGGCGGTTTTTCAGCGCGGTCGCCCCCTCGCCCCGTGTGGAATATGCGCTGCTCTCCCGCCCCGGCGCGCGGGCGAAAAACTGGCGCGAATTCCGCCCGCGTCCCGCCCGCCTCAGCCTGGGGCAGATGCTCGGGCGGATGCTCTGGAATCCGGTCTGGAACGAGCAATTGTTTCTGGTCAGCTGCGCCGAGCGGCTGATGGAAAATCCCACCGCCCACAGCATCGACGAAATTGCGCGCCGCGTCTCCGCGGGCATCCCCGCCGCACCGGAGGGTCAGGCAGAGCCGGGCTATCTGCAATTTCGCCTCGTCTTTGTCAGCCGCGAGGGCGCGGTGATCCTGCGCGATGTCGAGTATCTCTCCGAGGTTCTTCCCCGCGCCCTGTCACAGCGAATGGGGCGCGGGCTATGACGCTGGATCAGGCGGTGCGCGCCACCGAAGTCATGATGGCGCTGGCTTTCCTGCAGCAAAGCGCGGAGCATTTCATCGCTGAACCGCGCGAGCGGGTACTGTTCATCCCCCGCTTTGGCCTCAGCCTGCTGCTGCTGACCGGGCTCGCGAATGGGGCCGCGCTCGCCGGGCTGATGCTGATCGGGCTCTTGATGCTGCGGCGCTTTCAGGGCCCCTATAATGGCGGCAGCGACCGGATGAGCCTTCTGATCCTGACCTGCCTGACCCTCGTTCACTTCCTGCCCACAGCGCATTGGAAAGAAACCGCTTTTGGCTATCTCGGCCTGCAGCTCGTGCTGTCCTATTTCATCTCCGGCTGGGTCAAGGTGGTCAATCCCGACTGGCGCAGCGGCAGCGCGCTCTGCGATGTGTTCCGCTTTTCCGCCTATCCGGTCAGCGAGGCTTTGCGCGGCTGGGCCGACTGGCCGCGGCTGATGTTCGTGATGTCCTGGGGGGTGATGGGGTTTGAACTGGCCTTTCCCGCCACCCTCCTGCACCCGGCGCTCCTGATCGCGGGGCTGACGGTGGCGGCCTGTTTTCACCTCAGCAACGCGCTCTGTTTCGGGCTGAACCGGTTTTTCTGGATCTGGCTCTGCGCCTATCCCTCGATCATCTGGCTGCAGCAGCGGCTGGTCACCGGCGCTTAGGCACCGCGCTCGGCCACGATCAGCTGCCGCACCGTCTCCAGCTTGTCGATGACCGCGGGTGAGAGGACGAAGGGGTAAAAGCTGCCATGCCCCATCGTCTCGTTCACGGCATTCAGCGCCATGCTGAGGTCGATCCAGATCCCGGCCAATTGCGCCATCGGCAGCCGGACCATCTGCGCAGCCGAGCCGTCCGCCAGCGCCCCCCCGTCTGCCAGCGCGGCAACGGGCACCAGACCATAGGCAGAGGCCGTCTCCAACCCGCTGAGAATATGCAGGAAATGCGCCCAGGTCTCGGCGAAATCCTCCCAAGGATGCGCGGTGGCATAGGTCGAGACGAAATGCTCCTCCCAGCCCGCCGGGGCGCCCGTCTCGTAATGCTGTTGCAAAGCCGCGCCGTAATCTTGCGTCTCATCGCCAAAGGTGGCGCGGATGCGGGCCAACTGATCGGGATTCGGCGCCACCAGCACATCCCAGTAATGATGCGCCACCTCATGCCGCATATGGCCGGTGAGGGTGCGGTAGGGCTCGTTCAGCTCGGCCCGCAGACGGGCGCGCTCGGCATCATCCGCCTCGGCGATGTTGAGGGTGATCACGCTGTTCTCATGCCCGGTCAGCACATGCGGTCCGGGACCTGAGCGCAAGAGATCGCCCTTGAACTCGAACAGCGGTACCGGCGCGCCCTGCGGGGTTTCCAGCGGCAGGCCGATGTCGATCAACAGCCGGAACAGCGCCCGTTTGGCCTGCTCGATCCGCGCCCAGCGTTGGTCGTTGCCGGGCAGCGACAGGTCGGGGATCACCGTCGTGTGGCAGCACGAGCGGCAGAGCCCCCCGGGCGTCAGGGCCACCCAGTTGCAGCCAATCGCCCCGCGGTTGTCACAGGGCTGCGCGGTCTCAAGCGCCACGAACCCCTGGCCCGGCTGATAGGCAAGTGCGGTGCCACAGGCGAGGCAATCGGTGTTGTGAAACCAGATCTCGCTTTGGCAGACAGGGCAGTGGAAACGCGTCACGGCAATCATCCTTGTGCAATCGGCCCTTCCCAACGTGGCCGGAGCGGGCCGGTTGCACGGGGCGGCAAATTAATCGGCGCCGGGCGGCGCGCATCAGCGGGGCGACCACCCCCGCACACCCCGGCCCCATCGCTCCGGCGCGGGGTTGGAGGTGCTGCCCGCGCCCCGGCCATCAAGGCTCAGTCTTGCGGAAAATACCGGCCGTCCACCACCACGCCACAGCTCGCCAGGTCCTCCCCGAGCAGCGTGAGCGAGGCGCGATACCCCGGCGCAACCCGCCCCAGCTCGGCCGCCAGCCCCAGCGCTGCCGCCGGATGCGTCGCGGCCATGCGCAAGGCCTGCGGCAGCGATACCCCTGCCCCGTCCATGATGCGCCGCACGGCCGCGTCCATCGCCAGATGCGCCCCCGCCAGCGTGCCCGCCGCATCGGTCAGCCGGTCGCCCTGCAGGGTGATCCCGACCCCGTGCAGCGCGAATCCCGGCGCCGTCCCCGCCAGCGTCAGCATCGCATCAGTGACAAGGCACAGCCGCGCGCCCATCGCCTTGACCGCGATGCGGATATTCTCCCAGGCCACATGATGGCCATCGGCGATGATCCCGGCATAGAGGCGGTCCGAGGCGAGAACCGCCCCCACCACCCCCGGCGCCCGCCCGCTCATCTGGGACATCGCGTTGAAAAGATGCGTGGCGCAGCGCAGTCCCGCCGCCTCGGCCGCCGCCACCTCCGCCGCCGTCGCCGCACTATGCCCCACCGAGAGGATCACCCCCGCCGCCGCCAGCGCCGCCAGATGGCCCTCAGGCAGACATTCGGGTGCCAGCGTCAGCATCAGCGGCCCCGGAAACCCCGCCGTCAGCGCCGCCAGATCAGCGGATGTCATCGCCCGGATCGCGGCCGGATCATGGATGCCCGCACGGGCGGGCGACAGAAACGGCCCCTCGAGATGCAGGCCGAGAATGCCGGGCGTCTTTGCCGCCAGCGCGGCGCGCACTGCCGTGAGGGCGCTCAGATAGGCCTCGCCCGGCGCGGTGATGAAGGTCGGCAAAAGATGCGCGGTTCCGCCCCGCCGCGCCCCGGCGGCGATCCGCGCCAAAGCCGCGACGCTGGGGTCAAAATTGAACTGCGTGTCATTCGCGCCGTTGATCTGCAGGTCGATAAAGCCCGGGGCAATGATCTCGGCCACCGGCATCCCCGCCGCCACCGCGCTGGGCAAATCGCCCGGACGGATCGCCCGGATGCGCCCCGCCTCAATCTCGATCACCCGGTTTTCCTGCGGCAGGTCGCTCGCGCCATCGTACAGACGGCGGGCAAAGACCGCGGGGCATTCGGCGTTGATATCGCTCATGTTCAGGCCCCCGCAGATGCACTTGCGCCGGGATCACGGGGGGGCATATCTCTGCCCCGCCGCCCGGCGTGCCGCAGCATATCGCCTTGCCCGGCAGCCGCAATGGCGCAGCCGGGTCAGAGCGTCGCGAGATGGCGCCGCCAATCGCCCGGATCGGTGATGTCCACCGCGCCCTCCACCGCCGCCGCCGCCTCGGACAAAAAGCCCTGCACCGTGCCGCCATCTGACAGCGCGAGCGTACCCAGCCCCAGCGGCGCGGGGATCCCCGCGAGGAAACTGCCCACCGTCTCCAGCGGCAGCGACCAGAGCTCGAGTGCGATCCGCGCCCCCGCCGCCTCCAGTCCCAAATCCAGCGCCGCCAGCATCTCGTCCTGACCCGCGCGTACCAGCAGCGTCACGCCACCCGGCCGCCCGTCGGCGCGCGGCGGCACCGCCGGCCCGGTGGGGCGCGTGCTGATCGCGGGCGAGATCGTGAACGACAAGCCCGGCAAGGGCGCGTTTTACGCCACCGGTCTGGGCGATATCCTGACCCGGCGCGGCATCCGCCAGCTGGTCTTTGCCAGGGTCACCACCGAGGTCTGCGTGCAGACCACGATGCGCGAGGCGAATGACCGCGGCTATGAGGGGCTGCTCGCCACCGAGAGTTACTTTCCCGCCTTCCACGAGGCCGCCATCGCGATGATCACCGCGCAGGGCGGCATTGTCGGCTGGGCCGCACCCACTGCGGCCATTCTGGAGGCGCTGCATGGATCGCGCGGTCAAGGATTTCGCCGGATTTCTGCGGCAAGGCTGGCAAGAGATGCCGCTTCAGCCGTTCCACCCCGGGGTCGAGATCTGCCCGCTGTGGCAAAGCCCTGCCGGAAGCGGCCCCGACATGGCCCTCTTGCGCTATGCGCCTCGGTGCCGCGCCACCGACAATCCGGGACTGGAGACTCTCGGGCAGTCAAAGCGACGAGCGCGGGCGCTATGGCACGGGCGCTTTGGTGTTCAACCCGGCGGGCAGCGCGCACCGGGTTTGGTCAGAGGACGGCTGTACCGTCCTGATACTATGGGAAAAACCGGCGGAGTTTATCTGATACCGGGGGCGGCGCGCGGCGCACCGGTCTCGGACTCGCGCAATGTCCCGAGGCAGGCCAGAATATCGGCCGACAACGCCGCCGGATCCTGGGAAAATGCCACATGCCGCCCGGCGATCACCCGCATCGGGCAATCAATCGCACTGCAAAGCGCCTGGGTTGCCCGGCTGTAATAGGCCTCTGCGCTCTCGCGCCCGATCAGTCCCATGACCGGCACCAGATGACGGCGCAGCGCCGCAAGATCGGGCATCCACATCGACATGACCGGCATTTCCGAGGCGAAGAAATACTCCATATTCCCGGCGCTGCCGTGGTCGCCCACGCCATTTTCCCCCAGCTGATAGCCCTGATGCCCGGTGTTGAACCGCATCATCGCGGCCCCGGCACCCTCCGCGCGGAACACCTCGCCCACATCCTCGGTAAAGGCGACCCATTTCGCCATATCGGGCAACATCTGCAAAATCGGCACCTCATGCACCAGCGCGCCCGCCACCCGGTCCGGGAAAAGCGTCACCACCTCAAGCGCGATGCCGCCGCCGCCGCCCTGGCCCAACAGATAGGCCTTTTCCACCCCCATCGCGTCGAGGATAGCCACCACATCCCGCGCCTGCTGCGCCATCGAAAACGCCACCGTCGGATCGCCGGAACTGCGCGAATTGCAGCGGCGGTCATAGCGCACCACGCAGTAATCGTCCGACAGATGCGCCGAGAGCCGCGCAAAGCGCGCGCCATTGCCGCCGCCGCCCGGAATGGTCACAACCACGGCGCCACGGCCTTCGCGGTCATAGACGATATCCCCGTCTTCGGTGTGCACAGTGGCGGTTTGGGTAAGAAGAAACATTCGCAGCCGACCCCGGATTTTATCAAATATGTCGCGGCTTATGCCATTTCGGCAATAAAGCTCCCCCCGCCAGATCACCTTGCCGCCAGCTTTCGCGCGACGCAACCCCTCGTTGTGCGAATTATCCACATCCCGGATGCAGGTTTAAGCGCGGTTCCGGCCCAAAGCCCCCGGATCGCGGCTATCGGGGCCGCAGCAACAAAAGCTGCGGCACCTGCCCCGGGGGCGAAAGATGCCGCGCGGGGAGGTCCGCCAGCGCGGCCAGCACCGCCGCGCGCTCGGCAGGCGAAGGGTCGCGCGCGTCAATGTCGCCAAACCCCGCGAGCACCGGGTGCATTTCCTCAACCGACAGGTCCACCAACCACAGCGGCACCCGCTGCCCGAGGCTGGTGATATACCCATCCGCCGGCCAGAACCGCAACACGAGCCGCGCTTGCGGCGCGGTTCCTTGTGGCGCAGCACCTTTCGGCCCCGTTACATTCGGCGCGGTTCCTTGTGGCGCAGCACCTTTCGGCCCCGTTACATTCGGCGCGGTTCCTTGTGGCGCGGCATCGGCCCCGGCAGCACCCCCGGCATCGGGCACAGCACGGGTCCAGACCCATCGCGGCAAGACCCCGTCGTGCCACACAAGCCGGACCGGCCGCTCTGCCAGCGGGCCATAGGGCAGCACCTCCGCCAGAATGCGGGACAGGGATTCGGCGGGCTGCGGCTGCCACCCCGCATCCGCCATCGCCGCATTGAGGGCGGAGTCGGACCCGGCGATCTGCGCGATGAACGGGGCCAGGTCTTCCGCTTCCAATGTCACCCTGTGCATCGGAAACTGTCGGCCCGCAGCGGCGCGCCAGGCGCCGGGGGTCACCTCGGGCACGCTGCGGTCATAGGTGTAGCGCAGGCGCGATTGCGGATAATCCTGCACCAGATGCAGCCCGATCGCCGCGCTGTAGACCAGCGCCAATGTTAAAGCCATGTATGAGCTGTGCAGCCTAACCGGCTGGGTATCCATGAAAAATGCCACGCCCGCCACAACCGCCGCCCCAAAGAGCATCCCTCCCGCCACGTCGGAGGGCCAATGCGCCCCGAGATAGATCCGCGAGCAGGAAATCAGCCCTGCGCCCAGCAGCGCCGCCGCATAAAGCGCGATGCGGGTCCGCATCGGGCGCCCCTGCGCGATCAGCAAGGCCACCACGCCAAAGATCACCATCGCCTGACTGGCATGCCCGCTGGGAAAGCTGAAGGAATCCGCGCCCTCATAGATCGGATTGGGACGCGCGCGCGCCAGCAAGACCTTGAGCATCGGCACAAAGACCAGCGGCGCCGAGAAGGCCAGCGCCACCAGCGCCGCCAGCCGGAACTGACGGCAGGCCAGCACCCAGATCAGCGCCGCCAGCGCCAGCACGCCAATCACCGTGCCATCGCCCGCCATGGTCACCCCGACCACAACCCGGTCCAATGCCGGATAGCGCAGCGCCGCCACCGCATTGCTGATCAGCGCATCCGCTGCCGAAAGATCGGGGTCAAACAGCATCTGCCCGGTCACCGCGAGAAAGCCGAGCACCCCGATGGCGGCGATCAGCGCCCAGAGCGCCAGCCCCGCCACCGCGCCCTGCATCCCAAGCACCCGGCGCGCCGCATCCGCCCAAAAGCCGCTTTTCCCGGCAAGCCGGTGCAGCGCCGCCCGGCGGCCGCGCCGCGCCCAGGGCACGCCCTGCACCACCAGAAAGCGCAGGCCGAGATAGCCCAGAATGCCCGCCACCAGCGCCAGCGCCAGCAAGATCATCGCGCGCGGATCGGCCAGCCCGCTCTGCCCCAGACCGTGCCCAAGGCCGAGGCCGATCAGCACCAGCCCCACGCCCCAGACCACCGCCGAGCCGACATTGGCCAGCACGAACCGCGCCACCGGCATGCCCGCGATGCCCGCCAGCACCGGTACCACCGTCTTCACCCCCGGCACGAAACGGCCCCAGAACACGCTCTTTCCGCCATGACGCGCGAAAAACGCCTCGCCGCGCGGTAACCAGCCCGCGGCATGCGAAAACGGCCAGCGTTGAAACAGGCCCCGGCCAAAGCGCCGCCCGAGCACATAGGCCAGCCCGTCACCCGCCACCGCGCCGAGGATGGTCGCGAAGGTGATCGCGAGGCCAAGGCTGGCCGAGCCATGCACCCCCGCCAGCGCCGCCAGCGCAAGGATGATCGCCGTGCCGGGCACCAGCGCGCCCAGCACCACCATCGCCTCGGCCGCCGCCGCCAGAAACGCCAGCAGCGCAATCGCATAGGGATCATGCGCGGCGAAACTCAGCGCGGCCCGGACCATATCGTGCATCGCGCCCCTCCTTTGCCCGCCTTAGCGGGCGGCCAAAGCCTCGGTCAGTTGCGCGCGCAGCACATCGGCGGGCACCTCAGAGGTGACGAAAGCCTGCCCGATCCCGCGCGCAAGGATGAAGCGCAGCTTGCCGTCCAGCACCTTTTTATCCTGCGCCATCAAGCCGATCAGCGTGTCGGCATCCGGCAGATCTCCGGCGATATCGGCCAGATCCACCTTGGTCCCCATCGCCCGCAAATGCGCGCGCAAGCGGCTGGCGAGTTCCTGACTGCACAGGCCCAGCCGCTGGCTCAGCTCGAACGCCATGACGCAGCCGATGGCCACCCCCTCGCCGTGCAAAAGCCGGTCAGAATAGCCGGTGGCGCTTTCCAGCGCATGGCAGAAGGTATGCCCGAGGTTGAGGAGCGCGCGGTCGCCCTCTTCCGTCTCGTCGCGGGCCACGATCTCGGCCTTCATCTCGACCGAGCGTTTCACCGCATGATGCCGCGCCGCAGTGTCGCCGCGCGCCATGGCCGGGGCGTTTTTCTCCAACCAGTCATAGAAAGCCGCATCGCCCAACAGCCCGTATTTCACCACCTCACCATATCCGGCGAGGAAATCGCGCGGCGGCAGGCTGTCGAGAATGCCGATATCAGCGAGCACAAGGCTCGGCTGATGAAAGGCGCCGATCAGGTTCTTGCCCTGCGGCGCGTTGATCCCGGTCTTGCCGCCGACCGAACTGTCGACCTGCGCCAGAAGCGTGGTGGGGATCTGCACGAAACGCACCCCGCGCCGCAGCACGGCGGCGGCAAAGCCCACCAGATCGCCGATCACCCCGCCGCCAAAGGCGATGACGATGTCCTTGCGCTCGACCTTCTGCGCCAAAAGCCATTCGCAGGTGCGGGTGAACTCCGGCCAGCCCTTGGTGCTCTCGCCCGCGGGCAGTGTCAGGCTGACCATCTCGACATCGCCAAGGCCCGCGCGCAGGCGCTCGAGATGCAGCGGGCCGACGGTGTCATCGGTGACCACCGCCACCCGGCGTTTGCGCAACAGGGGCGCGATCTCGGCCCCCGCGCGGTCGATCAGCCCGGTGCCGATCCGCACCTCATAGGAGCGCGCTCCGAGCGCGACCGGCACCACATCCTGCGTCATTGGTCAGTCCTTCTTATCGGCGGTCATCGGGGCGGCGGTCTCGGCGGGCCGCGTTTCAAACAGCCCCGGCACATCGCGCAGGGCCGCAATCACCTTATGCGCCATCTGCTCAATCGACATCTGCGGCTCGGCCTCGACCGTCACCTGTGCCTGCTGATAGATCGGCGTGCGCCCCTCCAGCATCGTGGCCAGCGTCCCCTTCGGATCGGCGGTGCGCAGCAAGGGCCGCGTGGTTTTGTGCCGCACCCGGTTCCACAGAATCTCAAGATCGGCCTTGAGCCAGAGCGACACGCCCCGTTCCGCGATCAGCGCCCGGTTGCCCGGCGCCAGAAACGCCCCGCCCCCGGTGGAGACCACCGCCGGACGCCCCGACAACAGACGCGAGATCACTTCTGATTCGCGGGCGCGGAAAAACGCCTCGCCGTCGCGGGCGAAAATCTCGGCCACGGTCATATTGGCCGCGCGCTCGATCGCCTCGTCGCTGTCCAGAAACGGCACGCCCAATTCGCGCGCCAGCTGCGAGCCGACGGCCGTCTTGCCCGAGCCCATCATGCCGACCATCACCACCGGCCGCGTCAACCGCAGCCCCGGCAGCCCCTCGGACAGCGTTTCCGGCCTTTTCTCTCCTGCCACCATAGTGTTCATGGCTCCCTCACTCCCCGGATGCCCGTGCAGGCATCCCGGTAACCCCTGCCGACCGGACCGGCACGGCGCAGATTCTGCGCCACCGGCCCCATCGCCGCATTCCCGCATTCCCGCCCAAACGCGACCCTGCTCCCCTGTTCGTGAACGGCAAGGCCTCGCCCATGGGCAACTTCTTCCCCTGAATGGCGTGATCTTCCGCGAAATGCCATATATAATCGGCGGCATCCGCCCCGGGCGGGTGGCATAAATCCGCCCTGTCCAAGGGGCATGCCAAAGCAGTTACGGCAAAAGCAAGAAAGAAGACGAATGGGGCAAATTCTACGGGCAATTTTCATTCTGGTCATTTTGGCCGCCATCGGCCTCGCGGGCTATGCCTATTTCGGTGACATGAAGCCGCTGCCGCAGGACCAGAGCATCCCGGTGGAGCTGAATGCTGTCAACTAACCCCCCGCTGTCGCAGGCACCGCAACGCGGTCTGGCCAAAGGCGCCGCGCCGCAGCCCGCATTGGCGCGGTACCAGAGCGCCGTCTGGCTCGCTGCGCTGCTCTGCGCCGCCAGCTTGCACCCGGCGCAGGCCGAAGAGCCGATGTCGGCGATCGACTGGCTGACGCCGTCGGTCGTGCCCGCGGCGATGGCACCGGGCGGCGCCCAGGATGGCGCACCCGGTGCCTTCGGCGGGCATGGGCCGGGCACGACACTGCCGGGCAGCGGGGCCAGCGCCTCGCATCTGCCGCCGCTGCCGGGGGAAGCGCCGGTCAGCAATGGCGCCGGGGTCGAAGACATTGTCACCAGCGCATTGGGGCAGTTCGATCCGGACCGGGTCGGCCTGATTGATGCCGCACGCTCGGGCCTGCCCGCGGGCCTTTGGGGGCTGACGCCGGAACGCGCGCTCGCCGCGCAGCTGCGGCAGGAGCGGGTCGAGACGCTGCCCGCGCTGCAGGCATTGTTGCGCAATCTGCTGCTGGCCGAACTCGACCCGCCGCTGACCCGCGCGCCGGGGGCCGAGGGCTCATTGCTGCTGGCCCGGGTGGACCGGCTGCTGGACATGGGCGCGCTCGATCCGGCCTATGCGCTGCTGATACAGGCGGGGCCAAAGGATCCCGAACGCTTCCGCCGCCTCTTTGACATCGCGCTGTTGCTGGGCGAAGAGAACCGCGCCTGCGCGCTGATGCGCAACACCCCCGAGATTGCCCCCGCCCTGCCCACCCGAATCTTCTGTCTGGCAAGACGCGGCGACTGGTCGGCGGCCTCGCTGACCTTTGGCACCGCCAGCAGCCTCGGGCAGATCCCGGAAGACATGCAGCCCCTGCTGGCGCTGTTCCTCGATGATGAGATGGCGGATGGCGCAGATGAGCTGTCACCGCCGCAGCGCCCGACGCCGCTGGCCTTCCGCCTGATGGAGGCCATTGGTCAGCCGATGCCGACCACCAATCTGCCCGTGGCCTTTGCCCAGGCCGATCTGCGCGCCAACACCGGCTGGAAATCCCGGATTGAAGCCGCCGAACGCCTCGCGCGCATGGGCTCGGTGGAGGCCAATCAATTGCTGGGCCTCTATACCGAGCAGGACCCGGCGGCTTCTGGCGGTGTCTGGGACAGGGTGGCGGCGATCCGCGCCCTCGACAAGGCGATCACCGCCAAGGATCCGGCGGCCGTGGCCACGGCGCTGCCCACCGCCTGGGCGCGGATGGCCGAGATCGGGCTTGAGGCCAATCTCGGCGCGATGTTCGGCTCTGCCCTGGAAAAGATGCCGCTGCAGGGCGAGGCGGCCGCGCTCGCCTTTGACCTCGGGATGCTCTCTGAAGATTACGAGACGATCGCGCGCGACCACACCTCCTCCAGCCTGCGCGAGGCCTTCCTGATGGCGCTGGCGCGCGGCAATACGGCGGCGGTCGAGGCGCCGGATGCGGTGGCGACCGCGATCAAATCGGCCTTTGACACCCCGAGCGCCGCCCCCGCACCCTATGCGGCCGAGCTGGAGGACAACCGTCTGGGCGAAGCTTTGTTGATGGCGATTGATGATGTGGCCGAAGGCGCGCGGGGCGACACCCGGCGTCTGGCGCAGGGATTGCAGCTTCTGCGCTATGTCGGGCTGGAATCCACCGCGCGGCGCGCGGGGTTGGAGGTGATGGTGATGCAGGCCCGCGGATGAACGCCCCCCCGTCAGATCCGGCATCGCTTGCGGCATCCGACCCGGTGCCGGACGCGCATTGGATCTCGGCATTTCTCGAAGCGCAGGCCGCCGAAGCGGGGGCCGCGCGCAACACGCTTCTGGGCTATGGCCGGGATCTTATTGATTTTCAGGGCTGGTTGGCGCATCGCAAATCAGGCTTTGCCAGCGCCAGCCGCGACACCGTCGAAAGCTATCTGATCTCCTGCGAGGCGGAGGGGCTGTCGAAATCCACCCGCGCGCGGCGCCTCTCGTCCATCCGCCAGCTCTACCGTTTCGCCTATGAAGAGGGCTGGCGCGCCGACAATCCCGCCATCCGCATTTCCGGCCCCGGCAAGGATCGCCGTCTTCCGAAAACCCTGAGCCTCGGGGAGGTTGAGGCGCTGTTGGCCGCCGCGCGCGATCTCGGGCGCGGCCCGGCCGAGAAACTGCGCGCCACCGCATTGATGGAACTGCTCTATGCCACCGGCATGCGGGTGAGCGAGCTGGTGGGCCTGCCGGTCAATGCCTGTCGGGGCGATCCCCGGATGCTGATGATCAACGGCAAGGGCAACAAGGACCGGATGGTGCCGCTCTCGCCCCCCGCCCGGCAGGCGCTGACCGACTGGCTGGCCTGCCGCGACGCCGCCGAAGAAGAGGCCCGGCTGAAACGACGGCAGCCCCCGTCAAAATTCCTGTTTCCGGGCTCCGGCGTCGAAGGGCATCTGACGCGGCAGCATTTCCACGGCATGCTGAAGGATATGGCGGTGGCGGCGGGCATCTCACCGGCCGCGGTCACGCCGCATGTGCTGCGCCATGCCTTTGCCACGCATCTGCTGGAAGGCGGCGCCGATCTGCGGGCGATTCAGACGCTGCTGGGCCATGCCGACCTCTCAACCACCGAGATCTACACCCATGTGCTCGACGCGCGGCTGAAAGAACTGGTGCTGACGCATCATCCGCTGGCGCGCGACGCTTGAAGCGCGGCCTCCCTGCCCCCATAACGGGTGGGTAGAAAAGGAATTTTCATGGAACCCGGTACCGTGCTCGACACTGCTTTCTGGCTGACCGCCGCCGCCATCGCGGCGCTTTTGCTGATGTCCGCTTTTTTCTCCGGCTCAGAGACGGCGCTGACCGCCTCATCGCGCTCAAAACTCCGCGCGCGGGCCGATAAAGGGGATAAGGGCGCCGATGTCGCCCTGACGGTGACCGAAGACAGCGAGCGGCTGATCGGCGCCATCCTGCTTGGAAATAACGTGGTCAATATCCTCTCGGCCTCGCTGGCAACGGCGCTGATGACCCGGGTCTTTGGTCAGAGCGGCGTGGCGCTGGCGACGCTGGTGATGACGCTTTTGGTGCTGATCTTTTCCGAAGTGCTGCCGAAGACCTATGCGATCACCAATCCCGAACAGGCGGCCAGCCATGTCGCCCGCCCGATCCGGATTCTGACCTTCGTGCTGGCGCCGGTGGTCAGCGTGGTGCGGCTGATCGTGCGCGGGATCCTCTACCTCTTCGGTGTGCGCACCGATCCCGGCTCGGCGATGTTCACCGTGCATGATGAGATTGCGGGCGCGCTGGCGATCGGCACGCAGGAGGGCACGGTTCACAAAGAGGACCGCGACCGTCTGTTGGGCGCGCTCGACCTCGGCAACCGCACGGTGGATGAGATCATGCGCCACCGCAGCCAGATCGAGATGCTGGATGCCGAGGCGGGACCGGATGCGATCCTGACCGCTGTCCTTGCCTCACCGCACACGCGGCTGCCGCTCTTCAAGGGCGAGCGCGAGAATGTGGTGGGCGTGCTGCATTCCAAGGATCTGTTGCGGGCGGTGGAAAAGGTGCTGCGCGGTGGCGATGGCACCTTGGAAAGCGTCAATGATCTCGACGTGTTGCAGGTGGCGATGAAGCCCTATTTCGTGCCCGAAACCACGCCGCTGGACGAGCAGATGCGCGAGTTCCTGAAACGGCGCACCCATTTCGCGCTGGTGGTGGATGAATATGGCGATCTGAAGGGTCTGATCACGCTCGAGGATATCATCGAGGAGATCGTCGGCGAAATCACCGATGAGTTCGATCTGGCCGCGCCTGCGGCGCTGAACAAGACCGAGACCGGCGATTATCTGGTGGATGGGGCGATGACCATCCGCGACCTGAACCGGATGATGGATTGGCAGCTGCCCGATGATGAAGCCAATACCATCGCCGGGCTTGTGATCCATGAAGCGCAGATGATCCCGACCGAAGGGCAGGTTTTCCTGTTCCACGGTTTCCGTTTCGAGGTGATGGTGCGCAAGGAGAACCGGCTGACGCGGGTGAAGATCCGGCCGCTGTAAGGGGCGGGTTTGGCGCCGGGGGGGCTATTCTGGTGGCCGCGCCTTTGGCCTCTGCGGAAGCCTCCGGCGGGGATATTTAGAACGAAGCAATGGGGGGCGCCGCGCGGCGCCCCCCGATGTTTTTGCGGCTCTTTCAGAGGAAGGCGTCGGGGACGGCGGCCTTTTTACGGGCGACATAGTCGTTGAGCGCCTCGTGCACGCCGGGATCGATTGGCGGGGCCTCATAATCGCCGAGGATCTTCTTGACCCTGGCCTGTGCGAGGGCAACCGTGTCACGCGCGCCCTCTTCATCCCAGGTCTCGAAGGGTTTGTAGTCAAAGACTTCGGTGCGCCAGAACGCCTGCTTGAAATTGCCCTGCGTGTGCTCGCAGCCCAGGTAATGGCCGCCGGGGCCGACCTCGCGGATCGCATTCATCGCCTGGCCGTTTTCGCTCATGTCGATGCCGCCCGCGATGCGGTGCAGCACGCCGAGCTGATCGGCATCCATGACGTATTTCTCATAGGAGGAGACGAGGCCCCCTTCCAGCCAGCCACAGGCATGCAGCATGAAGTTGACGCCCGAGAGCAGGCCGATGTTCAGGCTGTTGGCGGTTTCATAGGCCGCCTGCGCATCGGGGAGTTTCGAGCCGCAGAACGAGCCCGCCGAGCGGTAGGGCAGCCCGAGCCGGCGGGCCAGCTGGCCAGCGCCAAGGGTGATCTGCGCGGCTTCGGGCGTGCCAAAGGTCGGCGCGCCGGAGTTCATGTCGATCGAGGTCACGAAAGCGCCAAAGATCACCGGGGCACCCGGGCGGATCAGCTGGCTGTAGGCGACGCCCGCCAGAACCTCGGCCAGCACCTGCGTCAGCGTGCCCGCCACCGTCACCGGGGCCATCGCGCCGCCGACGATGAAGGGCGAGATGATGCAGGCCTGATTGGCGGCGGCATAGACCTCGAGCGCGTCCATCATGATGCTGTCAAAGGTCAGCGGCGAGTTGATGTTGATCAGCGAGGTCATCACCGTGTTCTCATCGACGAACTTGTCGCCAAAGAGAATTTTCGACATCTCGACCGAATCCACCGCCCGCGATTTCTCGGTGACCGAGCCCATATAGGGTTTGTCCGACAACGTCATATGCGCGTGCAGCATGTCGAGATGGCGCTTGTTCACCGCGACATCGGTCGGTTCGCAGACCGTGCCACCGGAATGGTGCAGCCATTTCGACGATTGGCCGAGTTTCACGAAATTGCGGAAATCGGCGATGGTGGCGTAGCGGCGCCCGCCTTCCAGATCGCGCACGAAGGGCGGCCCGTAAACCGGTGCCAGCACGAGGTTTTTACCCCCGATCACCACGTTGCGCTCAGGATTGCGGGCGTGCTGGATGATGGTCGAAGGCGCGGTTGCGCAAAGCTGGCGCGCGAGGCCGCGCGGGATGCGCACCCGCTCGCCCTGCACATCGGCCCCGGCATCGCGCCAGCGCTGCAGACCCACAGGATTGTCGACAAAATTCACCCCGATCTCGGCCAGAACGGTTTCGGCATTGGCTTCGATGATCGCCAATGCCTCTTCGTTCAGGATCTCGAGATTGGGGATGTTGCGCTCGATATAGCGGGTGAACTCATGCTTGACCGCCGTGCGCTCGGCCCGCCGTGCCGCCCCGCCGCCGCCGCGTGCCCGCCGCCCTGTCGCCACTTCGTCCATGATGCCGCCCTCCGCAACTGCCTCTGGCCCATTTCTAACCGCTCCCGCAGGGGGCAATTGGGTCGATTGCGTCATATGGAACGAAAAAACGACATCAGCGGTAAAGAAGCGAGCGTCCCTCGTGGAAGAGATGCAGCTTGGCCGGGTCCGCCGCCAGTTTCACGGTGGAATGGCGGATGTCGCGGTGAATCCCCGGCAGTTTCGCCACAACCCCGGTTTCCACATCCCCCTCGGGCGCGAAATAGAGCAGCGTCACCTCGCCCAGAGCCTCGACGATATCCACCTTGCCGGTGAAGAGCGCGGCACCCTCGGTCGGCACCAGATCCTCCGGCCGCACCCCGAGATTGACCCGCAGCCCCATGTCTTCGCGCGTGGTGGGAATCGCCACCCCGGCGACACCGCCGCCGTCAAGTTTCACCGTGGTCATCGCGCCGGTGGCGGTGATCTCGCCCGACAGAAGGTTCATCGAGGGGCTGCCGATGAACTGCGCCACGAACTCATTCCGGGGCCGTTCATAAAGCTCGAGCGGCGTGCCGACCTGCGCGATACCGCCCCCCGCCAGCACCACGATCCGGCTGGCCAGTGTCATCGCCTCGACCTGATCATGCGTCACATAGATCATCGTGCGGTCGGGCATCTGCTCTTTCAGCTGCGCGATCTCGATCCGCGTGGCGACCCGCAACGCCGCATCGAGGTTCGACAGCGGCTCATCAAAGAGATAGACCTTGGGGTCGCGCACAATGGCGCGGCCAATGGCCACCCGCTGCCGCTGCCCGCCCGAAAGCGCCTTTGGCAGGCGGTCGAGATAGGGGGTCAGCTGGAGAATGCGGGCGGCATTATCCACGGCCTTTTCAATCTCTTCCGGGCTTTTCTTCGCGATTTTCAGCGCGAAGGCCATGTTGTCGCGCACCGTCATATGCGGGTAGAGCGCATAGCTTTGGAACACCATCGCAATGCCGCGCTGCGCGGGCGGCACATCGTTCATCCGCGCGCCGTCAATCTCCAGCGTGCCGCCAGAGATCCGCTCCAGCCCCGCGATCATCCGCAGGAGGGTGGATTTACCGCAGCCCGAGGGCCCGACGAAAACGATCAACTCGCCCGCCTTGATGTCGAGATCAATGTCGCGCAACACGCGGACCTCGCCATAAGCCTTTGTAATGCCCGTCAGTTTCAGATCGGCCATGGTTCCCCCCTTAGCCTTTGTCCAAGAGCATGATGCTGGGCTGCCAGGGGCCCAGGTTCAGCGTGTGGTCGGGATTGGGACGGCTCGAGCCCAATTCGCCGCCAATGGTCACCCAATGCCCGGCCGGCACCGTGGTGCTGACCGGATGATCCGAGAGGTTGAAAACGCAGAAAATCTCCTCCCCGCCCTCAATCCGGCGGAAGCTGAGCACGTCGCCTTCGGCATGGATCTCGGTCATCGCGCCGCCCCTGAGCGCCAGATGATGACGGCGGAAGGCGATGGCGCGGCGGTAGTAATGCACGAGCGAGGCATGGTCATGCTCGGCCACATCCGCCGCCAGATAATGGTGGACCGAGGGCACCGGCAGCCAGGGCCGCGCGGCGGAGAAACCGCCATAGGCCGCATCCCGCTCCCAGACCATCGGCGTGCGGCAGCCGTCGCGGCCCTTGAACTCCGGCCAGAACTCCTTGCCATAGGGGTCTTGCAGGTCCTCATAGGCAATTTCCGCCTCCGGCAGGCCCAACTCCTCGCCCTGATAGATGCAGACCGAGCCGCGCAGACACATGAGAAGAAGCGTGTAAATCCTTGACGATGCGGGATTAAGACCCCAGCGCGTGATGTGGCGCACCACGTCATGGTTGGAATAGGCCCAGCAGGCCCAGCCTTCCGGCGCCACGCTGTCCACCTTGCGGAAGGTCTCGGCGATAAAGCTGGCGGCCAGCGGCGCATGGCCGGACAACAGCTCAAACGCATAGGACATCTGCATCTTGTCATCGCCCGAGGTATATTCCCCGAGGATCTCCAGCCCGCGCTGGCTGTCGCCGATCTCGCCCACGGCGGCGGCGTTGTAGCCATTCATCAGCGTGCGGAGTTTGCGAAGAAATTCAACGTTCTTCGGGTGGTTCTTGTCGTAAATATGCCGCTGGTGGTTATAGGGGTTCACCTTCGGCGCGGTGCTGTCATTACGCTCTTCCGGCGGCAGGGCAGGATTGTTGCGCAGGGCCTCGTCGTGCATGTAGAAATTGATCGTGTCGAGGCGGAAGCCGTCGACCCCCCGCTCCAGCCAGAAGCGGGCCACGTTGAGCAATTCTTCCTGCACCGCCGGATTGTGGAAGTTCAGATCCGGCTGCGAGACCAGGAAGTTATGCATGTAATATTGCTCGCGCCGGGCGTCCCATTGCCAGCCCGAGCCGCCAAAGATCGACAGCCAGTTGTTCGGCGGCGTGCCATCGGGTTTCGGGTCCGACCAGACATACCAATCGGCCTTGGCATTCTCGCGCCCGTCGCGGCTTTCCTTGAACCAGGGATGCTGGTCCGAGGTGTGGCTGAGCACGAGGTCGATCATCACTTTCAGCCCCAAGGCATGGGCGGTGGCGATCACCTGATCGAAATCGGACAACTGGCCGAACATCGGGTCAACGTCGCAATAATCGCTGACGTCATAGCCGAAATCCTTCATCGGCGAGGTGAAGAAAGGCGAGATCCAGATCGCATCGGCACCAAGGCTGGCCACATGCGGCAGGCGGCGGACGATGCCCAGAAGGTCGCCGATCCCGTCGCCATTGCTGTCCTGATAGGAGCGCGGGTAGATCTGATAGATCACCGCACCACGCCACCAATTCGGATCTTTTTTCATAACATTCATAGAATTAGCCACCTTTAACCGAGCCGGCCAACAGGCCGCGCACCAGATATTTTTGCATCGAGAAGAAAACGATCAACGGGACCGCAATCGAAATGAAGGCCGAGGCCGCAAGGATTTCCCAATCGCCGCCGCGACTGCCCAACAGCTCACGCAGCACGCCGGTCATCACCAGCTGATCGCGGCTGTTGCCGAGGAAAACCGTTGCCACCAGAAGGTCGTTCCAGACCCAGAGGAACTGGAAAATCGCGAAAGACGCCAGCGCCGGGAACGACAGCGGCAGGATGATGCGGCGGAAAATGTCGAACTCCGTCGCGCCATCCACCCGCGCGCTTTCGATGATTTCCTTCGGCAGGCCCACCATGTAATTGCGCAGCAAGTAGATGGCGAGCGGCAGGCCAAAGCCGGTATGCGCCAGCCAGATCCCCATATAGCCTTTGCCCAGACCGATGTCGTTGTGCAGCTTCAAAAGCGGGATCAGCGCCAGCTGTAGGGGCACGACCAGCAGCCCGACGACGCAGGCAATGAGCAGCGCCCGCCCCGGAAAATCCATCCATGCCAAGGCATAAGCGGCGAAAGCGGCGATCAGGATCGGGATCACCGTCGCCGGGATCGTCACCGTGAAGGTGTTGAGAAAAGCGCGGCCCAGCCCCTCTGCCCCAAACACCCGGCCGTAGTTTTCCGTGGTGAAACGCGGCGGCGTGCTGGTGGTGACAAAAATCCGCATCCCCCGGCTCTCGGTGAATTCGGTGGGCGAGGTCAGCCGGTAGCTGCCATCGGCGGCCACGGTCAGCGTCTGCCCGTCCTTCAACGCTGCGGTATCGCCGGGGGCGAATTCCTCAGGGCTGCGCGAATTGGTGCCCCAGGCCTTGAGGCTCTGACCGCCGCTGAGCGCGCTGCCGGTGATGACAAAGCCATCCCCCTCGGGCTGCTGATCGGCGGCACTGCCCGCGCGCACAAAGGCCGAGGCGGTTGAGGCGCTGCCCGCCTGCCACCAGCCGGAGGTGGCGATCTGGTCGCGGTCGCGGAACGAGGAGACGAGAAGGCCGAAGGTGGGGATCGTCCAGAGGATCACCAGAAACGCCGCCGCGAGATTGACCGCCCAGACCAGACTGGAACGGGTGCCTGCGATATTTTCCATCACTGCATCTCCCTCATTGCATCTCACGGCGCGCGTTGCGGATGTTCCAGATCATGATCGGTGTGACCAGAAGCATGATGACGATGGCGATGGCAGAGCCCCGGCCATAATCCGGCGTGCCCTTGAACATCCAAGTGTACATGAAATTGGCCAAAACCTGCGTGCCCCATTCGCCGTTGGTCATCACGAAAACGATGTCAAAGACTTTGAGCACGGTGATGGTGATCGTGGTCCAGACGACGGCAATGGTGCCCCAGATCTGCGGCACCTTGATCTGGAAGAACAGCCGCCAGGGCCCGCAGCCGTCCAGAATGGCCGCCTCGATGGTTTCCTCGGGGATGCCGCGCAATGCGGCCGAGAGGATCACCATGGCAAAGCCGGTCTGGATCCAGATCAGCACCATCATCAGAAAGAAGGAGTTCCAGATCGGCAGCACCAGCCAGGTCTGCGGCGCAAAGCCGAAATGGGTGACGATGGCGTTCAGCAGGCCGATCTGTTCCTGCCCTTCGGCGCGGTAATCATAGATGAATTTCCAGATCACCCCGGCGCCGACGAATGAAATGGCCATCGGCATGAAGATGAGCGATTTGGCGAAATTGCCCCAGCGGATACGGTCGGTCAGCTGCGCCGCGATCAGGCCAAACAGCGTCGCCATCGCGGGCACGGTGATCAGCCAAAGCATGTTGTTGAACAGGCTCTCGTGGAATTTGCTGTCCGCCACCAGCCAGCGGTAATTGTCCAACCCGATGAAATCGCGGCCATCGGCATCGAGCAGCGACAGCCAGATGGATTTGAACACCGGATAGACCAGATAGACCCCGAGGGCGAGAATGGCCGGCCCGAGGAAGAGCCAGGGCCGCACGGCATTGGTGCGCGCGATGTTGCGCGCCGCCTGCGGCCCCCGCACCGGATAGAGCGTGTCGAGCACGAAATTCGAGCCCCAGAACCAGGCGACGCAGGCAAAAACCCCGGCGACAATGGTCCCTGCGGCAAACAAGAGCTGTTGCATGATCCCCCCTCATCGCCCGTTTCGGGCGGCATCTTCGCGGGCCCTTTTCGGGCGCTGCTTTGCCCGGCACCGCCGGGTGCCGTCTTCCCTGCCCCGGTTCGGGCACGGGAGGCCGCGCCGGGCATTCCCGGCACGGCCCGTTTGAACTGCTTACTTCAACGTGTCCCAGGTTTTCTGGATGTTGTCGGCCACGGATTGCGCATCTTTGCCGCCCGCATAATCCACCATGCCCGTCCAGAAGGCCCCGGCGCCAATCGCGCCCGGCATCAGGTCGGAGCCGTCAAAGCGGAAGGTGGTGGCGTTCAACAGGATGTCGCCCATTTTCCGCAAGGTCGGGTCGCCGTAAACCTCGGTGTTCACGCCTTTGTACGGGGTGAGGAAACCGGTCTGCGCCATCCAGATCTCATGCGCGATCGGGGTTTCGAGGAATTTCACAAACTCCACCGCCGCCGGATTGTCCGACATCACCGAGAACATCGTGCCCGCGCCCAGCACCGGCTGGCCGAGGTCTTTCTCGGCATAGGCCGGGAAGTAGAAGAAATCCGCGTCCTGCCCGATCACCGTGCCTTCCGGGAAGAAGGAGGGGATGAAGCTCGCCTGTTTGTGCATGTAGCATTGCGGCGGCGAGGAGAAGAGCCCCTTGGGGCTGTCGCGGAAATCGGTTGCGGCCACGGCACCCGAACCGCCCGCCACATATTTGTCATTGCGGGCAAACGCACCGAATTCCTCAATCGCGGCCACGACTTTCGGATCGTTGAACTTCAGGTCATTGCGCACCCAGGCGTCATAATCCTCGGGGCTGTTGATCCGCAGCATCATGTCTTCGACCCAATCGGTCGCGGGCCAGCCGGTGGCCCCGCCCGAGCCGAGACCGATGCACCAGGGCGTACCGCCATCGGCCACGATCTGATCGGTCAGCGCCTTCAGCTCTTCCATGGTTGTGGGCACTTCATAGCCCGCATCCTCGAAATTCTCCGGCACATACCAGACCAGCGATTTCACATCCGCCTTATAGGGGAAGGCATATAGATGTTTGCTGCCATCCGCCCCGGCATAGGTGCCGAGATCGGCCCAGCTTTGACCGGCGGCGTAATTGTCCACCAACCATTGCGACATTTCATCGGGCAGCGGCTTCAGATGGCCCTTGCGCGCCAGATCGGCGGCCAGACCCGGCTGCGGGAACACCGCCACATCCGGCGGGCTGCCCGCTTCGGCATCAATGACGATCTGCTGCTCAAAGCTGTCAGAGCCGGAATATTGCACATCAGCGCCGGTCGCGGCCTCGAAATAGGCGATCACGCTTTCCACCAGCTGCTGATCGGCCGACAGCCAGGGGCCAAGCACCTTGACCGTCTGCCCCTTCAGATCCACCGATTTCAGCGCGTCATAGGACGCCCAGTTGAACCGTGCATCCTCGCCCGGCGCGAATTTCAGATCCTGCGCCGCCGCAGCCCCCGCCCAAAGCGCCAGTACCGCCGCACTCGCGTAGAACTTCCGCATCCTCTCTCCTCCTCTGTTGGCGCCGTAAACGCCCGAAACCCCCGCACCGAGATTCGCTCTCAAAGCGCTTTGACTGATAAACACTCGGCGAAGCCCTGCGCAAAGTCAATTCCCCCCACCATCCGGAAAGGCCACACTCCCTTGAATTGCTGCGCCTTGCCAATGCAGATGCAGCATTTTCAACTAGGGCCGCAGCATTGACGCCCCGCCCGGCCTTGCGTAATGTCATCGCAAATCCAAACCGCTTTGGCTGGGCTTTTCGACCAATCCGATCTGAATTACACCGGGAAAAACCACGACACCCGGCTCCGACCAGCCGCAGGGATATGCCATGAACCTCAAGGACCTCGCCGCGCATCTGAACCTGTCCCCGACCACCGTCAGCCGGGCACTGAACGGCTATCCGGAGGTGGGTGAGGCCACGCGCAAACGGGTGGCCGAGGCGGCGCGCCAATTCAACTACCGACCCAACACCCGCGCGCAATCGCTGGCCACGGGCCGGGCGATGGCGATTGGCCATGTGATCCCGATCTCGACCCAGCATGAGATCGTGAACCCGGTTTTCGCCGATTTCATCGCCGGGGCGGGCGAGGTTTATGCCCGCGCGGGCTATGACATGATCCTGACCATCGTGCCCGACATGGATGAGGGCCGCGCCTATCGCGAGATCCGCTCGAAGGGGAATGTCGACGGGATCATCGTGCATGGCCCGCGCGAGAATGACGCCCGGATCCCGCTCCTGCGCGAGCTGGGCCTGCCGTTCGTGGTGCATGGTCGCTCGACCGGGGCCAGCGCGGAATATTCCTGGGTGGATGTGAACAACACCCGCGCCTTCACCCGCGCCACCGACTTTCTGCTCGATCTCGGGCATCGGCGGATCGCGCTGGTGAACGGTCTGGAGTTCATGGATTTCGCCATCCGCCGCCGCCGGGGCTATGAGGCGGCGCTGCTCGCGCGCGGGCTGCCGGTGGACCCCGCGCTGATGACGGCGGGCGAGATGACCGAGGCGCAGGGCGCCCGCGCGGCCCGCGCCATGCTGGGCGGCCCCAATCCGCCCACCGCCTTTCTGACCTCCTCGCTGCTCTCGGCCATGGGCGTGCGCCGCGCGGCCGAGGCGGCGGGACTGCGGCTGGGGCGCGACATTTCCGTCGTCACCCATGATGACGAGCTGGGCTATCTGCAAAACGGCGAGGAAGAGCCGATCTTCACCGCCACCCGCTCCTCGGTGCGCGCGGCGGGCCAACACTCGGCGCAGATGCTGCTTGATATTATCGCGGCGCCCGGCTCTGCGCCGCGCCAGCAGCTGATGGAGGCGGTGCTGGTGCTCGGCCAGTCCACCGGCCCCGCCCCGATGTCCGCGGCCCTGGCGCCGGTCCCGGGCGGGGCTGGCGGTGCCGCTCCGGACACCGATACCCCGCGCGCGCTGCGGACCCCGGCCGCGTCAAAGACCTCTCCGATCCGGCCCCCGGCCGCCGCAGAGCCCGGCGCCGGGGACGCAACCTTGCCGCAGCCCCTGCGGCCCGGCACCGCAACCCCCTGATTTTCCGGCGCGCCCGCGCCGCCTGCTTTGAGGTATACCATGCTTCCCACCCGTGCTGACTTTCCGCCCGGCTTCCTTTTCGGGGCCGCCACCTCCTCCTATCAGATCGAGGGCCACACATTCGGCGGTGCCGGGGTGACGCATTGGGACACATTCGCCGCCACCCCCGGCAATGTGGTGCGGGCCGAGAATGGCGATACCGCCTGCGACCATTACCACCGCTGGCCCGCGGATCTTGACCTGCTGCGTGACGGCAATTTCGACGTCTACCGCTTCTCCACCTCCTGGGCGCGGGTGCTGCCCGAGGGGCGCGGGGCGGCCAATCCCGAGGGGCTGGATTTCTACGACCGGCTGGTCGACGGGCTTCTGGAACGCGGGCTGAAGCCTGCCGCGACGCTCTATCACTGGGAACTGCCCGCGCCGTTGGCGGATCTGGGCGGCTGGCGCAACCGCGACATTGCGGGCTGGTTCGGCGATTTCACCGAGGTGATCATGCGCCGGATCGGCGACCGGCTCTGGTCAGCCGCGCCGATCAACGAGCCCTGGTGCGTCGGCTGGCTCAGCCATTTCCTCGGCCATCATGCGCCGGGCCTGCGCGACATCCGCGCCACGGCGCATGCAATGCATCATGTGATGCTGGCGCATGGCACGGCCATCGGCGTGATGCGCGATCTGGGCATGAAAAATCTGGGCGGCGTCTTCAACTTTGAATATGCGCAGCCCGCCGATGACACGCCGGAAGCCGCCCGCGCCGCCGCCCTCTATGACGCCTATTACAACCAGTTCTTCCTCTCGGGCATTTTCAAGGGCCGCTATCCCGATCTGGTGATGGAGGGTTTCGCGCCGCATATGCCAAAGAACTGGCAGGATGATTTCGCGGTGATTCAGGCGCCCTTGGACTGGGTCGGGCTGAATTACTACACCCGCAAACTGATCGCCCCCGCCCCCGGACCCTGGCCCGCGCATCAGGAAGTGCCGGGACCTTTGCCGAAAACCGCGATGGAGTGGGAGATTTATCCGCAGGGCCTCACGCATTTCCTGACCATGGTGGCGCGCGACTATACCGGCACCCTGCCCCTCTATGTCACCGAAAACGGCATGGCGGGATATGATGAGCTGGTGGCGGGCGCGGTCGATGATCAGCCGCGCATCGATTATCTTGCCGCGCATCTGAACGCCGCCCGCGACGCCATTGCGCAGGGCGTGCCGCTGAACGGCTATTTCACGTGGTCGCTGCTGGACAATTACGAATGGTCCTTGGGCTATGAAAAGCGCTTTGGACTGGTGCATATGGACTTCGACAGCTTGCAGCGCACCCCCAAGGCATCTTATCACGCACTTAGAGCCGCATTTGCACAGGGATAAGCCATGACCCGCGCCACCAACCGCTTTTCGCTTCTGGCCGATATTGGCGGAACCAACACCCGTGTGGCGCTGGCCGAGGGGAAGCGCCTGCTGCCCGACAGCATCCGCCGCTTCAGCAATGCCGACTATCCGGCGCTGGACGCGGTGCTGGCGGAATACCGCGCGCTGGAGGGGGGCGTCGATTGCGCCGGGGCCTGCGTTGCGGTGGCCGGGCCGGTGCGGGGCGGTGTCGCCTCGATGACAAATCTGGACTGGACGATTGATTCTGCCAGCCTCAGCCGCGCGACCGGCGCGGAAACTGTCGCCATTTTGAATGATCTTCAGGCGCAGGGACATGCTTTGGGCCATCTGGAGGCCAGCGCCTTGCGGCAGGTGGTGGCCGGAAGCGGCGATCACGGCGCCGATCCCAGCCAGCTGGTGATCGGGGTCGGCACCGGTTTCAACGCGGCGCCCGTGCATGAATTTCCGGGCGGGCGCATCGTCGCCGCCTCGGAATGTGGCCATGCCAACCTGCCGATCCGCACCGATGCCGACCTGCGCCTCCTGCGCTTTGTCGAGACGGTGCATGGTTTCCCCGGGGTTGAGGACGTGCTCTCTGGCCGTGGGCTGGAACGGGTTTTTGCCTGGGTTTCCACCGAAAACGGCACCCCGGAAGAGCGCCGCGCCCAGGATATCATGGCCGCAATGGACGCGCGCGAGGCTTTGGCGCTGGAAACGGGCCGCATCTTCGTGCGCATGCTCGGCACGGTGGCGGGCAATCTCTCGCTGATCCACCTGCCCTTCGGCGGCGTTTACCTTTGTGGTGGCGTTGCGCGGGCCTTCACCCCCTGGCTCGCAGAGTTCGGTTTTGCCGAGGCCTTCCGCGACAAGGGGCGATTCTCCGGCTTCATGCAGAATTTTGCGGTCTCGATCATCGAAGACGATTATGCGGCCCTCACCGGCTGTGCGGCCCACCTTTCGACGCAGATGCGCTGAAAAAAGCCTGACCTCGTCAAATCAATATTAACCCGGCGCCCCTAATCCTCAGTCATCTCGGATTGAAAGGGGATAAAGGTGAGCCTTTCTCAGCCAACTAATTCCGGGGGCGCGGCATGAGCGCGCCTCTCGTACTACAGCAGAGGCTGGATCTTCCAGCCGCTGCACCGCTGGCTTCGGCGATTTGCGCCCAGGCCGGATCGGATCTGACGATTGATGCGGGCGAGGTCTCCCATTTGGGCGGACTGTGCCTGCAGGTGCTGGCCGCTGCGGCGATCAGCTGGCGGCAGGCGGGCAATGACCTTCGCCTGACTCCGCGTTCGCAATCTTTTGACGATGCACTTGATCTGTTTGGCGTGACGCTGGCCGATCTGGAAACGGAGGGCTCGGCATGACGCTGACCGTTCTGGCCGTCGATGACAGCCGTACCATTCGCGACATGTTGCGTCTGGCCCTGGGCGAGGCAGGCTTTACCCTGCATCTGGCCGAGGATGGCGTGCATGGGCTGGAGGTGCTGGATGGCATTTCCCCCGATGCGATCATCTCTGACATCAACATGCCGCGTCTCGATGGCTTTGGCTTCATCGAGGCGGTGCGCAAGCAAGACAAGCACCGGGCGACCCCCATTCTTGTGCTCACCACCGAGAGCGCGCCCGAGCTGAAGGCCCGGGCCCGTGCGGCCGGTGCCACCGGATGGATCGTCAAGCCGTTCGATCCGCCGAAGCTGGTGAAGGCACTTCACATGGTCGCAGGCTAAGGGAGAGGCGTCATGGCACATGACCCGATGGCAGAAATTCGAGCGTCCTTCTTCGTCGAATGCGAAGAATTGTTGGAAAGCCTGCAAGATGCGCTTTCTGCAATGGACGAAGGCGAACACGACAATGAGACGATCAACGTCGTGTTTCGGGCGGTTCATTCGATCAAAGGCGGCGCCGGGGCTTTCAAGCTGACGGCACTGGTTGCCTTTGCGCACCGCTATGAGACGGTTCTGGATGAATTGCGCGCCGGGCGTCTTGAAATTACGCCAGAGGGCATGAAGCTGTTCTTCCAGGCAGCGGACCTGCTGCAAGACCACGTCCGGGCCGCGCGTGATGGCGATGCGGAACCGGCGGGGGCCGAGGAGGTGCTTCTGGCGCTTGAGGCCATGATTGGCGGCGGCGCCGGTCTGCCCCCGGAAGAAGAGGAAGTCACGGATTTCACGCCGATGGGCCTGTGCTTTGACCTCGATCTGGGTGGTGACACCGACGCAGAGGCCAGTGGCTTCACGCTGACCTTTACCCCGAAATCCGAGCTTTACGCTTCGGGCAATGAAACCTTCCACCTCCTGCGCGCCCTGAACGCGCTGGGGGCGGTAGATACCCGCTGCAATCTGGGCGATCTGCCCGGCGTTGAGGCCATCGAGCCCGAGAAAGCCCAGCTCAGCTGGACCCTGACCTTCGCGCCCGCCGTGACCGAAAACGACATTCGCGAGATCTTCGATTTCGTCGAGGATTGCTGCGAGATCGAAATCACCGGGGGTGCAGCACCGGCCCCGTCGGGCTTTGCCTTGCCGGATCTGGGCGACCTGCCCGATCTGTCCAGCCTGCCCGCCACCAAACCCGAAGAGGATGATGTGCCGATGATGGTCGAAGCACCTCAGCCTTCGGTGGCAGCACCCGCGCCGGTCGCGGCTGCGGCACCTGTCGCCGCGCCGGAAACCGCCGCCCCTGCGGCCGCTGTCGTGGCGGCACCTGCCGCTGCGGGCGGTGGTGGTGGCGGTGGCGGCAACCATGCCGAACCGGCCCAGGCCACGGTGCGGGTTGATCTGGACCGCATCGACCGTCTGGTGAACCTCGTGGGCGAGCTGGTCATCAACCAGGCCATGCTCGCGCAATCGGTGGCCGAAGCCGGTCTGCCGCCCAATTCGGCGGTGATGAGCGGGCTTGAGGCCTTCATGATGCTGACCCGGGACATTCAGGACAGCGTGATGATGATCCGCGCGCAACCGGTAAAACCGCTGTTCCAGCGGATGGCCCGGATCGTGCGCGAAGCCTCGGCCATCGTTGGCAAAGAGGTGCGTCTGAAGACCGAAGGTGAAGGCACCGAGGTCGACAAGACGGTGATCGAACGTCTGGCCGATCCGCTGACCCATATGATCCGCAACGCGGTCGACCATGGGCTGGAGACGCCGGAGACACGCGAAGCCGCGGGCAAGCCGCGCGAAGGGGTGATCACCCTTTCCGCCCAGCACCGCTCGGGCCGCGTGGTGATCGAGATCGAGGATGACGGCGCCGGCATCAACCGTCCGCGCGTCAAGGAGATTGCGATTTCCAAGGGGCTGATCCCGGCGGATGCGCAGCTTTCGGATACCGATATCGACAACCTGTTGTTCCTGCCCGGTTTCTCCACCGCCAGCACCATCTCGAGCCTGTCGGGGCGCGGCGTGGGGATGGATGTGGTCCGCTCGGCCATCCAGTCGCTCGGCGGCCGGATCACCATCACTTCGGAAGCCGGCAAGGGCACGAAATTCTCGATCTCGCTGCCGCTGACGCTGGCGGTTCTTGACGGGATGGTGGTGCATGTGGCGGGCGAGACCCTGGTGGTGCCGCTCTCGGCAATCCTTGAGACGGCGACGCTGACCGATGCCGATATCCGCTCGCTCGGGCCGCAGACCAATGTGATCCATGTGCGCGGTGCCTTCGTGCCCCTCTATGATCTCGGGGCCGAACTCGGATACCGCCAGCCGAAAGGCAACTACAACGGTGGCATCGTGCTCTTGACCGCGCAGGAAGATGGCAGCAGAACCGCCTTGGTTGTGGACTCCATCCTTGAACAACGTCAAGTTGTGATCAAGGGCCTGCAACAAAGCTACGGTCATATCCCCGGCATCGCCGCCGCAACCATCCTTGGTGACGGTCAGATCGCGCTGATCCTTGACCCCGCCGACCTCGTCCAGAACGCCACGGGTCGTACCCGTGCCCCCGAATTCGCTCTTGCAGGATGACCCAGATGACCAATCATACAAACCAGCAAAACACCGGCGATGTGGAACTCTTGTCCTTCCGTCTGGCCGAGCAGGAATACAGCGTCGACATCATGTCGGTCCGCGAGATCCGCGGCTGGACCCGCGCGACGCCGCTGCCGCACAGCCCGGCGCATGTGCGCGGCGTGATCAACCTGCGCGGCACCGTGCTGCCGGTGGTGGACCTGTCCACCCGCCTCGGCATGGCCCCGGTGGAGGGGGATGCGCGCAACGTCATCATCGTGGTGCAGGTGGGCAGCCAGTCGGCGGGCCTGCTGGTGGATGCGGTTTCCGACATCCTCGCCCTGCCCCGCGCCGAGTTGCAGACCCCGCCGGAACTGGCAGCAGACACCGCCCATAGCTTCATCTCGGCACTGACCATCGTGGAAGGCCGCATGATCCGCGTCCTCGACCTTTCGGCCGTGCTGCCCGACGACAACGCAGAGGCAGCATGAGCCAGCAATTCTCCCTGTCCAATGGCGCGGCCCCCCCGACCGATGCGGAAATGCGGCTGATTGCGCGCATCCTGCACGACGCGGCGGGTATCGTCATCGCGCCGGGCAAGGGCAGCATGGTTCAATCGCGCCTGGCCAAACGGCTGCGCGCGCTGGGCCTGCCGAGCTACGAAAGCTATCTCGACCTTGTTCAGTCCGATGAAGGTGCCGCCGAAAAGCGCGAGATGATCTCGGCCCTGACCACCAATGTGACGCATTTCTTTCGGGAATCGCATCACTTTGACCTGTTGCGCGACAAGATCCTGCCGCCCCTCGTGGCGCGGGCGAAAGCGGGTGGCAAGGTGCGGATCTGGTCCGCAGGCTGCTCGATCGGGCAAGAGGCCTATTCGATCGCCATGGTGCTGGCCGAACTGGTGCCGGACCCCAATGCGCTCGACATCAAGATCCTGTGCACCGACATCGACCCGGTGGTGACCGCCAAGGGCCGCGCCGCGATCTATGAAACCTCGAATGCCGACAGCATTCCGGCGGAGCTGCGCCGCAAGTATATTGAGAACGTCCCCCAAGGGATTCGCGTCGTCGAACCCCTGCGGCGTCTGATGACGTTCAACGAGCTGAACCTGCACGCGGCCTGGCCGATGAAGGGCAAGTTTGACGTGATCTTCTGCCGCAATGTGGTGATCTATTTCGACCCGCCCGCCCAAGCCAAACTCTGGCAACGGTTCGGCGCGGCGCTGGCCCCCGAGGGCTGGCTCATGGTCGGGCATTCGGAACGCGTGCCCACCGACGACAAATCCGGCTTCATGACCGCCGGGATTACCGCCTACCGTCATGCCAGTGCTGGCATGCCCCCCAAAGCAGGAGAGAAGACATGGCATTGAGAGACCAGATCCGGATCATGGTGGTCGATGACATGTCGACCAGCCGTGGTCTGATCACCCAAGCCCTCGACTCGATGGGGATCCGTCAGGTGGGCATCGCTTCCGACGGGCCCGGTGCGCTGGGCGCGATTGAAAAGACCCCGGTTCACCTGGTGATCTCGGATTACAACATGCCGGGCATGGATGGGCTGCAGCTGCTGCACTCGCTGCGGACCAATCCCAAGACCAAGGGTCTGGGGTTCATCCTGATCACCGGGCGCGCGGACAAGGAAATCATCGACACCGGGCGCAAGCTGGGCATGAACAACTTCCTCAAGAAGCCGTTCACCCCGCAGGAACTGCGTGCCTGTATCGAAGCCGTTGTGGGGAGACTCTGATGGGCTATTCGGCTGCCGCCTCGATCGTACCGGACCGCCGCGACCTGCCGCTGGACGCCCTGGCAGCCCGCATCGCCGATGAGCTGGACACCCTGGCCGAACTGTCGGCGCAGGTGCAGGCATCGCTGTCGCAATGTCATTTCGCCGATCACACGCCTGCCTCGGCGGTGCGTGGCCTGCAAGGGATCGACCGGATCACCCAGGCGCTCGAAGATCTCGGCCGGCTGATGGCGGCGGTCTCGGGCGAGATGCCCGACAACGTCAAGCTGCATGCGGTGCCGATCCTGTCCAGACTGCGCCTGCATGAGCTGGTGACCAACCTTGATCCCCTGAACCCGCGGCGTGGGGAAAAGGTTGAGCCGGAGCCGGATGGCGACATCCAATGGTTCTGAATCACTGCCACCGGTGCATGACATCGCCCGGCCCCCGTTGTAACAAGTATCAGATCTGAAACGCGGCCCTCCCCCCGAGGCGCCGCGTTTTTTGCCCCCTGGCCAGGGCCGCGCTCAGGCGGGCAGCCCTCGGCCCGGCTCCCGCGGATCCGGGCGGGGGGCTGACTGCGGCCCGCCGCCGCCACTCAGCCCGCCGCACCCGCCCCCGGCGCCGCCGCCTCTGAGCCCCGGGGCACAGCACGGCGCAAGGTGAGCGAGGTGGGCCGGTCAAACCCCGGATGCGCCGTGGCCGCCACCTGCACGAACCCCATCCGCTGAAACGCCGCAAGATTTTCGGTGAGCTCCACCCGCACCTGCAGCTCCAGCTGCGGCAGGCCAAGCGCACGTGCCCGCGTCTCGGCCTGCGCCACCAGAATCCGCGCCAGACCCAGCTTGCGCGCCGCGGCCGCCACGGCCAGCTTCCCCAGATACAGCGCATCGCCCTTGGGGGTGAGAAACAGGCAGGCCTGCACCGGTGCACCGATCGCCCAAACCTCGCCCGCCCGGCAGTGCTGCGCGACATCATCCAGCGTCAGCCGGTGCATCGACGAAGGCGGGTCGATCCGCGCGTCCATATAGGCAAAGCTCTCGCGGATCAGCGCCAGTATCTCTGGCAGATCGGCGTCTTCGGCGGTCATGCGGCGGGGAATCATCCGGTGCTCCTGCGGTATTCCCTGAAACCTGACGCGGCGACGGTTCGGTGACAAGCGATGCGCGGCACGCCCGGAGACCGGACAGCAAGAAGCGTCACGCCGAAACGCCCGCAACCGGATGCGGAATTTTGACGCCTCGCCTCCGGCCCGGCGGCGGCGCCTCAAACCCGCTTTCCCGGGTCGCGACAGCGCGTCACCCCGGCATGACATGCAAAAAGGGCCCCCGAAACCGGGGGCCTTTATCGTCTCGCCACAGGCCGTGATCAGAAGAGTTCGACCTCGTTGCCGGATTTGACGACGGGCGGCTTTTCGACGATGGCCTGTACCGTCTCGCCCAAAAGCTTTTGGCGCGCGCGCCCGTCGGCGGGCCAGAACTCGACCCGGCGCGCCTGGGTACCGCCCAGACTTTGGCCGGTGCAGGTGATCCCCTCCTCGCGCAGAAAGCCCAGCACGAAGGTGGCGTTTTTCGCCCCCACATCCGAGAGCCCCGCGATCATCCGCGCGCCGCCAAAAACCTTGGCATGCAGATTGTTGCGCGACGCGCCTTGCTTGATCATGGCGTTGATCAGCAATTCCATCGCGTTGACCCCGAAACTCGCGGCCTGAATCCCCACATTGCTTCCCTCGGGCAGCAAAAAGTGGTTCATCCCGCCGACGCGGGCCTTCGGGTCATAAATGCAGGTCGCGACACATGATCCGAGGATCGTCGAGATCGGCGATTCCGTTCCGTCTCCAATGGCATATTCCCCTTGCGAAATATGCCGCGGTCGCCCCGGGCGAGATGCAAAATCTGAGCTCAAGCCTGTATCCTTTGAGGTTGTGCGATGCCGGGCTTGCCAGTCATCGCCAGGATTTCCTTTGCGATACGGCCGAGCGGGACCAGTTTCTCCGCTCCGCCGTTTTCAAACGCCGCTTTGGGCATACCAAACACAACCGAACTTGCTTCGTCCTGCGCGATGCAGCGGGCACCGGCCCGGCGCATCTGCAGCATCCCTTCCGCCCCGTCACGCCCCATCCCGGTGAGCATCACCGCCACCGAGCGCGCCGCAATCCCGACCGCCGATTCCATCAGCACATCGACCGAGGGGCGGTGGCCCGAACGCTTTTCACCCTCGAACAACCGGCAGGTCGGCACCGTGCCGCAATTGACCGCGAGGTGATGATCCCCACCGGGCGCGAGGTAGACATGCCCCTGCTCCAGCGGGGCGCCGTGGCGCGCCAGCTCAATCTTCGGCGCAATGCGCGCATCCAGACGGTGCGCGAAACTGGCCAGAAACCCGGCGGGCATGTGCTGGGTGATCAGTGTCGGCGGGCAATCGGCGGGGTATTCCGCCAGCACGGTTTCCAGCGCATCGACGCCGCCGGTGGACGATCCGATGAACACACAGCGGCCGTTCCAGTTGAAGCCGGAGGCCGGTTTTGTCACCTGCCGGTCATTTTGCGTGCGCACCCGCGCCCCGGCCGCCATCAGCAGGATCTCGGGCAAGTTCACAAAGCCCGAGGGCAGTTTGTCCGCGGCGGGCTTGCCCACGCATTCCACCGCCCCGAGCGACAAAGCTTCCAGCGCGGCCGAGCTGCCCTTATGCGTCTCGGTCGAGATCATCACCACCGGCATCGGCCGCAGGCGCATGAGTTTCTCCAGGAATTCCAAGCCGTTCATCCGCGGCATCTCGACATCGAGTGTCAGGACATCCGGCGACAGGGTCTTGATCATTTCCCGCGCCTGATACGGATCAGCCGCCTCCCCGACGACCTCCAGACGCGGGTCTTCGCTGATCCGCGCCCGGATCAGTTTCCGGATCGTTGTTGAGTCGTCCACAATCAAAACTCGAGTCCTGGCCATGTGAGACCCTCTCCCTAATAATCACATCACTTGTGCCCAACGGGGCGGAATTCAGAAATCGACCCAATCGTCGCCGCTGGCGTCACTGGTGTGTTTGACAGCCAGATTGCCCTGCGTGCTGGGCGGCGGCGCCACCCGGCGCGAGGAAAAGCCCGGCGCAGCGGTGGTCGCGGCAGCGCCGGTCCGGGCGGGTGTGGTCACCGGCCGGGCGGGCGTCGCAGCCGTTGCGGGCGTCGCAGCCGTGGTCACCGGCGCCCGGCGTGCCGCCGTTGCAGGGGCTGCGGCAGGCGCCGATCCGATGCGGAACTGCGAGGTGGTCTCGGTCAGGCTTTGCGCGCCGCGCGTCAGCGAATGGCTGGCTGCCGTGGTCTGCTCGAACATCGCGGCGTTTTGCTGGGTCACCTGATCCAGCTGGTTCACCGCCACGTTGATCTCGGCCAGGCCCGAGCTCTGCTCAGTCGCCGCCCCCGCAATCAGCGAGACACGGGCGGCAATGTCGATCACCGAGCTGAGGATCCCCTCCAGCGCCACCCCGGTTTCCCCCACGAGCGACACACCGCGCCGCACATGATTGCCGGATTCCGAGATCAGCCCGTCAATCTCCCGCGCCGCCTCCGAAGAGCGCTGCGCCAACGCCCGCACTTCCGAGGCCACCACCGCAAAGCCACGGCCCGCCTCGCCCGCACGCGCGGCCTCAACCCCGGCGTTCAGCGCCAGAAGGTTGGTCTGGAACGCGATATCGTCGATCACACTGATGATCTTCGAGATCTTGGCCGAGGAGCTTTCAATCTCGCCCATCGCGGCCACGGCCTGTTTCACCACCTCGCCCGAAACCTCGGCGCTCGAGCGCGCCTCGGTCACCACGCGGTTGGCATCCTTGGCGCCTTCCGCCGCAGAGGTCACCGAAGAGGTCAGCTGATCCAGCGCCGCCGCGGTTTGCTCCAGCGTTGCGGCCTGCTGTTCGGTCCGGCGGCTCAGGTCCTCCGCCGCATTCGAGATTTCACGCGCCTCGCCTTCAATCGATCCCGCATTCTCGATCACGATCGACATCGCCTGCCGCAGATTGTCCGCGGCGCTGTTGAAGTCAGCGCGCAGCTGTTCGTATTCGGCGCGGAAATTGGTCTCGATCCGGGTGGTCAGATCGCCCGCCGACAGGTTTTGCAGGCCGACGCGCAGCGAATCCACCACCACGTTCTGCGCCTTGACCATCTCGGCCCGCTCCGCTTCCGCGGCACGCAGGCGGCTTTGCGCTTCGGTGACATCCACCGCCATCAGCACCATCCGCACCAGCGTGCCGTTGCGGTCCAGCACCGGGTTCAGCGACCCTTCAACGAGCACCTCACGCCCTTTGCCATCCCGCAGCGCAAAGCGCCCGGTGATCGGTTCGCGCGCACCGGCGGCCAACTGGACGGAATGCTCCCGGCCATCGGCTTCGATCTGCGCCAGAATCTCATTGATCGACTTTTGCGCCATCTCCGCCGGGCTGGTGCCGAGGCAGGTCACCGCATTGGCATTGATCTTGTTCAGAGCCCCCGTGGCGCTGAACTCCACCATCAGCTGATGGGCATCAATCGCCCCGAGCAGCGCCCGGTTCATCATCTCTGCCGTGATGTCGCGCCACTCCACCACGAGGCCGATGCGGCCGCGTTCGGCCTGCTGCACCTCATTGACCTCGACCGAGAAACGGCCATCGCCGATGCGCAGTTCAGCCTGGAACGGCAAGCGCGCCGGATCCGAGATGATCGCGTTGATCCGCGCCGCCTGCGTGTGGAACACGTCAATGTTGCGGCCGATCAGGGCATCGGGGTCAATCTCGGCGTTGATCTTGCGGAAATCGGCAATGCGGTTGCGGATCAGATCGCGCACCGCGCCGTTGACATAGGTAATGTTGAAATCATTGTCGGTCATCATCAGGGCTGCGGACGACCCCTCGAAGGCGGCGCCTTTCAGCGCACCCTCTTCGGCCACGGCTTCGCCCTTGATCAGCTCACCGCGGAAGGATTCCAGCGCGCGGGCCATTTGCCCCACCTCATCGCCCCGGGTGCTGTAGGGGACGGAGGCGCTCAGATCCTTGCCGGCGATACGGTCCATCGCGGCGCGCAGCAGGGTCAGCGGGCGGGCGATGTTGCGGGCCAGGAACCACGAGATCGCGACCATCAATACCAGCAACATGCCCGCGTTCATCATCATCTTTTTCGCCAGCGCCACCGCGGGGCCGAACAGTTCACCCTGCCCCTGCTCGACCACCAGCGCCAGATCGCGCTGCAGCAGATGCACCGGGCGGTAGGCCAGCCGCGAGGGCATGCCATTGGCGCCCAACTCATCGGTGGTGCCGGTCTCGCCTTTCAGCGCGGCGTCCACGGCCTGCGAGTTCATTTTGAGCGACAGCACCGTCGGCGTCGGCGACAGCCGCAGGTTGGACATGATCAGATGGTCGCTGCCGACCAGATAGCCCTGGCCGGTCTGGCCCAGGCCCGAGGGGTTGCCCATCGCGGCATCGATCCGGTCGAGCGGGATCTGGATGGCATAGACGCCCTGAATGTCGCCATTGGTCGCGCGCACCGGCGCGGCGATGAATGCCGCAGGCGCGCCGTTCGACGGGGCGTAATTGCGCAGATCCGAGACGATCGGCGTGTCATCCGTTGCGGCAAGCGCCTGACGAACCACATCCCCCAGCGGGGTATCCTTGTACTCCCCCGTCAGCAGATTGCTGCCGAAATCCGCCTCTTTCGCCATCGTGTAGAGGACGTTGCCCGCAGTATCGATGAGGAATACGTCGTAATAGCCCTTTTGCTGCGCGGCGGTCACATAGGAATTGTGATAGCGGCGGTGCTGGATCGAATAATCGGTGATGTCCCCGGCAAATTCCAGCAGCTGGCGCTGGCCCACAGGGTTCGGGTTCTCGTCGACATAGAGTTTGCGCACATAGCCGCTCGGGTCTTCGCCAAGCCGTTTCCAGGCGGAGGAAAACTCGCGCAACCCGCGCGAGGTGGCCTGGCTGGCCGCCTCTGCCCGCACATCCCCGATCAGCGCTTCCTGCCAGGTCACCAACTGATCGGCGCGCGACTCGAGCGTGCCGTTCAAACGGTTGTTGCCTTCGACATCGAGGAGCGCGCGCGCATCGCGGTAGGCCTGAAACCCCATGATCGTCATCGCCGTCATGGCCACACCGACCATCATCAGGGGCAATTTCAGCGTCAGTTTGCGATTGTCGATAAATTTCATCGATACGTCTCCGTTCGCCACCGCCGATGCAGGGCACACTCATCCGAAAAAGCCCCAAAGCGGACCCATTCGGATGAACCTGAACGAAAGACCTGAAGATTCGTTTAAGCGCCGCGCCTACCAGCGCGCAAAAAATGCAAGTTGCAATAGCGTGATCCGCCGCGAAAATTCGGAGAGCTGCAGGCCCCCCTCGGCCACCAGCGCCGGGGCCGCCGCCGCCTGCCGCAACAATCCCCGCGCCTGCCAGCCGGCAAAAAGCGCAGGCGCCGCCATCGCCGGAACCGCGCTGCGCGACGCCCGTGCGCGTGCAACCCGCGCCAATCCCCGCCGCGCCAGCTCTGCCACCGCCGCCGGGCGGCCGTCCACCAGCGGATAGCGCCCGCGGGCTTCCAGCGCGGGCACCGCCGTCAGCCAGCCCGCCAGACCTGCGCCCCAGGCCAGATCGCGCACCACAGGCTCGGCGCTCTGCGGCGCGCCGAGGAGTTTGGCCGCCGCCCACATCAGATGGCCCGAGGTGGCATCCAGATGCGCGTCAAACGCCGCCTGATCCTCAAAAGGTTCCGCCCAGCAATCCCAGCGCCGCGCCTCTGCCGCCGCCGCCAGCAGGCGGCAATCGAGGCCCTGTTCCGCCAGATCCGCCAGTTCCGGCGCGACCCCCGCCACCCGGCGGCCCGCCGCCAGCCCCTCCAGCGCATCGACCCACCATTGCAGCCGCATCTCGGCCACCATCGGTTCGGCGCTGGCCCAGGGCGCGCGCGCCAGTTCCAGATTGAGCGCATAGATCGGCCAGAGCTGCGCGCGCGCCGCCGGGGCCGCCGCCATCGTCGCCAGAAAGCGGACCGGATCGCCCGCCTCCACCTTTTGCGCCAGATCCGCGAGGCTCACTTTTTGTCTCCACCGGCGGGCTGCGCGCCATCGCGCACCAGCTTCCAGATCATCGCATCCAGCAATGCCTCAAAGCTCGCATCCACGATGTTCGGCGAGACGCCCACGGTCGACCAGCGCCGCCCCTGCCCGTCCTCGCTGTCGATGATGACCCGCGTCACCGCCTCGGTGCCGCCTTGCGTGATCCGCACCTTGAAATCCACCAGTTTCAGATCGTCGATGAACCCCTGATAGGGCCCGAGATCCTTGGCCAGTGCCTTGGAGAGCGCATTGACCGGCCCGCGGTCGCCGCCCGCCTCATCCATGCTCTCCGAGACCGAAAGCATCTTTTCGCCGCCGATCTTCACCACCACCACCGCTTCCGACAGGGTGATCATCTGATCGTATTTGTTCTTGCGCCGCTCCACCGTCACCCGGTAGCGCTTGACCTCAAAGAATTCCGGCAACAGCCCGAGCGCCCGCCGCGCCACCAGCTCAAAGCTCGCCTGCGCGCCGTCATAGGCATAGCCCTGATCCTCGCGCGCCTTGATCTCATCGAGAATCCCGGCCAGGCGCGGATCTTTCGGGTCGACCTCAATCCCCGCCTGCGCCAGCCGCGCGCGCAGGTTCGACTGCCCCGCCTGATTGGACATCGGGATGATACGGGCATTGCCGACGCGCGACGGCTCAATATGCTCATAGGTGGCGGGATCTTTCAGGATCGCGCTGGCATGCAGGCCCGCCTTATGCGCGAAGGCCGAAGCCCCCACATAGGGCGCCGCGCGCAGAGGCACCCGGTTCAGAATATCATCGAGCATCCGGCTGATCCGGGTGATGCCCGGCAGCTTTTCCACCGCAATCCCGGTGTCATAGGCGCTGACATAGGGTTCTTTCAGCAAGAGCGTCGGGATCAGGGTGATCAGATTGGCATTGCCACAGCGCTCGCCCAACCCGTTCAGCGTGCCCTGAATCTGCCGCACCCCGGCATCCACCGCCGCCAGCGAACAGGCCACCGCCTGCCCGGTATCATCATGCGTGTGAATGCCCAGCCGGTCGCCGGGGATGCCCGAAGCAATCACCGCCCGCACCGTCTCGCCGACCTCGGCGGGCAGCGTGCCGCCATTGGTATCGCAGAGCACGATCCAGCGCGCCCCGGCATCATAGGCCGCGCGGAGACATTCCAGCGCATAGGCGGGATTGGCGCGGTAGCCGTCAAAGAAATGCTCGGCGTCAAACAGCGCCTCGCGCCCCAACGCCACAATATGCGCCACGGATGCCGCGATATTCTCAACATTTTCCGGCAGGCTGACGCCGAGGGCGGTCGTCACATGATATTCATGCGTCTTGCCCACGAGACAGACCGCCGGGGTGCCCGCATTGATCACCGCCGCCAGCACATCATCATTCGCGGCCGACCGCCCGGCGCGTTTGGTCATCCCGAACGCGGTAAAGGTCGCGCGTGTCTCGGGCCGCACCTCAAAGAAATCGCTGTCGGTCGGATTGGCCCCCGGCCAGCCGCCCTCGATGTAATCAATCCCCAGATCATCCAGCGCCTGGGTGATCTGCAGCTTTTCGGGCACCGAGAATTGCACGCCTTGCGTTTGCTGACCGTCGCGCAGCGTGGTGTCATAAAGATAGAGGCGCTCGCGGCTCATTTCAGCGCCTCCAGCTTGGTGGCATCAATGTCTTTTGTGACGAGAACCTCTGGACCTTGCGGCGTCGCCTTCAATTCAGCACCAAGAGCGGTCAGCGCAGCCTTAAGAAGGTCCGCTTCAACGAACAGCTTGTCTTTACGCAATTGGCTCCATTTCGCTGCAATTGCATCCAAAGCGTCAAAATAGGGAAAGAAATCCACAGGGCCAATAATAAAAGCGAACTGCTTCCTCTCGAAGCGCCGCGACACTGCCCAATCACCCATGTGATCTTCCAGGAGGCCCAACATTGCCGCCGAAGCCTTCAGCCCCGCCAGATCCCCGGCGCCTGCCAATTCGTGCAGCGCCGCAATCGCGCCCGCCGTGTTCAGATCATCACCAAGCGCCGCGATCACCGCGGGCGCCGGGCTTGCCGCGGGCTCGATGCCCGCGACAAGACCACGCCACTTGCGCAAGGTGGCCTCGGCCTGCGCCGCCTTTTCCGCCGTCCAGTCCATCGGCCGCCCGTAATGCGTGCCGAGATAGACCAGCCGGATCACCTCGCCCGGATAACCCTGATCCAGCAAATCCCGCACGGTGAAGAAATTGCCCAAGGACTTGGACATCTTCTTCCCCTCCACCTGCAACATCTCATTATGCAGCCAGAAATTCGCAAAGCCCGCGCCGGGATGCGCGCAGCAACTCTGCGCGATCTCATTCTCGTGGTGCGGGAATTGCAGATCGATCCCGCCCGCATGAATATCAAAGGCCGCGCCCAGGAGTTCATAGGACATCGCCGAGCATTCGATGTGCCAGCCCGGCCGCCCATAGCCCCAGGGGCTGTCCCAACCCGGCACCCCGGCCTCTGACGGCTTCCAGAGCACGAAATCCATCGGATCACGCTTATAGGGTGCCACCTCAACCCGCGCCCCGGCAATCATATCATCGACCGAGCGCCCCGACAGCGCGCCATATTCGGGATACGACCGCACATCAAACAGCACATGCCCCTCGGCGGCATAGGCATGCCCGCGCGCGATCAGCCCCTCGATCATTTCGATCATCGCGCCAATGTAATCCGTGGCCCGCGGCTCATGATCCGGGCGCAGCGCACCCAGAGCATCCATATCGGCATGATACCAGCCGATCGTCTCTTCGGTGATGTTGCGGATATCCCGCCCCGTCTCCGCCGCCCGCGCGTTGATCTTGTCATCCACATCGGTGAAATTGCGCACATAGGTCACATGTTCCGCACCATATTCATGGCGCAACAACCGGTAGAGCACATCAAACACCACCACCGGCCGCGCATTGCCGATATGGGCGCGGTCATAGACCGTCGGCCCGCAGAGATACATCCGCACATTCTGCGCATCAATTGGCGTGAACGCCTCTTTCTTGCGGGACTTGGTGTTGTGCAAACGAATGTTGGTCATGTCAGATCCTCTCCGCGGGCATCCCGGCGGCGGGTCTATCAGGTTCATCCGGTTTTGCAAAACGAAGGAACGGCCCGCCTGACGAATGTCAGCAGGTAATGCAAATGGTGCAGATGGCGGCCGTTGTGTTCATGGCGCGGAAGCTAGCCGAGCCCGCGCGCGCTGACAAGCACCTTCGCCAGGCCCGTCGCCGGAGCGGGGGCCAGCCCCCGCACCCCCGGGATATTTGAAACGAAGCAAAACCTGAGGCATTGCTTCGTTTCAAATATCCTCGGGGGGTGAGGCCGCAAGGCCGAGGGGGGCAGACGGCCCCCCTTCTGCTCAGCGGAATAGCACCAGCGCGCCCGCCGACCAGGCGACACGGGTGCGGGTGCCAATATCGAGGACCGGGCGGCCGAAGACATTGCGCATCGAGATGCGGACCGGGCTGTCCACACCATCGAGCTTCACATCGTAATAGGTCATATCGCCATAGTAGACGACCTCTTCAATGGTGCCGCTGGTTTCGCGGTCGCTGGCGGTCTGCCCTTCATAAAGGATGGTCAAGGTTTCCGGGCGAAAGCCAACCGCGACCGCGCCGCCTGTCACCGCCCCGGGGGCCTGCTCAGCGGTGATCTCCACTGCACCAAGACCGGCCACCTGCAACTGGAACCCTTCGGCAAGTTCAGCCGTGATGCTGGCGGGTAGGAAATTCATCACCCCGATGAACTCCGCCACCTGCCGCGAGTTCGGGCGGCGGTAGAGGGTTTCGGGATCGGCCAATTGCGCGATCTGCCCCTCGAACATCACCGCGATCCGGTCCGACATCACCAGCGCCTCTTCCTGGTCATGCGTCACCAGCACGAAGGTGATCCCCACCTGCCGTTGCAGCCGGATCAGTTCCACCTGCATCTGCTCGCGCATCTTCTTGTCCAGCGCCGAGAGCGGCTCATCGAGCAAAAGCACCTTGGGCTTCAGGATCAGCGCCCGCGCCAACGCCACCCGTTGCCGCTGCCCGCCCGACAGCGCATGTGCCGCACGCGCGCCGTAGCCCTTGAGCCCCACCATTTCGAGGGCTTCCGCCACCGCCTGCGCCTTCTCTGCCGCCGTGCGCGGATCGCGCCGCAGGCCAAAGCCCACATTCTCCGCCACCGTCAGATGCGGGAAAATCGCATAGGACTGGAACACCATATTGGTGGGCCGCTTGTTGGCCGGCACATCGGCCATTTCCTTGCCGTCGATCAGCACGACGCCCGAGGAAATCCCCTCGAACCCGGCAATCGTGCGCAACAAGGTCGTCTTGCCACACCCCGACGGGCCGAGCAGCGAAAAGAACTCCCCCGCCCGGATCTCGGCGGTGATCCCGCGCAGGGCGTGATAGTCGCCGTAGTATTTCTGAACGTCGCGGAATTCGATCATCGTGGAGCGGGTGTTCACAGGAAGCCTCCGGAATCCTTGGCGCCGGTTTTCGCGATGCCGCGGCGGCGGAAATATTCAGCAATCGTCAGCAGCACGACCGACAACAGGACAAGACAGGTTCCCAGCGCCATGATCATCGGGATCTGCTTGGGGAACCGCAATTGCGAGAAGATATAGGTGGGCAGCGTCGGTTCATTCCCCGCAAGGAAGAAGGCGATGATGAATTCGTCGAGCGAGATCGTGAAGGAAATCAGCAGGGACGAGATGATGCCCGGCATCACCAAGGGCAGGATGATCAGGCGGAACGTCGACCATTTCCCCTCGCCCAGATCATAGGCCGCCTCCTCCAGACTCCGGTCAAGCGCACCGAATGCCGTGTTCAGGATCGCAATCGAATAGGGCGTGCAGATCAGCACATGGCCCAGAATGACGGTGAAGATCGTCAGCTTGACGCCCATCCCGAGCAGCACCACCAACAGGCTGACCGAGACGATGATCTCGGGCAGCACCAGCGGCAGCATGATCAGCCCGATGATCGGGCCTTTGCCCGGAAAGCTGAACCGGGTCGAGGCGCGGGCGGCGAAAATGCCAAAGGCAGTGGCAAAGATCGCCGAGGAAACCGCGATGATCATTGAGTTTTTCACCGCTGTCCCGAGGGTGGGGTTTGACCACATCTCCTCAAACCAATGGGTGGTGAAACCCTTGAGCGGAAAGGCGATGATGGTGCCGTCATTGAAAGCAAAAATCGGCAGCAAGAGGATCGGCGCGTAGAGAAACAGCAGATAGGCCAGCGCATAGATCCGCAACACGGGGAATTTCATGGCTCAGCCCTCACTTCTGGCCGCGCAGGAAGCGCCGGTTGAGGAACAGGAAAATCAGGCTGATGATGGTGACCAGCACCATCGCCGAGACGGCCACCGCCGAGCCCATCGGCTTGTTGTCCAGATCCAGCATCCGGGCCTGAATGACATTGGCGATCATCGGGATCTTGCCGCCGCCGATCAGCTGCGGTGTCACGTAATCGCCGATGGTCGGGATAAAGACGATCAGCACCGAGGCCACCACACCCGGCATCGCCAAAGGCAGCGTCACCCGGCAGAACGTGCGGAATTTCGACTCGCCCAGATCAAGCCCCGCCTCCAGCAGCGAGCGGTCGATCTTTTCCAGCGCGACAAAGATCGGCAGGATCGCAAAGGGCGCATAGGCATGCGCCAGCGTCAGCACGATGGAATTGACGTTATAGAGGATGAAGGTCAGCGGCTGCTCGATGATCCCCAGCGCCTTCAGCCCCGAATTGATCACCCCGTTATACCCGAGGATCACCTTCCACAGGAAAACCCGGATCAGATAGGAGGTCCAGAAAGGGATGGTGATCAGGAAGAGCCAACGTGCTTTCATCGAGGAGGAGACGTGAAAGGACACGTAATAGGCGATCGGAAAGGCCAGCAGCACCGTCACCAGCGTCACCAGCCCCGAGATCATCAGACTGCGCAACATGATCGAGCGGAACACCGGATCGCCCCAGGTGTCGATATAGTTCTCCAAGGTAAATTCGTGGATGACGGTCAGATAGCCATCCTTGAAAAACGAATAGGCGATGATCGTGACAAGCGGCGCCGCCAACATCAGCAGCGCATAAACCGCTGTCGGACTGACCATGGCCAACCCGCTGAATGCTTCGGATCGGGTGAAACGCCTCCAACCGCTGCGATCTGCCATCCACTGTCCCCCGTTCGCCGCAAATCTCTGTCTGCGCAAGGGCAGGTTTGCACGGGAAAAACGCCGTGAAAAGGGGGCGTGAAGCGCTGACGTCAGGACGGGGGCGGAAATTCAAAGCAAACGCTCAAATTTTTGGCGCCAGTCTCGCCCGGCGGCGCCAACGCCCGTCCCACGACACCAGCCATCCGCCGCGCGCACGGGTAACCTTGCGACAGGGGGGCTGTCTGCCCCCCACGGCCTCTGGCCTCCCCCCGAGGATATTTCACCCGAAGCAAAACCTTGCACCTTGCTTCGTCGCAAATATCCCGGGGGTGGGGGGGGTGGGCCCCACCTTCCCCCCCCCCCCCAAGCAAACCACCAGGAAGACTGTTTCACAACCCCACCCAAACCCTCCACCCCCTCTCCTCCCCCCCCCCCCCACCCCCCCCCAAACC
>NZ_JBGQOG010000016.1:0-116964 GCF_052113705.1 Phaeovulum sp. W22_SRMD_FR3 | reverse complement strand
GGTTGTAGCTCAGTTGGTTAGAGTACCGGCCTGTCACGCCGGGGGTCGCGGGTTCGAGCCCCGTCAACCGCGCCACTTTCCCCTTTCGGAAATGTTGGCTTACGCAAGATCGCGGCGCGCTTGTCGCTGCCCGTTCGGGGCGGTATAGCGGGGCTCTGATTTGGAGGCTCGCATGAAAGACACACAAGACATCCCCGCCCTGATCCATGAGATCGGCACCGCCGCCCGCGCGGCGGCAGCGGAGCTTGCTTTCGCGCCAGCCGAGGCCAAGGAAAAGGCGCTGATGGTGGCCGCGGACCGCATTGAGGCCGAGGCCGATGCGATCATCGCCGCCAATGCCAGGGATGTGGAATTTGGCACGGAAAAGGGTCTCTCGCCCGCGATGATGGACCGCCTGATGCTGAACGGCTCGCGGGTGCAGGCCATTGCCGACGGGTTGCGCGCGGTGGCGGGGCAGGTGGATCCGGTGGGGCAGGTGATGGCCGAATGGGACCGGCCCAGCGGCCTGCACATTCAGCGCGTCCGCACCCCGATCGGGGTGATCGGGGTGATTTACGAATCGCGCCCGAATGTCACGGCCGATGCCGGCGCGCTGGCGCTGAAGGCGGGGAATGCGGTGATCCTGCGCGGCGGCTCGGAGGGGTTCAATTCCTCCAGCGCCATCCATGCCTGCATGGTGGCAGGGCTGCGCGCCGCGGGCCTGCCGGAAGCCGCCATCCAGCTCATTCCCACCCGGGACCGGGCTGCGGTGTCCGAGATGCTGCGCGCGGTCGACCATATCGACGTGATCGTGCCGCGTGGCGGCAAGGGCCTCGTGGGCCTCGTGCAATCCGAGGCGCGGGTGCCGGTCTTCGCGCATCTCGAAGGGATTTGCCACGTCTATGCCGATGGCGCCGCCGATCTCGATAAGGCGCGCCGCGTCCTCCTGAACGCCAAAACCCGCCGCACCGGCGTTTGCGGCTCGGCGGAATGCCTGCTGATCGACCGCGTCTTTTATGCCCGACACGGCGCGGTGCTGATCGAGGACCTGCTGAAGGCGGGCGTCGAAGTCCGCGCGGCGGGAGAGCTGGCAGAGGTCCCCGGCACGATTGCCGCGCAGGACGAGGATTTTGGCCATGAATTCCTCGACATGATCATCGCGGCGAAGCTGGTCGACGGGGTGGATGGCGCGATTGCGCATATCCGCCAGTATGGCTCGAACCACACGGAATCGATCCTGACCGAAGACGATGCCACCGCGGCCCGCTTCTTCGCCCGGCTCGATTCAGCCATCCTGATGCGCAACGCCTCCACCCAATTCGCGGATGGTGGCGAGTTTGGCATGGGCGGCGAAATCGGCATCGCGACCGGCAAGCTGCACGCCCGCGGCCCGGTGGGGGCCGAACAATTGACCAGCTTCAAATATCTGGTCACCGGCGACGGCACCATCCGCGCCTGAGAACCGATCGGCCCCTGACATGATCGGGGGCCCGCCGTCACGCCGCTGCAAACCCGGTCACCCGGCACCGCGCGGCGGAAGCCTCCGGCGGGGATATTTCCGATCAGGCAAAGGGGCCATGCCGCGCCTTTGCCGCCCCAACGGCCGCAAACACCATTCCCACCCCGGCGCGGCTTTCCCCTTTCTTCTTGGTCCAAATACCTCGGGGGGAGGCCGCAGGCCGGGGGGCAGCGCCCCCCATCGCTGTCGCCGCCACCCGAGGGCGATCAGGGGTGTGCGCCGGTAGCCCATCCCCGCGAAAACCGCCTTCACCGCAGATTATTTTGCGCGCGACGCAAAAATATTTCCGGCCGCTGCATCCAAATGGCCGCGCCGCCGCGTCTTGGAAGTATCTGAACCACGGATTGGCTGTGGCTCGACATTCTGAGGATTTTACCGATGACAAAACTGACCTTTGCCGCCGCTGCAACGGCCCTTTTGGCAAGCTCGACCCTGACTGTCGCCCAGGACGCTGGTGGTCTGACCGCGATTGCGCTGTCAGGTGACAATATGATCCACAAAGTCGATGTCAGCACCGCAGCTGTCGGCGTGGGCATGGCGGTGCAGGGGGTTTCCAAGCTGTTGGGCATCGACCTGCGCCCGGCGACCGGTCAGCTGATTGGCGTGACCGACACGTTCGAGATCGTGGAAATCGACCCCGAGACCGGCATGGCGACCGTTCTCTCGAAAATGGACAAGGAACTGCCGCTGATGGACGGCGCGCCGGTGGTGGTTGATTTCAACCCGATGGCCGACAAACTGCGTTTCATGTCCGGCACCACCAACCACCGCGTCGACATCGAGACCGGTGCCGTGACCGTGGATGGCAGCCTCGCCTATGAAAGCGCGGATATGCATGCCGGTGAAGCGCCCGCCATTGCCGCCGCCGCCTATACCAACTCTTATGGCAAGCCCGAAGCCACGGCGATGTATGACATCGACAGCACCATCGTGGCGCTGATCCGTCAGACCTCGCCCAATGACGGCACGCTGGCCGCGATCGGTAAATTGGGGATTGAGGGCACCGACAGCTATGCCTTTGACATCGCGACCGATGCGGACGGGGTGAACACCGCCTGGCTGGTGGCCGGCCCGACGCTCTACACCCTGTCGCTTGAGAGCGGCGCCGTGGACAAGAACTGGGCTCTCACCGGCGCCGAGGGTGTGATGGTGCGCGACATCACCTTCATGACCGCGAAGTAATCGCCTGAACCGGGGGCCGGTGCGACCTGTGGCACCGGCCCTGCCTTTGCCGCGCAGTCATCCTGCGGTGGTTGCGCTCTGGTCTGGCTGTGGCTCAACTCTGGCCCGAAACTGGCCCGGCTCTCGCCCGATCCGCGTGTGAAAGGCAGCTGCCGATGGGAATGACGCTATTTGACCCGGCCGCCCGCACAGAAAATGCCAATCGCGGTTTGACGGCGCGCGCTTTGCCCCCTACCTCTGTTTCAACCTCAACGGCCCTGTGCCGCGAAACGGAAATGAGCCTCACCGTGACCGACCTTGCCGCTTTGATCCAGGCCTGCGCTGCCGGGGACCGCTCTGCGCTGAAGGCGATCATGACGCAGGAGGGCGGCCGCATGCTGGGCGTCGCGCGGCGGATGTTGCGGCGGCTGGATCTGGCTGAGGATGCGGTGCAGGAAACGCTGGTGCTGGTCTGGCGCAAGGCCGATCAGTTCGATGCCGGGCGCGGGCAAGCCAAGGCCTGGCTCTACACGATTTTGCGCAACCGCTGCCTCACGCAGCTGCGCGGCGGCGACCGAGAGATCTTGCTGGAACCGGGTGATGCCGAAACCGCACCGGACGGCGCGGTGCTGGAAATGGCCTATAACCGTCTGGAGCGCACGCATGATCTGCGGATCTGCCTCGAGACATTGGAGCCGAGCAAACGCATGGCGATCCTGTCGTCTTATATTCTGGGCTACAGCCACGGCGAAATCGCCGGGCGGATGAACGCGCCGCTGGGCTCGGTCAAGGCCTGGGTGCGCCGGGGCCTGCTGACGCTGCGGGAGTGTCTGTCATGAGCGATCGTCCTTTGATGGAGCGGATCGACGAGGTCGTCCTTGGCCTTGCCAGTGACGCGGAGCAGGCCGAGATTGCGGCGCTGTGCGCGGCCGATGCCGATCTGGCGGCGGCGCTGGAGCGGGCGCGGCAGCGTTTTGGCGCGCTGGATGATACGGCGGATGTGCTGCCGCTGCCCGAGGGGTTGTGGGGGCGGGTGGAACAGGCGCTGGAGGTCAGCGCGGCTGAGACGGTGACCCCTGATGCTCTGGCGTCCGACACGGTGCCTGCCGCGCGGATCCTTCCCTTTGCCGCGCGGCCCACATCCTCAGCAACCGGCCCGCGCGACGGCTGGCGGCTGGCGGCGCTCGGCGGGATGGCGGCCTCTCTGCTGCTGGCGGTGTCGCTCGGCTGGAGCCTGATGTCCGGCACCCGGCCGACGGTGGTGGCGGTGCTTCTGGACGATCAGGGGCAGCCTTTCGCGCTGGTCGAGGGGGCGGCAGACAATACGACGCTGGTCACCTTGCTGGAGCAAGCCCGGGTGCCCGAAAATCAGGTGATGCAGGTCTGGACCAAGCCGGATGCGGCGGGCAAGCCGGTCTCGCTCGGGCTGTTGGCCACGGCACGCTCGCGCGCGCTTTCGGTCGAAGGGTTGCCGCCGCCGCATGCCGATCAGCTCTATGAGATCACCTTTGAGCCTGCGGGCGGCTCGCCGACGCAATTGCCGACCGGGCCAATTCTGGGCAAGGGCTTTGCCAAAACCCCGATCTATTGATCCCGGGGCCGGGGTACATGCGGCCCCGGACATCGTGGCATAAGCCGGGAAAGTCAGGTCTGCTGCCTTCCCTCTGACCCCCGATGCCCGATGATCGGGCGGACGGCGGGGGCGCGTGCAGCCTTTTCGGCGCTGCCGCTTGGCCCGTTCTGGGGTCCGCGGGGCGGTGCCCGTCGATCAGGTCAAAAGCGGATAAAGGCGCCGGTCTCGTCGATCGACCAGCGGATCTGGCGCGCCTGCCGCAGGGCTTCGCGCGGCAAAAGCCGGAACTGCACCTGCGCCGGGCTGACCGCGCCGGGCTCTCCGGTCAGCATAGCCCAAAGGGCGGGGTCGGGTTTGGTCCGCCGCGCCTCGGCCACCAGCGAATAAACCTCCCCCTCGCGGGTGATCCGCACCACGCCGCCCCAAGGCAGGGCATTCTCAAGGCAAAGCACCGCCAGAAAAGCCATTTTCACCAGCCGCCGGGGCTGATCACCCTCAACCTGCCAGTCAAATTGCAGCCGCCCCCCCTGCGCCAGATCGGCCAGAAGGTTGATGGTTTCCGAGCGCCCGACCTGCTGATCCACGCTGGATTGCCCAAATGCCACGCGAAAAAACTTCAGCCGCGCGCTGGCATTGCCGACGCTTTCGGCGATCAGCTGCATCTCGGGGCTCATGCCGGTGCCCGACATCGCGAGGAGTTCAACACCATTGCCGATCGCGCCCAAAGGGCTGATAAGGTCATGGCACAGACGCGATCCGACCAATGCGGTCAGGTCGGGCTCGTCCAGATCGGCGCCAAAGGCTTCGGCGGCGGTCTGATGGGAAAATGCGTCGGTCATGGATCTCTCGGTCGGCTGGGAAGGATAAGACGATGAATTTTATGCTGGAGCCCGGCATGCTGGTCCGCCATCCACATGCGCCCGAATGGGGGCTGGGGCAAGTTCAGTCACGGATCGGTGACAAGATCACGGTGAATTTTGAACATACCGGCAAGCAGGTGATCGATGGGCGCAACATAGAACTCCAACTCGTCATCGCAAATTAAGCTTAAGAAACCATTTATTTCCGCGCCACGCAATTGCGGTGCCGCGCGGACAGGGGCCGATGCGCGGGGTTCCGCGCGGGGGTTCTGGGCGGGGTTTCGGGCGGCCGGGGTGCCGGAGGTCGGGCGGGGTCTGCCGCTGGCGCTTATGGTTGCCAAACCGGCCGCAACTGCCTAAAACCGCGGCACCGGAGCAAGGGCCCCGGATGCGGCCCCGAAAGCGCAGGCACATGACCCTCGATACCGCCCATCTCGAAATCCGCATTGCCTCTGACCCCCGCGATCTGCGGGCAGCGCAACGGCTGCGCTATGCTGTTTTCATCGAAGAACTGGGCGGCAACGGCGATCTGGTCGATCACAAGAACCGGCTGGAATGCGATGAATTTGATGACTTTTATGATCATCTTCTCCTGATCGACACCTCGCGCGATGCCGATGCGCTTGAGCATGTGGTGGGGGTCTACCGCCTGCTCACCGGCACCCGCGCGGCCGAGATCGGGCGGTTTTACTGTGATGCGGAATATGACCTCAGCGCGCTGCGCGCCTCGGGGCGTGAGTTGCTGGAGCTGGGCCGTTCCTGCGTGCATCCCGACTATCGCGGCGGCGTGGCCATGTATCTGCTCTGGAACGCGCTGGCGGAATATGTGCTGGAAAAGGGCGTGGAGGTGCTGTTCGGCGTCGCCAGTTTCCACGGCACCGATCCGGAGGCGCTGAAGCTGCCGCTCTCCTGGCTGCACCACCACCATCTGGCCCCCGAAGCGCTGCGGGTGCGGGCGCAAGCGGCGCATTTCCAGCGGATGGATCTGGTGCCCGCCGATCAGATCGACCGCCGTCAGGCCATGCTCGAGATGCCCGCGCTGATCAAAGCCTATTTGCGGCTGGGCGGTTTCGTCGGCGAGGGTGCCTTTATCGACCGGCCCTTCAACACCACCGATGTCTGCCTGCTGATGGACACCGCCGCGATGAGCGCCAAGCATCACCAGTTCTACACCCGCAAACATGAGGCGAAGCCGTGACACTGGCGCCGCAGACCTGGCGCGAGTCAGAGCCGCCAGTCTTGCCGCCGTTGGGCCTTGGCGATTGGCTGCGGGTGCTCTGGCGCGGCGCGGTCTTTGGCTTTGTCACTTATGGCGGGTTGCTGCTGCTCCTGCTCCTGCGGCTGATCGAATGGCCGCTGCACGGGCGCAACCGGCCCTGGACGCCCTGGGTCACCCGCGCCGTCTGCATCGCCAGTTTTCACATCCTGGGCATGCGGCGGCGGGTGCAGGGCGCGCCGATGCGGCAGGTGGGGGCGGTGGTCGCCAACCATGCCTCCTGGCTGGATATTTTCGCGCTGAACGCCTGCCAGAACGTCTATTTCGTCGCCAAATCCGAAGTGGCGGGCTGGGCGGGCATCGGCTGGCTGGCGCGCGCCACCGGCACTTTGTTCATCCGCCGCGATCCGAAACAGGCCAAGGCGCAAAAGCAGCTCTTTGAAGAGCGGATCCGTGCGGGGCATCACCTTCTCTTTTTCCCCGAGGGAACCTCGACCGATGGATTGCGGGTTTTGCCCTTTAAATCAACGCTTTTCGGTGCGTTCTTCAGCGAGGGGCTGGAGCGGGTGATGCAGATCCAGCCGGTCAGCGTGGTCTATACCGCGCCGCCGGGGGCGGATGCGCGCTTTTACGGCTGGTGGGCCGAGATGGATTTCGGCAGCCATTTGCTGCGCGTGCTCGCGGCGCGCAAACAAGGCGCGGTGGAGGTGCATTTCCATGCGCCGGTCAATGTGCGCGACTTTGCCGACCGCAAGGCGCTTGCCCAGCATTGCGAACGGGCGGTGCGCTCGGCGCTGCCGGGGCTGTGATCACAGGCACTCAGCGTGTACGGTAATGCCGCAAGACAAACAGGCGGATCGCGGTGGCAAGCCCGGTGTCCGTGCCCCGCGCCGCATCAATTTCCGCCGCCAATTCGTTGATTCCCTTGTCAGATTGCGCCGCAATCTCGCGGAAGGCCACCCAGAATTCCGCCTCAAGCGAGACGGAGGTGCGGTGACGGCCCAGCGTCAGCGAGTGCTTTTCCGGGCGGCTCATGCCGGGGGCTCATCGGAGTCAGTCTCAGGCGCGCGGCGGTGGCCCTCAAGGGCGGTCCGTGCCTTCTCGGCCTCAGCGGCTTCCCGCGATTTTTGCGCCTTGGTGCGGGCGAATTTTGCGGCATTTTCATCGCCTTGCGCGCGCTTTTTCACGCGCGCAAGGGTTTTCTTGGCTGACCGGAGATTGATGATCTCGGCCATATCCGATCAATCCTCGGGGCCGACCATCAGCTCCGGGCGGACGATGCGGTCAAAGGTCTCGCCATCGACAAAACCAAGCGCAATCGCCTCATCGCGCAGGTTGGTGCCGTTTTTATGCGCGGTTTTCGCGACCTTAGTAGCATTGTCATAGCCGATGGTGGGCGCCAGCGCCGTCACCAGCATCAGGCTTTCCTTCATCAGCTTGTCGATCCGGGCCACATTGGCCTGGGTGCCGACGACCATGTTGTCGGTGAAGCTCGAGGCCGCATCGCCCAAAAGCTGCATCGATTGCAGCACGTTATAGGACATCATCGGGTTGTAGACGTTCAGCTCGAAATGGCCCTGCGACCCGGCAAAGCCCACCGCCGCGTCATTGCCCATCACATGGGCGCAGACCATGGTCAGTGCTTCGGCCTGGGTCGGGTTCACCTTGCCCGGCATGATCGAGGAGCCCGGCTCGTTCTCCGGCAGGATCAGCTCGCCCAGGCCTGAGCGCGGGCCGGAGCCCAAAAGCCGCATGTCATTGGCGATCTTGAACAAAGACCCGGCCACGGTTTTCAGCGCGCCCGAGAACATCACCATCGCATCATGCGCGGCCAGCGCCTCGAATTTGTTCGGCGCGGTGACGAAGGGCAGGTTGGTGATCTCGGCGATCTTCGCCGCAATCGCGGTGTCCCAGCCCTTTTTGGTGTTCAGCCCGGTGCCGACGGCGGTGCCGCCCTGCGCCAGCTCATAGATATCGCCGAGGCAGGCCTCGACGCGGGCGATGCCTTTGCGGACCTGATGCGCATAGCCCGAAAATTCCTGGCCCAGCGTCAGCGGCGTCGCATCCTGCGTGTGGGTGCGGCCGATCTTGATGATATCCTTGAACTCTTCCTGCTTGGCTTCCAGCGCCTTCAGGAGTTTGGTCAGCCCCGGGATCAGCACGTCGCGCGCGAGCATGGCAATCGCCACATGCATCGCGGTCGGGAAGGTGTCGTTCGACGACTGGCCCATGTTGCAGTGATCGTTCGGGTGCACCGGCTTTTTCGAGCCCATGACGCCGCCCAGGATCTCGATCGCGCGGTTCGAGACCACTTCGTTCGCGTTCATGTTCGACTGCGTGCCCGAGCCGGTCTGCCAGACGACGAGCGGGAAGTTGTCGTCAAACTTGCCCTCGATCACTTCGCTGGCGGCTTGCACCATGGCAGCCCCCAGTTCCGGCGCGATCAGGCCCGAGGCCATGTTCACCTCTGCCGCGGCGCGCTTGATCACGCCGAGCGCGCGGATGATCGGCACCGGCTGCTTTTCCCAACCGATGGGGAAGTTGATGATCGACCGCTGGGTCTGCGCGCCCCAGTATTTGTCGGCGGGAACTTCCAGCGGGCCAAAGCTGTCGGTTTCGGTACGGGTTGCAGTCATCGGGCAAGCCTCCTGAGAATGTCAGGGGTTTCTTAGGGGCAGGGGATGGATTTTGCAATCAGTATACGAAGGTATACCGCTAACATTGCCGGGAAATTCAGTGTTGGCGGTAGGTGTGCACGGTGGCGGGCGGCAGGTTGAAGAACACCCGGTGGCCACGGGTGACCTGCAGGCCCAGCTCCTGGCGCACGCGCTCCAGCATTGGCGGGCGCGGCCCATAGGTGAATTGCACAAAAATCCCGCCCGGGCGCAAAGCCTTGATCGCGGCACCGACAATGGCGCGCTGGGTGGCCTCGGACATCGACAGAAGCGGCAGGCCCGAGATCACGGCGCCCAGCGGCGGCAGACCGGCCAAAGGCAGATCCTGCGCCGGCAGATTCTCCACCCGCAAATCGGGATACTCGCGCTTGAGCCGGGCGCAGAAGGTGGGGTTCATCTCGAACAGCGTCAAGTTTTCCGGCGCCACGCCCTGATCCAGAATGGCCTTGGTGATCTTGCCGGTGCCGGGGCCAAACTCGGCAACGGGGCCGGTGTCGGGGCCCACGCCCTTGGCCATCTCGCGCGCCAGCACGCTGGAGGAGGGGGCCACCGCCGACACCTGCAAAGGCTTGCGGATCATCTGGCCCAGAAACAGTGACAGGTCGCTCATGTTTTCTCCCCCGGTCAGCGCTTCGCGGCGCTTGTTGAGCCGACTATGGCAGTGTTCTTGCCGCAGGGGAATGACAAAGGCGTGACGCAAAAGGCCCCCGAAACCGGGGGCCGTTCACTATGCTGTGCGCTGCCTATTTGCGCCATTTGTCGAGGCTGACCACTTCAGCCTCGGGGCGCGGGCCGTCGGGGCCGTCATCGTCATCGTCGTCTTCATCCTCGTCATCCTCATCGTCGAATTCCTGCGATTCAAAGCGCAGGCCGAATTCGACCGAGGGATCGACAAAGGTGCGCACGGCGTCAAAGGGCACGTGCAGCGGCTCGGGGTTGTCGCCGAAATTCAGGGTGATGTCGAAGCCTTCATCGGTGACCACGAGGTTGTCAAACCAGTGCTGCACAACGATGGTCATCTCTTCGGGATAGCGGGCGCGCAGCCAGTCGGCCAGCGCGGCATCGGGGTGGCGCGTGTCGAAGGTGATGAAGAAGTGGTGATCCCCCGGCAGGCCTTCATCTGCCACGGTTTCAAGCACTTGCTGGATCAGCCCGCGCATCGCGCGGTGCATCAGCTGGCCATATTCAATGCTTCGCGTCATCGCAGTTCCTTTGTCCGGCCCGAGTGTCACAATCGGTGCCTCATGCGGACAGCATAGGGGATTCGCGGATGAAGGAAAGGGGGGCGACGCGGCTTTGCGGGGGGCGGCATGCCGTCCCCGCACAGGCTCTATGCCATGTGTCTGTCAGGACAATTGTTCGCCCGAGAAACACAGCGCCATCGAGTATTCCGGCAGCGCGCCGATCTGCTCGAAAAAGCTGATCAGGTCAAAATGATTGAAGGCTTCGGCGATCTTGCCCTCGCTGAAACGCATCGCCACCTGGCCCGAAAACGCCAGCGGCTTCAGCGATTGCCGCGAGACGCCGCTGACCGAAATCAGCGCCCAGAGCCAGTCCTCGGTCTCGAAATGCCGTTCAATCCTGACCGCAGGGTCGGCCACCAGATGCAGCATCGCCGGGATCAGCTCGCGAAACTCTTGCGGCGACACCTCCAGCCCCGTCATCAGCCCCTCCACATGCGAGGCGGGCGCGAAGAACTGATCAATCGCGTCCAGATTGCCGCCAAACCAGACGGTCTCGTACCATTCCTGCAAAAACTGAAGCTTCTGTGACATCTGCGGCTTCCTTGTGTGCGCGGTCCTGGGGCAGTGTTGCAACCAAGGGATGCGCAATCGTTAACAAGGCGGCAAAAACAGTCAAAATGATCGGGGATATCCGCGCAATTGAACATATTTCCGTGCGGGAAAGCGGTCAGTTTGCAGCTTTGGGGGGTAGGTGCAGGTTTCTGTTGCCAGGTACCTGCGAACCCCGCCTTAAGCGGCTAAGCCTAAGGACTTAGTTTCGGCGACCCGAACTGCTTACGCAGCCAGAGCCATTGCCGGAGCACGGTTGTCATTGGCAACTGTACATTTTGCACCGATAACGGTGGTGGCTCACCGAGACAAAGCTAACATCTTTGGACGTTCGTCGATCCTATTTCGACCCCCTCCGCCCCCAATGAGGGAGTATTGGTGGAGTCGCCGGGTACCGCCCCCGGGTCCGATCCGTTTATTACATGCGCGTTTATGTCCATAGCCCGGAGCAAGCCCCGAACAGGTCCTATATAGGGGGCAGGTCGCGGGCCGACAAGGGGGGATTGGTCCTGCCGGGGCCAGCCGCGCCGTTGCGCCGCTGGCGGGAGCCGCCGGGCGCAGGGGCTGCGGTGCCCCCGTATGGGCGGCTGCGCGTCGCGGGGTTTTGCGGTTCCGATCACCCGAACTTTGGCCTCTAACCCTCGAGAGAGCGCCCAAAAATCACAATCGCGACGCCGAGGGCCGCGAGGGCAGCAAAGCTCAGCGGCCGCCAGTGCCCCTGCCACGGGCTGTCGGCACGGCCGAGATGGCGCCAGGCCCAGCGGCAGGCGATCGCCGCCTGCAAGGCGTAGTAAAGCGCGAAGGCGCGGCTGGCATAGCTGATGATCTGATAGATGTCGGCGACCCAGGTCAGCGCGAGGCCCGCCAGCACCAGGACCAGATAGGCGCGGCGTGGCGAGAGTTTGCCGCGCGTCACCTCGGACATCAGCCCGCCCGCGCCGCTGGTGTCGGCGACGGCGGCGCTGAATTGCGCGGCCAGTGCGGCGGCGACCAGCAGGAAGGGCAGCACCGGCGCCACCTGACGCATCATGCCGATGATCGCCGTTTCGTCAGTTTCCACCGCCGCCGGCGCGAAAGCATAGGCGATCAGCGCGATATAGGCGAGGTAGATCACGCTGGAGAGGATCTGTGCCCAGCGCATTGCCCGCTCGCGCGTCGGGCGGTCATATTCTTCGCCAAGATAGCGGGCGGTTTCAAAGCCTTGCACGGTGACAATCAGGCCAAAGGCCAAGGTCACCGCGGGCCAACCCGTCATTTGCGGCGGCGACAGCAGGAGGCTGCCGCGCTGCACATGGTCGCCGAAGAACACCGCCAGCCCGAGGAGCAGCCCGGCAATGATCGCCAGTTTCAACCCGACCGAGACATATTCCATCCGCTCCAGCGCCGAAAATCCCTTGGTCCAGCCGGTGATCAGGATCACGGCAAAGACGGCGCTGGTCACGCCGCGCGCCGCGATCTCGGAATCCCATGCTGTAAGAGAGACGCTGAAGGCCCCGAAAAGATTGAGATAATAGGCAACCGAGATGATGTAGGCAAAGCCGAGCGCCCAGGAGGAGAGATTCTCAAGCGCGGTGATCTCCGGCCCCGGCGCGTCGCTCTCGCTGGCGTGCATCGAAAACCTTATCGCCGCGCCAAAGCCCCAGGCCATGGCGCACAGCAGCGCCATCGCCAGCGGTGCCCAGGCGCCATAGGCGCTGTTCAGGATCGGCCCCAGCACCAGAAACCCCGACCCGATGATCGAGGCGAGCGGCGTCGTCATCGCCCGCCAGCTGCGGTTGGCGCGCAGCCCTGGCAGGAAAACCACCACGGCGGTCAGGATGACGGCAACAGAAATGGCTATGTTCAAAAGCATCTGCGGTTCATTCCCAAGCCATTTCATGAAAAAAGCGCCGGGGGGACCCGGCGCCTCTCTCTAGACTGATTGCGGATCAGAAGCCCGCTTTGATTTTCTCGAACTCTTCTTGCTGCCGCTCGCGCTGCTTGGGGTCGTTCGGGGTCTGCGCCAGCACCGGCGCATTCACCGGGTTCAGACCGGCGCCCACCAGCTCTTCCGCCGAGATCGTCTCCATCCCCTTCAGGTTCGAATGGCCATAGCCGATCTCATCCAGCAAGAACTTGGCCGATTCCGGGCGCAGCCAGGAGTTGATGAAATCATAGGCTTTGTCTTCGCTGCCGGGGCCGTTCTTCAGATTGACGAACCCGCAGAACCAGCTCGACGAGCCTTCCTTGGCTTCGCGCTGAAAGCCCACCGGATAGTTGTCGGCCTTGAGATAGGTGACACCGTCATTCCACGACCAGGCCACCTGCACCGCGCCCGAGGCCATCAGCTGGCTCATTTCGGCCGGGTCCGCCCAATAGGCCGAGACATTCTGATGCGCCTCGCGCAGCCAGGCGGCTGCGGCGTTGAACTGATCGTCGGTGATGTTGGTCCAGTCGGTCACGCCGGTGGCGAGATAGGCCAGCGCCCAGACATCGTCCGAGCTGTCGGGCAGCGAGGTGCGCCCCTGATATTTCGGGTTCACAAAGACCTGCAGCGAGGCGACATCCTCGGCGGGCACTTCCTCGGTGTTATAGGCGATGGCGGTGGCGCCCCAATCGGTCGGAATGTACCACACACCGCCGTCATCCTTGAAGATCTTGGAATCAAGCAGTTTTGGGTCGAGATCGGCAAAGGCCGGGATCTTTGAGACATCCCAGGGCTCGATCAGCCCGGCGTCGCGGTATTTCGAGACCATCTGCGAGCAGGGATGCGCCACATCGGCCTTGAAGCCCGAGGCGATTTTCTGGAAGGCCTCGTCGTCATCGCCGTAGAAGGTGTAGCTCGGGCCATCGCCGTATTTCTTGGTGTATTCCTCAAACAGGCCCGGCACTTCGAATCCGGCCCAGTCGAACACCAAGAGTTCGGGGTCGGCGGCGCGGACGGGGCTCGACAGGGGCAAGGAGATCGCCGCGGCGGCTGCCGTGGCCAGAAGCATCGAGGACAGTTTCATGGTCATCCTTTCGGGGTGGAAGCTGTGGCTGCACAAACGCTAGTGGCGGGTTTTTCGCGCTGCAAGTCTGAATTGGCACCCGGTTGGCCGCGGCGGGCCGGGATTGAGCATGTGCCTGTATTTTGGGCAGATGAAAATGCCCAGCAGAATGATTGATCCGGGCGGGGCGGGCTGCGTAGAAGGAGTAAGAGGGAAAAATGCAGCAAAAACCGATTATTCTATGGCTCCGCCGTGATTTGCGGCTCAGCGATCACCCGGCACTGACCGCGGCCTCTTCTTTGGGCCGCCCGGTGATTCCTGTCTTTATCGACGATCCCGAGACGCAATCTCTGGGGGCGGCACCGCGCTGGCGGCTGGGGCTTTCCGTCGCGTCACTTGCGCAGGGTCTGGCCGCGTGCGGCAGCCGCCTGATCCTGCGGCAGGGGCCTGCGCTGGCGGTGCTGCGGGCGCTGATCGCCGAAACCGGGGCGGATATGCTGCATTGGTCGCGGCTCTATGATCCGCAGAGCATCGCCCGTGATACCGAGGTCAAGGCGGTGCTGAAGGCCGAAGGGATCGCGGTGAAAAGCCATTCCGGGCATCTTTTGTTTGAGCCCTGGACGGTCGAGACGGGGCAGGGCGGCCCCTACCGCGTCTATACCCCCTATTGGCGCGCGGTGCGTGACCGGCCGGTGGCCCCGGCGCTGCCCGCGCCCGCGCAGATCCCGGCGCCCGAGGTCTGGCCCGCCACGGACAATCTGGACGATTGGCAGATGGGGGCCGCGATGCGGCGCGGTGCGGCGGTGGTGGAGCGGCATGCGGGCGTGGGCGAGGCGGTGGCGCAAAGGCGGCTGGCCGATTTCCTCGACGGACCGGTACTTAGCTACAAGGAGGATCGCGATCACCCCGATCTGCCCGCCACCTCGCGCCTGTCGGAAAATCTGACCTATGGCGAGATCAGCCCCCGGCAGATCTGGCACGCGGGCTGGCGGGTGCTGCATGACACCAGCAGTGCCAGCGCCGAGCATTTCCTCAAGGAGTTGGTCTGGCGCGAGTTTTCCTGGCATCTCTTGCACCATTTCCCGCAATTGCCGCAGGAAAACTGGCGCGCGGAATGGGAAGCTTTTCCCTGGCGCGGCGCGAGCGCAGATCTGACGGCCTGGCAGCGCGGCATGACCGGAGAGCCCTTTGTCGATGCCGCGATGCGCGAGATGTATGTGACGGGCACCATGCACAACCGGGCGCGGATGATCGCGGCCAGCTATCTGACCAAGCATCTGCTGACCGATTGGCGGCTGGGCCTCGCCTGGTTCGAGGATTGCCTGATCGACTGGGATCCGGCGGCGAATGCGATGGGCTGGCAATGGGTGGCGGGGTCGGGCCCCGATGCGGCGCCCTATTTCCGCGTGTTCAACCCGGCGGGGCAGGCCGAGAAATTTGACCGCGCCGGACATTACCGCCGCTGCTTTATCGCCGAAGGCCAGCGGCAGCCGCCGCAAACGGCACTGGATTTCTTTGCCGCTTGCCCGAAAAGCTGGGGCCTGGCGCCGGATCAGCCCTATCCCCGGCCGCGCATTGACCTGGCCGAGGGGCGCGCGCGGGCGCTAGAGGCCTATCAACGCGGCAAAAAATCGCCCGAGATCAAGTGAACCAAACGCCCAGGCGCGGCGTAGACTTGTAAACAAGGGGGTAAGGATGTTTGATTTCTCCACCATGAGCACCGAGATTCTGACCGATACCCGCGGGCAGAAAAATCTGCCGCGCTATTTCGGCGCCGTTTTTGCGGTGCTGGGAAAGATGCGCTCCGGGCGCCTGGATTTCGTGCTGCCGGACGGGCGGCTGTTTCGCGCCGAAGGGCCGCAGCCGGGGCCGCATGCCTGTGTGCAGGTGCATGACACCGATGTCTTTGCCCGGCTGATCCGCGACGGCGATCTGGGCTTTTGCGAAGCCTATCTCGACGAGGGCTGGACCACGCCCGATCTGATGGCCTTCATGGATCTGATGCAATCGGGCAATGATGAGGTCTATGACGGCTTTCCGGGCGGGTCGCTGGTGCGCGCCTTTGAGAATTTCCGCCATTGGCTGCGCGGCAATTCCAAGAAACAGGCGCGGCGCAACATCGCGCATCATTATGATCTGGGGAATGATTTCTACAGCCTCTGGCTGGACCCGACGATGACCTATTCCTCGGCGCTCTTTGCCGATCCCGATGCCGTCCCCGCCGAGGGGACCGCCGCCGTCGCCGCCCTCGCCGAGGCGCAGCGGGCGAAATATGCCGCACTCTGCGATGCGTTGGACGTGAAACCCGGCGATCATGTGCTTGAGATCGGCTGCGGCTGGGGTGGCTTTGCCGAATATGCGGCGGGCGAGCGCGGGCTGAAGGTGACCGGCCTGACCATTTCGGCCGAGCAACTGGCCTATGCCGAGGCGCGGATCCGGGCCAAGGGCCTGCAGGACCGGGTGACGCTGAAGCTGCAGGATTACCGCGATGAGCGGGGGCAATATGACGCTGTGGCCTCGATCGAGATGTTCGAGGCGGTGGGCGAGAAATACTGGCCCGTCTATTTCAATCAGCTCCGGTCCTGTCTGAAACCGGGTGGCAAAGCCTGTCTGCAGGTGATCACCGTACAGGACAAACGCTATGAGGTTTACCGCAAAACCCCTGATTTCATTCAGAAATACATCTTCCCGGGCGGCATGTTGCCCTCGCCCACCGTGCTGCGGGCGCAGGGGCAGGCGCAGGGGTTGGTGACGCTGGGTTCGCGCGAATTCGGGCGTTCCTATTCCCGCACCCTGCGGATCTGGGAAGAGCGCTTCAACGCCCGCTGGCCCGAGATTGCGGCGATGGGCTTTGATGATCGCTTCCGGCGGATGTGGAATTTCTATCTGGCCTCTTGCGCAGGCTCGTTTGAGGGCGGAAACTGCGATGTGACGCAGATCACTTACCAAAGGCCCTGACCCTATGCCCACCGCCGCCAAACTCTTCGCCACCATCGTTCTGGGTGGCGCGGCATTTTTGGCGGGGTGGCTCTTGTTGCAGGAAATGCCGGGCGCGGCCAAGATCGACTATCTGCCTTTGTTTGCCGTGGGCTACGGGGTTTTGTTCGGCTGGTTCATGGTCGGCAGTCAGGCCCGGCGCGGCAAAATCGCCATGCTGCAGATCGGGCTGACGGCGATGGCCTATGTGACCGTGCTCGTGCTTTTGAGCACGGCCTTCGTGCTGATGATCCGCCAGTCGCTGAACATGCATTACGCGGGCCTGTCGGATGCGCTGATCGACACCATCCAAAAGGCGCTGGATCTGGGGCAGAAGGGCCTGTTCCCGGATATTGTCATCGTGCTCATCCTCGGCGGGGCGTTCGGCGGGCTGATCGCTCATTGGGCCGGACGGCGGTGGCCCTGATGGATAATGTGTTTCTCACTGGCGCTTTGGCGCATCGGCCGCTGCTGTCGGTCGTGCTGGGCGAGACGCCCGATCTGATCCCGGCGGTCCTGCCGGGGCATGATCTGCGCCACAGCGCCAGCGGGCCCGCGCCGGCCGCCGTGCCGGTGATCTCGCCGGGGGCCGCGGCGGCGGTGGCGGGGTTCTTGCTGACCGCGCCGGGGCAGGAGGCAATGGCGCGGCTGTCGTTCTTTGCCGCCGCCATGGGCTATGGCGAGACGCACCGGCTGGTCGCGGCCGAAGGGGGCGCGCTTGATCCGGCGGCGATGGGGGCGGGGCTGAACGCGGGGCTGACCCCGGCGGTCAGCTTTGAGCCGACGCCCGCGCAGAAGGGGGCCGCGCCCTGGCAGCAAGAGGTTTGGGCCGCGCGCTGGGGGGCGATTGCCACCGAAACCGCCGCCGATGTGATGGCCGCGCAGGGTGCGCTGAGCGCCGAGGCTTTGGCGGCGCGGCGCGGTTCGCTCCTCGTGCGGGCGGCCTCGCGGCTGCGCGCGCAGGAGGACAAGCCCGCCACGCTGCGCCATGACGCCCAGCCCGGGGATGTCGCCAGCCTGCAACGCCGCATTCCCTATGCACATTTCTTTGCGGTCGAGGATCATCTGCTGCGCCACCGGCGGTTTGACGGCACCGAGTCCGAACCGATGGAGCGGGCGGTGTTCGTGTCCTGTGATGCGGTGGTGCTGTTGCCCTATGACCCGATGCGCGACCGCGTGCTGGTGATCGAGCAGTTCCGCCCCGGCCCCTGGCTGCGCGGCGACCGCAATCCCTGGCTTCTGGAGGCGGTTGCGGGCCGGATCGACGCGGGCGAAACGCCGGAAATGGCCGCGCGCCGCGAGGCGGCGGAAGAGGCGGGCCTGACGCTGGGCCGTCTGATCCCGGGGCCGAGTTACTATCCGTCGCCCGGGGCGAAAACAGAATATATCTATTCTTATCTTGCACTTGCAGACCTTCCTGACGGGGTGGCGCAGCCCGGGGGGCTGGAGGCCGAGGGCGAGGATATCCGTGCGCATCTGGTGGGGTTCGATCAGCTGATGGAGCTGGCGCAATCGGGCGAGATCGACAATGCGCCGCTGTTGGTGCTGGTGCAGTTTCTGGCCCGCGCGCGGGCACAACTGCGCGCCGCGGCCCTCGTGCAGCAGGCCGAGGCCGGACCGGCGCAGGCCGCAGCGGGCGGCAGCCCCGCCCCCGCGCGCCGGGGCTGAGGGCCGTCCCCCGCCGCATCCGGCGCCGCATCACGCCGCCGCATGGCGCCACCGGATCACGCCACCAGATCATGCGGCTTCGCCGCGATGTCGCCGCCTTCGGGGCTTGAGGCCGCGCCGCTCTCAGCATAAGTCTGGATCAACCATGATGCCGCGGGGCCGGACCGGGGGGAACCCCGCTGCCCGCAGGAGGAGAGTGACATGCGCATTTGCAACGATCTGGCCCAATCCATCGGCAACACGCCGTTGATCCGGCTCAAGAAAGCCTCGGAGGCCACGGGCTGCGAGATTCTGGGCAAGGCCGAATTCATGAACCCCGGCCAGTCGGTCAAGGACCGCGCGGCGCTCTACATCATCAAGGATGCGGTGGCCAAGGGGCTGTTGAAACCCGGCGGCACCATTGTTGAGGGCACGGCGGGCAATACCGGCATCGGTCTGGCCCTCGTTGGTGCCTCGATGGGGTTCAAAACCGTGATCGTCATCCCCGAGACCCAGTCTCAGGAAAAGAAAGACATGTTGCGGCTGGCGGGGGCAGAGCTGGTGCAGGTGCCGGCGGCGCCCTATTCCAACCCCAACAACTACGTGCATTACTCGGGCCGTCTGGCCGAGGCCCTGGCCAAGACCGAGCCGAATGGCGCCATCTGGGCCAATCAGTTCGACAATGTCGCCAACCGTCAGGCGCATGTGGAAACCACCGGTCCCGAGATCTGGGACCAGACCGGCGGCAAGGTCGATGGTTTCATCTGTGCGGTGGGCTCGGGCGGCACGCTGGCGGGCTGCGCGATGGCGTTGCAGCCCAAGGGCGTCAAGATCGGCCTCGCCGATCCCGAGGGCGCGGCGCTGCATTCCTTCTACACCGAGGGCGAGCTGAAATCCGAAGGTTCCTCGATCACCGAGGGGATCGGGCAGGGCCGGATCACCGCCAATCTCGAAGGGCTGACCCCGGATTTCAGCTACCGCATCCCCGATGCCGAGGCGCTGCCGGTGGTGTTTGACCTGTTGACCGATGAGGGGCTTTGCCTTGGCGGTTCGTCTGGCATCAACGTCGCCGGTGCGATCCGCATGGCGCAGGAAATGGGGCCGGGCCACACCATCGTGACCATCCTGTGCGATTACGGCACCCGCTATCAGACCAAGCTTTTCAACCCCGAGTTCCTGCGCCCGCGCGGGCTGCCGGTGCCGGAATGGCTGGACACGGCGGGCCGCGTGCTGCCGGAAGTGTACCGGGGATGATCTTGCGGTTCTGGCGAGGGTTCCTCGCGCTGGTTGTCGTGCTGGCTTTGCTGCCTGCGATGCTCTGGGCGCAGGATGCAGCCGCGCCGGACTACAAGGCCTGGGACAAACTGGCCACCAGCGCCGAGGCGACGGTGGCCAAAGGGGCGGCCACTGATGCCGATCTGACGGCGCTGCGTGACACGGTGGTGACCTGGCGCAGCCAGTTCACCGAGGCGCAAAACGCCAATCAGACGCGGATCGAGACGCTGCGCGGCCAGATCAACGCTTTGGGGCCGGTTCCGGCCGAAGGCGAACCGGCAGAGGACAAGGCCATTGCCGACCGCCGCGCCGAGTTGAATGCCCAGCTGGCCACGCTGCAAGCCCCCGGCATCACAGCGGTGGAGGCGTTTTCGCGCGCCGACGGTATCGTGCGCGAGATCGACCGGGTGATCCGCGACCGGCAGGCCGATGCGCTGCTGCAGGTCTGGCCCTGGCCGATCAACCCGGCGAATTGGCCCGCGGGATTTACCGCGATCACCCGTGGCGTCAGCGGTCTTGTCAACGAGACCCTGACCCGGATCGAGCAGCCCGGCGTGATCGCCGAGGCCAAAAGCAAGGCGCCGATCAGCCTCGTTTCGCTTGTGCTTGCGGTGCTGATCCTCTGGCTGGGGCGGCGGGTGCTCGACTGGCTGCTGGGGTGGCTGCTCACGCGCCTGCCCAAACGCTCGGAGGGGGCGCTGCGGTTTTTCCTGACCTTTGCGCAGGTCATGCTGCTCAACCTCGGGCTGGCGCTTTTGGTGGCGGCGCTGCTGGTCACCGGCCTTTTTGGCGAAAGGGTGACGGCGGTTCTGGCGCTGATTCCGCCCGCCGGGTTCAAGGTGCTGGTGGGGATCTGGCTGGCGGGGCAATTTTTCCCGCGCGACCCCAAGGTCGAGCCGGTCTTGCAACTGATGGCCGACCGCAAGTTCGAGGGGCGTTTTTACGTCGCGATGCTGGCGCTCCTGCTCGCGTTGCGCACGCTGGTGGATCAGCTCTTCGTGCCCTCCAGCGGCTCGGCGCTGGCACTGGATCTGGCTTCGGGCACCGCGGCGGCGGATGCGACCACCTATGCCGATGCGGCAAGCGGGGTGGTGCAGCTGCCGATGATCCTCTTGACGGCGCTGTTGCTGTCGCGGGTGGGGCAGCTCCTGCGCCGCCATGTCGCCAATGAACGTGTCGAAGGCGTGGAGCCGGTGCTGCGGGACCGGGTGATCGGGATGCTCGGCTATGCCGCGCTGGCGATTTCCCTGGTGGCGCCGCTGGCGGCGGCGGTGGGCTATGTGAATGCCGCCAATGCGCTGATCTGGCCTGCGGTGCTGACCCTGGGCCTTCTGGGCCTGCTGGTGGTGGTGCAGCGGCTTTTCGCGGACATCTATGTCATCGTGATGCGCGCCGGTGTTGAGGCGCGCGATTCACTGGTGCCGGTGCTGATCGGCTTTGCACTGACCCTCGGGGCCCTGCCGATCCTGGCGCTGATCTGGGGCGCGCGGGTCGCGGATCTGACCGAGATCTGGACCTCATTCCGCAACGGGATCAGCATTGGCGGCGCGCGGCTCTCGCCCACGGTTTTCCTGACGCTGATGGTGGTCTTTGGCCTCGGCTATACGGTGACGCGCTTTGTGCAGAGCGCGCTGAAATCCACCGTGCTGCCCAAGACCCAGATCGACAAGGGCGGCCAGAATGCCATCATCTCGGGCATCGGCTATGTCGGGATCATCCTCGCCGGGCTTTTCGCCATCACCGCGGCGGGGATCGACATGTCCTCGCTGGCGTTGATCGCGGGGGGGCTGTCGCTCGGCGTGGGTTTTGGCATGCAGAACATCGTGCAGAACTTCGTTTCGGGCATCATCCTGTTGATCGAACGGCCCATTTCCGAGGGCGACTGGATCGAGGTCGGCGGTCAGCAGGGGATCGTGAAATCCATCTCGGTCCGCTCGACCCGGATCGAGACCTTTGACCGCACCGATGTCATCGTGCCGAATGCCGATTTCGTCTCGGGGCAGGTGACCAACTGGACGCGCGGCAATCTGATCGGCCGGGTCATCGTCCCGGTGGGGGTTGCCTATGGCACCGACACCCGCAAGGTCGAGAAGATCCTGCATGAGATTGCCGAAAACCATCCGATGGTCGCCATCGCGCCCGAACCGCGGGTGTTCTTCATCGGCTTTGGGGCGGACAGTCTGAATTTTGAAATCCGCGCGATGCTGTCGGATGTGAATTTCCGCATGGTGGCGCTGTCGGACATGAACCATGAAATCGCGGCACGTTTTGCGGCCGAAGGGATCGAGATCCCCTTCGCGCAGCGCGACCTCTGGATCCGCAATCCCGAGACATTGCAGCCGCGGCGACCGGGCAATGCAGCGGCGCGCCCCGCGGCAGACGCCGAAACCGGCGACGAAACCGAAACCGAAGCCGGGGCCGAAACCCGCGCCAAAGCCCCGCCGTCAGGCGCCGCGCCGGATGCTGCGGGCACTGCCGGGGCGGCGGGACGCCGCAACCCGCTCGATCAGCCGGGCAATATTGACAATGATGGCCGGGATGATGACGGCGATGATGCCGGGGACGGGGGCAGCAGCGACGGATACGGAGACAGCCGATGATCCTGACCGAGGCGCTGTACCAAAGCGCGCCCTATCAGCGGGAGGCAGGCAGCCGCGTGCTGGCCCATACGCCCGAGGGCGGGATCCTCTGCGCCGCCTCCGTCTTTTACCCGCAGGGCGGCGGGCAACCGGGCGACAGCGGGCAGCTGAGCTGGCTGGGCGGTCAGATCGAGATTGCCACCGCGATCAAGGGGATGGACGGCGGGGTGATCCTCGTCCCGGCCGAGCCGCTGCCACTGCCGCCGGTCGGTCTGCCGGTCCGTCAAAGCCTCGATTGGGAGCGGCGGCACCGGCATATGCGGGTGCATACCGCGCTGCATCTGTTGTCAGTGCTGGTGCCGCTGCCGGTCACCGGCGGCCAGATTGCCGCCGACAAGGGCCGCCTGGATTTCGACATGCCGGAACCGCCCGCCGATCTGGCGGCGCTGGAGGCCGCGCTGAACGCGCTGGCCGCGCGCGATCTGCCGGTCACCGAGACCTGGATCACCGAGGCAGAGCTTGACGCCAATCCCGGCCTCGTCAAGACGCTCTCGGTCAAGCCGCCACGGGGGCAGGGCCGGGTTCGCCTCGTGCGGATCGGCAGCGGGGCAGATCAGATCGACCTGCAGCCCTGCGGCGGCACCCATGTCGCGCGGACCGGGGAAATCGGCAGATTGCGCCTTGGCAAAATCGAGAAAAAAGGCAAACAGAACCGCCGCCTGACAATCCATCTCGCCTGAGCCAGCCCCCACCGCGCCCGCCCTTTGCCTGATCTGAAATATCCCGGGGGAAGCCTTTGGCCGCCCCATCGACGGGCGGTCACAGGCTGGGGGCAGAGCCCCCGGGCGCCCGCCCCGAAGCTCAGCGCCGGTTGAGGGCCGCGACCGTCTGCGCTTCGGTTTCCGGCAGCCCTTCGCGCGACAGGAGCACGGCCAAGGGCCGCAGCCCCGGAATATGCGAGCACACGATCATCACCGCCACCATGATCGGCACCGCCAGAAACATCCCCGGCAGGCCCCAGACCGCCCCCCAGAACGCCAGCGAGATGATGATGCCAAAGGAGGACAGCCGCAGCGCCCGCCCCATCAGCATCGGGTCAATGATATTGCCGATGATGAACTGCACCACGCCCACCCCCGCCAGCACCGCCAGCATCGAGCGGGCATCGCCGGTCTGCACATAGACGACCAGCGCCGCAAGACAGGTGGCCACGATCGACCCCAGCGAGGGGATAAAATTCAGCACGAAGGTCAGGATCGCCACCGGCAGCGCCAGATCAAAGCCCGCCACCGTGAAGATGGCATAGACGGCCACCCCGGTGGTGGCACTCACCCCGGTTTTCACCAGCAAATAGTGGTTCACCCGGCGCATGATGGATTCGATGATCGTCCCCGTCCGCTCCGCGCGCTCCGCATCCCCCAGAAGGTTCACCAGTTTGGTGAAGAACCACACCCGCTCGGCAAAGAGAAAACCAACGAACAGGATCACCAGAATCGTTCCCGACAGCAGGCTGCCTGCCTGACCGGCAACGGCGCGCAGATAGCCCGGCAATTCGGTCGAGCGCAGGCTGGAGAGCACCGCATTCTCGATATCCGGCCCCATCCAGCGGAAGAGTTCGGCAATCGCCCGGCTGGCCGGCTCGGTATAGGTCAGCGCCATGGTGACGACTTCATTGGCCTGGCTGAGCAGCAGCGCCGAGAGGGTGAAGAGACCCGCCGCGATCAGGAGCAGTGCCACCAGCGAGGCCAGCCGCATCGGGATATGTGCAGGCCCGATCCGCAACCGCGCGATGGCATTGATCGCCTCGGAGGTCAGCGAAAACACGATGATGGCGGTGGTCAGCGAGATCAGGATGAACTTGGCCGCAACCAGCAGAAACAGGGTCAGCGCAAAGGCGATCAAGCCCAGAAACAGTGCGGGCAGGCGGGGCGTGGCATCGCGGCGATCCGTCGTCTCGGGGGGAGTCCCATTGGGGGGGAGGGGACGGATCATCAGGGCGGGCTCCGGGATCAGGACGGGATTTCACGGAAGGGTAAGGGAGCGGCAGGGCGGATACAAGGCGCGGCTCCCGGCTTTCCCCGCAAGCCTCTGATTTGGCGGAGGCTGCCCAAACATAAGGCACGAAATCCCTGTCAAATCCCCTTGCAAGCCCCGGTGGTTTGCGGTTACACACCGCGCCACGGACAGGTGGCCGAGTGGTCGAAGGCGCACGCCTGGAAAGTGTGTAGGCGGGGAACCGTCTCGAGGGTTCGAATCCCTCTCTGTCCGCCATTTCTCCACATTGTGAGTTTCGTTCAATCCACTGAGAGCCACGATAGGGTTCTTTCGGGAACCACCAAATTCGCCACGTCGTCCGATTATGCGACACGTTTTGCCTTTCACCGCGCCTTGGGCGGCAGGCGGACTCTGAGGTCAGACCGGAGCGGTGCTCAGATATTCGGGGGCATGGATGTGCGGTCTTTGGCCGCGCGGACTTGTGTCGGCGGCGCGATCCTGGCGCTCAGGGGTGGCGCTCAAAACCTCCCGCTTTTGGGCGGTCTCGCCCGCGCGGAACCGAGCGGAACCGGGCGGGCGATTGGCAGGCTGCACCGGTGCTGTGGTCCGGCCCCTGCAAGGGCCGAAACACAGTGGTCGTCCCAAGGCCGATCGCCGGGAGCATCGCTATATTGATCGCCGGGACCATCGCCGGTAGCAGCATCAGTCCCGTCGCCGGAACCAACACCGCGGCCTGAGTAGCGGAGTGTCAGCTGGCCAGCGCCATCGCCGGGGCGATCAGCTGGTCCAGCGCCGCCCGCCCCGAGAGCGAGAGCGGCATCAGCGGCATCCGCAGATGCTCCGAAATCAGCCCCTCGCGGGCCAGCATGTGTTTCAGCGGCGCCGGGCTGGATTCCACAAACATCGCCTCCGCCAGCGGCACGATCGCCTCATGCAGCTCCAGCGCCCGGGACGCATCGCCCCGCGCCCAGGCCTGCCAGAGCGCCATGCACAGATCCGGGCGCCAGTTCGACAGCACCGAGGTCAGCCCCCGCGCCCCCAGCGCATAGAAGGGCAGCGCCAGACCGTCATCGCCGCAATGCACGACAAATTCCGGGCCCGCCAGCGCGCGCAGCGCCGTGACGCGGGCAGGGTCGCCCCCGGCCTCCTTGATCGCCACGATATTCGCATGGCGGTCCGACAGGGTGGCGGCGGTGGCGGGGGCAATCGCCACCCCGGTGCGGCCCGGCACCGAATAGAGCATGATGTCGCAGGACACCGCTTCGGCCACCGCGCCAAAATGCGCGACCAGCCCGTCCTGCGAGGGTTTGTTGTAATAGGGCGTGATGAGAAGCACGCCATCGGCCCCGGCATCGGCGGCGCGCTGGCTGGCGGCGATGCTGGTCTGCGTCACATTGCAGCCGGTGCCCGCCAGCACATAGGCCTGACCCTCCGCGCGTTTCACCGTGCGCGCGATCACTGCCAGCGCCTCGGCTTCGGTCAGCGTTGCCGCCTCGCCGGTGGTGCCCACGGGCACGAGGCCGGTGATCCCCGCCTCCAGCTGACGGTCCAGAAGGCGGTCAAACGCGGCCCAGTCGATGCTGAGATCGGCGTTGAACGGGGTGACGAGGGCGGTGAAGACACCGTCAAAAGGGGTGGTGCGTGTCATGGGTTTTCCCTGAACATATCGTTTGCGGAATAAAGACCTGGCGGTTGGCCGATCAGCCAGCGCGCGGCCGAGAGCGCGCCCGCCGCATAGGCGGCACGCGAGCGGACAGTCATGGTGAGGGTGATCTGGCTGACGCCAAGATCGAGGGTGATGCTGTTGACGCCCGGCGTGTCGCCGACGCGGCCGATGTCGGTTTCGGGGCGGCGCGTCGGCGTGGTCAGCGCGGCCACCAATTGCTGGGTGGTGCCGGAGGCGGCGGGTTTCTTGGCGATGCTGTAGATTTCGCCCACGATCAGCCGGGCCTCGGGCAGTGCGGCCGCCAGCGCCGCGCCCGCCATCCGGAACGGCTCAAACCCCAGGGTGAAATTCGCGGCCATCAGAATCGGGCGCTCTGCCGCCGCAGCGGTGATCCGCGCCAGATGGTCGGGGCCAAGGCCGGTGGTCCCGATCACCAGCGGCAGGTCGCTGCCCGCCAGACGGTCCAGAAGCGCCAGGCTGCCCTCGGGGGCCGAGAAATCAACCACCACATCGCCGCTGAGCCGGGCGGCGGGCAGCTCGGCGCGGCCGCGGATCGCCGCGCCCAGCGTCAGATCCGGGGCTTCCGCGATCTGGGCCAGAAGCGCCGCGCCCACCTTGCCGCCCGCGCCATGCACGATCACCCGCATCAGTCGATCACCACGCGGGTTTCCGACATTTCGCGCAGCGCGATCCGCACCCCCTCGCGCCCCAGACCCGAGCGTTTGATGCCGCCGAAGGGCACATGTTCGGCGCGGAAATCCGGCCCCTCATTGACCATCACGCCGCCCACCTGCAGCCCGCGCGACAGTTTGCGGATCGCGGCATGGTCATTGCTGAAAATCCCCGCCTGCAGCCCGAAATCCGAGCTGTTGACCTCGGCCATCGCCGCATCGAGGCTGCGGAAGGGACGGATGGCCAGAACCGGACCAAAGGTCTCCTCGGCGATCAGCCTGGCATCGAGCGGGACATTGTCGATCACCGTCGGCGCGATCAGCGCGCCCTCGCGCGTGCCGCCGGTCAGCAGGCGCGCGCCCAATGTTTGCGCCTCGGCCAGCCGGTCCATGATCTCCTGCGCGGCGGCCGTGTCGATCACCGGGCCCATCTGCGTCGCCGCAGCCGCCGGATCGCCATAGCGGTGCGCGGCCACCTTGCTCAGCAAAATCTCGGTAAAGGCGTCGCGGATGTCCTCGTGCACATAGAGTTTTTTCACCGCCGCGCAGCTTTGACCCGCGATTTCATAGCGGTGGCCGATGGCGGTGGCGGCGGCAGCCTCAAGATCCGCATCCGCGAGCACGAAGAGCGGGTCATTGCCGCCCAGTTCCATCAGGCAGCGCACAAGGCCCGAGGCGCGTTTCAGCGCCAGCCCCGCCACCGGCCCGCCGGTGAAGGACAAGAGGTCAATCGGCGCGCAGGCCAGCGCGGTGGCCGCCGCCGCCCCGCCATGCACGATCTGCACCAGATCGCGCGGGAAACCGGCCTCTTCGGTCAGCCGCACCAGATGCTCGGCGGCAAAAGGCGCCTTGGGCGAGGGTTTCACCACCACCGCATTCCCCGCCGCGATCGCGGGCCCCAGCTTGTGGCAGAGCAGGTTCAGCGGGTAGTTGAAGGGGGTGATCGCCGCAACGGTGCCGGTCGGCATATAGGTGATCGAGGCGTGGCGGTTCGCACCGCCCTCAATCACCGCGCAATTCAGCACTTCGCCGTCCAGAAAGGCCACGGCCTCGCCCGAGAGGCGCAGGGTGTTGACGGCGCGGCGGGATTCGTTGCGCGCCTCGGTGATGGTTTTGCCCATCTCGGCGCAGATCAACTGCGCCAGCTTTTCGCCGTCGCGCAGCACCAGTGCCGCCAGCCGATCCAGCAGCGCCCGGCGTTCATAGGGCTGAGAGGCGCGGAAGGCCGCCGCCGCCTGACGGGCGCGCAGCACCGTTGCCACGATCTCGGGCCCCGGGGTTTCGGGCAGCCGCCCGATCAGGGCGCCGGAGAAGGGATTGCGGATGTCGAATGTGGTCGCCGTGGCGATTTTCGGGGAAGCGAGGGTCATGCGGGGGTTCCTTTGGCAGTGAGGGGGGCGGCGTCCGGATCGGGCGTGGCCGCGATCAGATCCGCAATGGCGAGAGGGGCGAGGGGCCAGCGGGGCTGGCCGAGGGGGCTGTCCGGCGGCGGCGGATTGGGGTCGGCGGCGGTGATCCGGGCGACCCATTCGCCGCAAAAGCGGCCCTGACAGGCGCCCATGCCAAACCGCCCCATCAGCCGCAATTCCCGCACGCGGGGGGCGGTGCCCAAGGCGCGCAGATCGTCGAGCGTGCGGCCTTCACAGCGGCACAGGACGGTGTCGCCCGGCAGATCATGCAGGCGGATCATGCCGTCATGGGCATAGATCCGCGCCAGCCGCTGTTGCGCGGCGCGTTCGCGGGCCAGTGCGGGGGCGGTGACCGGGCCGCAGGCGGTTCCCCCGGCCAGCACACGGGCCAAAGCCTTCCCGCCCGCCCGGCCTGCGGCAAGGGCGGCGCGCGCGCCCAGAACCTCGGCACAATCGCCGAGCGGCAGGACCGGGATATTTCTGTTTGCGGTGACGCCCGCGTCGTTCTTGCGGATGCCGTCATGCAGGCCCACCCGGTCGACGGTGAAGCGGCGAGGGCCATTCGGCGTCGCCACCTCGACGCTGAGGGCGGCGCCCTCGGGGCGGATTGCCAGAACCTCGGCCCGGGTCAGGATCGGCACGCGGGCGCGCAGCAGGGTGGTCAGATAGCCCGCCGCCTCGCGCAGATAGCCGAGCGGCAGGCCAAGGCTGAGCCACGGATGCGCGAAGGGCGCGCCGCTTTCGATCACCGCCACCGGCGGGTTGCCAAGCCGCGTCATCTGCGCCGCCACCGCGAGCAGCAGCGGCCCGCTGCCCGCCAGCACAAGCCGGCCTTGCGGCGCGACACCCAATGTTTTCAGCTCGATCTGTACCGCGCCCGCCGTGGTCACCCCCGGCAAGGTCCAGCCGGTGCGGGGCCGCACGGCTTCGCGCGCGCCGAGCGCCAGCACAAGCGCCGCGGGGCGTAAAAGCTGGTTTCTGGCGCCGGTGAGGAGCGCGGTGTCGTTGTGATCAAGCCCCGAAAATCTGGTCTCAAACGCCCAGGCGATCGGCAGGGCCTGCGCCTCGGCCATCAGCCCATCCCAGCGCGCGGCGTCAGAGGAAATGGCGGCGCGGCCGGGCAGGGGCTGGCGGTGGATGGCGCCACCGGCGCGGGGGGCGCGGTCGACGACCAGCACCTTTTGCCCGGCGCGGGCCAGTTCAACCGCCGCGCCAACCCCCGCAAGGCCCGCGCCCACCACCAGGATCGCTCCCTCAGTCATGGCGGATCTCCGTTTCGGCAAGGGTGTTCTCAGCGGTCACCTGCATGCCGGCCGCGCAGAGCGTCAGGCAGGCCTCTGCCGTGCGCCCGTTGATCTGCACGAGGCACATCTGGCACTGGCCGATCCCGCAAAACACCGCGCGGGCGACGCCGACAGGCCCGGGGCCAAAATGGCGGATGCCCGCGCGGGTCAGCGCATGGGCGACGCTTTCGCCCGGCGCGAAGGCCAGCGGCTGGCCGTTCCAGTGGATCACGGGACCGCTCATGCGACGCTCTCCTGCAAGGATGGGAAACGGGCGGGCGAGAGGGTGGCGAGATCGGCCAGCAGATCGGCCGCCGGGGCCATCCCCGTCGCCATCCGCGCCACCTCGCGCCCGATCACCGCGGAGAGGCAGATGCCGTCGCCCTCAAATCCGGTGGCAAGCGTGATGCGGGCCGATCCGGGGGCGAGGCCGACAATCGGCAGGCTGTCAGACACGGCGGCGCGCACCCCGGCAAAGGCGCGGATCACCCGGCGGGCGCGCAGGGCGGGCCAGGTCTCGGCGGCGCGGATCATCAGCTGTTGCAGCGTCGCGAAATCAACGCGGGTCGGGTCGGCATGGTCTTCGCGGGTCGAGCCCACCAGATATTGCCCGGTGGTCAGCGGGTCGATCACCACCGGCGGGCGCGGCAGGACCGCGGGATTGGTGGTCTTGGCCAGCAGATAGGCGGCCGAGGTCAGCGCGCCGGGCAATGCCCCGGGCTGGCCGCGGTCGGTCACAAAGAGCTGTCCCGCGCGGGGCAGCACCGGCAGGCCGGGGAAAAGCACGGGCGTTGCGGTGCCCAGCGCGGCAATCACCCGCGGCGCCGAAAGACGCTGATGGCCGAGGTTCACCGTGACGCTGCCGTCGGTTTCATCGAGGCCAAGCACCCGCGCGGGCCAGATCCGGGCGATGCGCGGATCGCTGAGATAGCCCGCGACCGCCGCATAGCCGGGCATATGGCCCTCGCCGGTCAGCTCCAGCAGCCGCTCGACGCCGGGGCCGGTGCCGGGCAAGACCCCGGCGCCGCCATCGCGCCGCAGGCGGACGGCATCGCCCAAAGCGTCCAGCTTGGCGATCAGCGCGTCCATCGCGGCGGTCTCATCCGGGCCCGTGCCAAAGATATAGCTGGGGCGCGGGTGATAGGCCTGCGCCAGCGGCCCGGTCTCGGCCAATGCGCGGGTATAGACGAGCGATGCCGTCGCCAGCCGCGCCAGCGGCCCCGGCTTTTTCGAGGCGACCGAGACCGCCCCATCCGAGGCGCCCGATGCCGCCGCCGCCGGTCCCTCGGCATCGACCAGCGCCACCGAGAGGCCCGCCTGTGCCAGATGCCAGGCGGTGGAGGCGCCGACAACGCCGGCGCCCAGCACAATGGCATCATATCGGCCCAAATTGTCCAAGCGCGCCTCCTGACTGTGGTCTTGTCCCGTCAGGCTAGGAGAGGTTTGTTCCGGCAGCGATATAAAGAAGCGCCGAAAACATACAAAACTTCTTATAGATACGCGGCAATAACTCCGGTCTGCGGCCCGGAGATTGCAAGGTGCGGCGTCTGACATATAGATTTTTTTGTAACTCCCCCATCTGTTCTTGTATTGAACGGGGGGCGGAAACGGGCTGAGCTTGCGGGGCCATCCCGCAGATGCCGAGGTGCTATCCGGCGGGGTCCAGACAGAACCAGAAAAAACTTTCAACACGGAGCGTGACATGAGCTTTTTGAAAACCCTTGCCGGTGGTGTGCTGGCGGCGGCGCTGTCGTTCAGCGCCAGTCTTGGTGCCGCACAGGCGCAGGACAAATCCGTTGTCGATGAGATCCGCGAACGCGGCACGCTGCGGATTGCGGGCATTCTGAACGAAGACCCCTATTTCTCGAAAGATCCCCGCAGCGGCGAATGGCGCGGCTTTGTGGTCGAGATGGGCAAGGACATGGCCGCGACGCTCGGGGTGGAGCTGGAAGTGGTCGAGTCGAGCTGGGCCAATTCGATCCTCGATGTGCAATCGGGCAAGGTCGATCTGGCCTTCGCGCTGACCGCTTTGCCGACGCGGGCGCTCTCGGTCAGTTTCTCCAGCCCGACCTATTACAATTCCTTCGTGATGATTTCCCCCAAGGAAGAGCTGAAGGGCAAGTCCTGGGCCGAGCTGAACGATCCGAAATACACGGTCGCCGTCGATCTCGGCTCGTCGCAGGATCTGATCACCCAGCAATATCTGCCCAAAGCCAATGTGCTGCGTTTCAAGACCCGCGATGAGGCGATCCTCGCGCTGACCACCGGCAAGGCCGATGCGGTGATCAACACGGTGCTGAACGGCATGGTGATGACCAAGAAAAACCCGGCGCTCGGCAAGGTCTATATCCCGGGCCCGGTGCTCTCCTCGCCCTCGGTGATCGGGATGAAACTGGATGCGGATCCGACCTGGAAGGGCTTTGTTTCGGCCTGGGCCGATTACAACCGCCGCGTCGGCACCAACCAGACCTGGATCCTGAAAGGCCTCGATCCGTTCGGCATCACCCTCGACGATCTGCCCGAAGGCTTTGACGTCAACGGCTGACCCCAGCGGCTGATCCCGCAACGCGATCCCCGGCCCGCGCCATGGGCCACGCACAGGGCCGCCCCTCTGTGGCCCTGTGCCCCTTCCAACCCGCAGGTCAGGCGACCTGAACCTGAGGCAGGAGACTAACCTTATGTATCATTGGGACTTCTACACGGTCCTGCAGTCGTTTGATCTGTTCCTGATGGGGATCTGGACGACCTTTCTCTACACGCTCGGCTCGATCTCGATCGGGGTGGTCGTTGGCCTTGCCGCCTGTTTCGCGCGGCTGTCCCCCCGGATGCCGGTGCGGCTTCTGGCGCGCTCCTATCAAGAGCTGTTCCGCTGCACGCCGCTTCTGGTGCAGATCCTCTGGGCCTATTACGCGCTGCCGATGATCCTGGGCGTGTCGATCTCGAACACCGTCGCCGGGGTGCTGATGCTCTCGCTTTATGTCGGCTCGTTCTACGCCGAGATTTTCCGCGGCGGGATTCTGGCCATCGACAAGGGCCAGCGCGAGGCGGCAGAGGCGGTCGGCATGTCGGGGGTGCAGGCGATGCGCCACATCATCTTGCCGCAGGCGATCAAGAAGATGCTGCCCGCCTTCATCAACCAATCGGTGGTGCAGGTGAAGAACACCTCGCTGCTCTATGCGATCTCGATTGCCGAGCTGACCTATATGACCTCGGTGGTGAACTCGGAAACCTACCGCCCGCTTGAGGCCTATTCGATGGCCGCCGTCCTCTATTTCGTGATGCTCTTCCCGCTCACGCAGGTAGCCGACCATTTCGAGCGCCGCATGCGCCGCAGCGATTGAGGAGCCCATGATGACCCAGTCCCAAGACCCCGTTATCCGCCTGCGCGGCCTGCGCAAAAACTTCGGCACGTTTGAGGCGCTGAAAGGCATCGACCTTGATCTGCACACCGGCGAGGTGCTGAGCGTCATCGGGCCGTCCGGCTCGGGCAAATCGACGCTGATCCGCTGTCTGAACCAGATGGAAGAGCCGTCGGGGGGGGAATTCAGCTTTCAGGGCCGCGTGGTCTCGCCGAAATTCCGGGCGAAAGCGCCGATGATCGGGGCGGGGGAATTGCGCCGCCGTGTCGGGATGGTCTTCCAGCATTTCAACCTTTTCCCGCATCTGAGCGTGATCGACAACATCACCAAAGGCCCGCGCACCGTGCTGGGCGAAGAACGTGGTGCCGCCGAGGCACATGCGATGGAGCTGCTGGAAGAGGTCGGTCTGGCCGACAAGGCGCGGGCCTATCCCGCGCATCTTTCGGGCGGGCAAAAGCAGCGTGTGGCGATTGCCCGCGCGCTGGCCCTGCGCCCGGAGGTGATGCTGTTCGACGAGCCGACCTCGGCGCTGGACCCCGAGCTGGTGGGCGAGGTGCTGGCGGTGGTGCGGCGTCTGGCCGAGGGGGGCATGACGATGGTGCTCGTCACCCATGAAATGGGTTTTGCCGCCGATGTGGCCAGCCGGGTGCTTTTCATGGAAAGCGGCCTGATCGCGGATGAGGGCACCGCACATGAGATCCTGCGCGCGCCGCGCTCTGAGCGGCTGCAGGGCTTTTTGGCGCGGTTTCACGCATGAAACCGCAGGGAGGCCGGGTGGTCATTCTTGGCGCGGGCCGGATCGCGCTGCGCATCGCCGAATTGCTGCACCCGCGCGCCGATGTGGTTGTGGTGGACCACGACAGCGCCAAGCTGGATCAGGCGCAGGCGGCCGGTCTGCCCTATGTCGAGCTGCCGCACGGTGGCACGCGGGAATTCCTGCGGCAGGTGCTTGCAGGCGCCGCGACCGGGGCAGGGGCGGGACACCCCTCGGCGGAAGGGACGGGACGCCCGTCGGGACCGCAGGCACGGTCACAGACCCAGACACAGACCCGGCCACAGACGCGGCCGCAGACCGGGGCGCTGATCGTGGTCGATGCCTTTCTGCCCGCGCCCGACCTTGTGGCGCTTTGTGCCGAGGCGGGCTGCCATTATCTCGATCTGCTGGAAAGTGATGACAGCGCGCGCGCGGTGGCCAGTGCCGCCATCGGCGCGCCGGCTGATCTGCGTTTCGCGCCGGGCTGCGGGCTGGCACCGGGCTTTGTTACCGCGCTTTTGGCCGGGGAAATCGCCCAAAGCCCGGCCAGTGCCGAGATCACCGCCTATGTCGGCGTGCTGCCGCTGCATCCCGCGAACCGTTTGGGCTATGCCAATATCTGGGGTGTCAAAGGCCTGTTGCACGAATACACCCGCCCGGTTCTGGGCCTGCGCGACGGTGCTTTGTGCCAGGATGCGCCGCTGACCGGGCTGGAAACCCTGCGTCTGGGCGGCATTGAACTGGAGGCTTTTGCGACTGCGGGCAGCATTGATGCGCTGGCGCGGCGGCATCAGGGCACGCTGCAAGGGCTGGGGTTCAAGACGCTCCGCTATCCGGGGCACCTCGATTACATGTTGTTTTTGCTTGATGATCTGGGGTTGCGCCAGCAACTTTACCGGCTCTCCAGCCTGCTGATGACCGCATTGCCGACCACCGAGGCCGACCGGGTGGTGATTGCCCTGCGCACCATCCCCACCCCCGGCGCGGCGGCGCAGTGGCAGACATGGCACCACCGGGCCGCCCCCGGGCCGGACGGCACCCTGCGCTCGGCAATGGCGACCTTGGCGGCGGCGCATACGGTCGCCATGTGGGACCATTTGTGCCGCCTGCCCGAGGGGCCGCCGGTGCTGATGGCGGGCGATGTGCCGCTTGCGCGCTTGCGCCCCAGCCCCGCCTTTGCTTTTCTGGCGCCCGAGCCGTCTGCATTCAGCGCTTCGGCCTGAGGGGACAACATGGCCGAACGCGAATTTACCGATGGCCCCGTGGGCTCAACCCGGCGCCAGCCCAAGGTCGATATTGCGCTGTTGCAAACCTTTCACCTCGTCGCGCGCACGGGCTCTTTCTCGGCCGCCGCGCGCGAGCTGAACCTGTCGTATCAATCTGCCGCCAACCATGTGCGCAGGCTGGAGCAGATGTATGGCGCGCGGCTTCTGGAGACCGAGCAGGGCTCGCGCAAGGTCACGCTGACCGCGCAGGGCAAGGCGCTGCACGCCTCGCTGGGGGATGAGCTGGAAACCATCCTGTCGCGGATTTCGGTGCTGTTGCACGATGTGCGTTCGGTGCTGCGGGTGGGGGTGCCCCAGGCGCTGTTCCATCATTTCTTTCCGGCGATCCTGCGGGATTTCCGCGCCGAAGCGCAGGACATTGATCTGGCGTTTTTTGAGCGCGACACTTTGCTGGAATCGATGATGCTCGAAGGCGCGCTGGATGCGGCGGTGAGCGAGCGCAGTTTCAACCAGCCCGCCATCGCCCAGCATGAACTCGGCAGCTACCGGCTGGTGCTGGTCTGGCCGCGCGCCTGGGGCATTGATATCGTCACCGACGGATTTGATGCGGTGATCGACCGGCCCTTCATCAGCTACGAATCCGGGCAGGCGCTGCGCACGCGCTCGGTCGAATATCTCACCCGTCGCACCGGACGGGCGCCGCGCATCGCGACCTCGGCCTCGGGCAGCACCGCGGTAACCCAGCTGATCCGCGCGGGTCTGGGTTTCGGGGTGACGCCCGACTGGGCGGTGCCCGATGAGGATCCGCAGCTCGACAAGATCGTGCTGCATGAAATCGAGCCGGTGAAGATTTGGTTTTCGCATACCGCCTTTCTGGGCAGCAACCGCTATGTGCTGTTGCTGCGGCAGGTGTGCGAAGCACATCTGAGCCGGACCTGAGCCTGCCCGCCGATGCTGCCCAAAGCACCGCCGGATGTGGCGCGGTGCTTTGCCGGTCATGCGGGCCGCCAGAGGGTGTCTAGCGCGCAAGGTCGTGGTCGCGGGCTTTTCAGAGCGACCCTTTGACACCGGATACGCCCGGCCTGATCACATGCGGCCCTTGGCCGCCGCCGCGCTGGTCCGCCAGATGAATTTGGGTGCGGCGCGGGCATCCTGTCGGAGGGGGGGACCCGCGGCGCAGCACTTGCCGCGGGCCACCGGACTGCGGCAGGTCCTGCGCGCCGCTATGGGGCGCAGGCCACCGCCGCAGCTTGGGTCAGTGGTTGTGGCGTGGCAGGGTCTGGCCGATGCGGTGAAACCCCTCGGCCGATTTCAGCACTGCCCCATCGCTGAGCTGGTTTGCCTCCTGACGGTAGATCTTTTGCCAGGGGGTCTGCGCCTCCGGCACAGGCGGCAGGCCCTTTTGCCGCCGCTGTTCGATTTCCGCCTCTGAGACCAGCATATCACAGCGCCCCGTGGTCAGGTCGATGCGGATCACATCGCCGCTCTGCAGCCAGGCCAGCCCGCCGCCCGCCGCACTTTCGGGCGAGGCATGCACGATCGAGGGGCTGTCGGCGGTGCCCGATTGCCGCCCGTCGCCGATGGTGGGCAGGCTGGTGATGCCTGCGCGGATCAGCCGGTCAGGCGGCTGCATATTCACCACTTCGGCCGCCCCCGGCCATCCCAGCGGGCCAGAGCCACGGATCACCAGGATCGAGCGTTCATCGACCTCAAGATCGGGGTCGTTGATGCGGGCGTGGTAGTCTTCCGAGCCGTCAAAGACCACGGCGCGGCCCTCAAAACAGTTTTCCTGCCCCGGCTCTGACAGGAACCGGCGGCGGAACTCCTCTGAAATCACGCAGGTTTTCATGATGGCGAAATCGAAAAGATTGCCCTTGAGCACGCGAAAGCCCGCGCGCTCCATCAGCGGCTTGGCATAGGGGCGGATCACCTCGCGGTCCTTGGCTTCGCGGCCTTGCAGCGCCTCGCCGAGTGTCTGGCCGCTGACGGTCAGACAGCTGGTGTCAAGGACGCCCGCCTCTGATAACTCCCACATGATCGCGGGCACGCCACCGGCGCGGTGAAAGCGTTCGGACAAAAAGCGCCCTGCCGGCTGCACATCGGCCAAAAGCGGGATGTCATAGCCGTGCAGCTGCCAGTCGTCTTTGCCAAGCTCAATGCCTGCGGTTTCCGCAATCGCCGTCAGATGCGGCTGGGCATTGGTCGAGCCGCCAATCGCCGCGTTGACGCGGATCGCGTTCAGCATCGCGGCACGGGTCAGGATCTGCGAGGGGCGCAGGTCTTCGTGCACCATATCGACCACGCGTTTGCCGGTGCGGTACGCCATCTGCCCCCGCTCGCGGTAGGCGGCGGGAATCGCGGCGCAGCCGGTCAGCGACAGGCCCATCGCCTCGGCCAAGGCGTTCATCGTCGAGGCGGTGCCCATCGTGTTGCAATGGCCGATGGAGGGGGCCGAATTCAGCGCGGCCTCCAGAAATTCGGCGCGGTCGATCTCGCCCGCGGCATAGCGGCGGCGCGATTGCCAGATCACGGTTCCAGAGCCCGCCAAACGTCCCTCATGCACGGAATCGAGCATCGCCCCGCCCGAGAGCACAATCGCCGGAATATCGACCGTCGCCGCCGCCATGATCGCGGCCGGGGTGGTCTTGTCGCAGCCGGTGGTCAGCACGACCCCGTCGATGGGATAGCCGTGCAGCAATTCGACCAGCCCCAGATAGGCAAGGTTGCGGTCCAGCGCCGCCGTCGGGCGGCGGCAGTTCTCGAATATCGGATGGGTGGGGAATTCAATCGGAATGCCGCCTGCATCGCGGATGCCGTCGCGCACCCGTTTGGCCAGATCGAGGTGATGGCGGTTGCAGGGCGAGAGGTCGCTGCCCGATTGCGCGATGCCGATGATCGGGCGGCCCTCGGTCAGCTCTTCGGGGGTGATGCCGTAATTCATGAAGCGCTCAAGATAGAGCGCGGTCATATCGGCATGATCGGGATTGTCGAACCAGTCCTGGCTGCGCAAACGGCGTTTTGTCATGCCAATGCCCCCCGTGCGGTAAGGTTTTCCATCAGCGCGCGGGTGCCGAAGGTCCAGGGCGCAACCGCGTGGCAGGGCTGCACCTCATTGACCAACCGGCCAAGCTGCGGCGACGACACCGCCACCACATCGCCCGACTTATGGGTAAAGCCGAGGCCCTTGCCGTCCCGGTCTTTGGTGGGGGCAAACATGGTGCCAAGATAGAGCATCGCCCCATCGGGATATTGGTGGTTCGGGTTGAGCAGTTGCGCGGCAAGGTCGGCCGGCTGGCGCGAGATCTGCGCCATGTCGGAATGATCCGCCAAGGCAAAGCCGTCTTGTCCGGTGATCTCCAGCCCGACGCGCAGGGTGCTGACATCCTCCAGCGTGAAATCCGCGTCAAACAGGCGGATGAAGGGGCCGAGGGCGGCGGCGGCATTGTTGTCCTTGGCCTTGCCCAGCAGGAGCGCCGAGCGGCCCTCGAAATCGCGCAGGTTCACGTCATTGCCGAGGGTGGCGCCGCAAATGCTGCCGCGCGCATTGATCGCCAGCACCACCTCGGGTTCCGGGTTGTTCCAATGCGAGCCGCTGTGTACCCCGATCTGCGCGCCGCAGCCCACCGCCGACATCGGCTGCGCCTTGGTGAAAATCTCGGCATCCGGCCCGATGCCCACTTCCAGATATTGCGACCAGAGCCCCGCCTTTTGCAGATGCGCCTTCACCGCCGCCGCCTTTTCCGAGCCCGGCACCAGCCCGCGCAGATTGCCGCCCAACAGCTCGGCCAGCTCAGCCCGGATCGCCTCGGCCAGCGCCGGATCGCCCTTGGCGCGCTCTTCGATCACCCGCTCGATCATCGAGCCTGCAAAGGTCACCCCCGCCGCCTTGACCGCCTGCAAATCGCAGGGTGCCAGCAGACGCCCCAGCCTGCCGGTGCCCTGCCCAAGATCAAGGAACCCGTCCAGCGGCCCCAACGCAGGCCAGCCCGCGCGCACCACGGCCAAGAGATCATCGCGGTCCAAGAGGCCCGACATGGTCGCACTGGCGCGGCTGAGATCCAGAACCTCGCCGTCTCGCAGCACCACCGGGCAGGGGCCGCCTTGCGCCTCAGACCATACCCGCCCCACCAGGAGGCCGCCTTGCGCGTCGGGCAGAATATCTTTTGCAGTCAGTTTCACGGGGAAGGATCCTTTGTTCTTTCGTCGCGGAAGCGGTCGGTTTTTCTAATCTTGGCCGTGGGGCACGGCTTGGTCGTTCGCTGCATCCGGCCCGGCTCCGGGGGGGGCAAAATTGGCAAGACCCGCGCGCAGATGGCTGCGCATCAGATATTGATAGCCAAGGCTGTCAGAGGCCTCGATCGCGCGCAAAATCGCCTCATGCTCGCCATAGGTCTCACCCTCGATGATGCGGCGCGTCTTGCCGCGCTGCATGATCCGAAGGATGACCGGCTTCATGATCCCGTAGATGTCGAGGATGGATTTGTTGCCCGTCAGCGCGATCAGGCCGGTGTGAAATTGCAGATCGAATTCAGACGCCTCGACGACGCTGCGCGCCTGCACCATCTGCTGATTGATCGCGCGCAGATTGGCGATCACCGCAGGGGTGGCACGGGCAAAGATATGCAGCGCCGTGCCGGTTTCGATCAGTTCGCGAAAGCCCTGAATGTCGTCAAAAGTCTGGCGCGAGACCTCGGCCACGTTGAAGGAAAACAGATCAAAGGCGCGGTTCATGCGGTGGTCCACAATCGTCGCGCCCACCTTGGGGCGCACGTCAACGATGCCGTAGGCCTTGAGCATCCGCATCGCCTCGCGCACCGTGTTGCGGCTGATGGCAAAGCGCTCGCAAAGCTCGCGCTCGGTCGGCAGCTTGTCACCAACGCCCAGCCCGTCCGTGTCAATCAGCGCGCGGATCTGCGCCACGACCTGATCGACCGCAGAACCGCCCGCCGCTTCACTGTGCAGATCATCCACCCCAAACTCTCCTTTGTTCAATCGCCGGGCACGTCGGTTGCCGTCCCCGCCATCCCCTACACCGCCATCCCCTACACCGCCCATGTGGCAATGGCAGGGAAGAAAAGGATGATTGCGAGCACGAGCAGTTGCAGCGCAATGAACGGCAGCAGCGAGGTGTAGATGTGTTTGAGCGTGATCTCCTTCGGGGCGACGCTTTTCAGATAGAAGGCCGCGGGCCCGAAAGGCGGGGTGAGATAGGAGACCTGCATGTTGACGGCGAAAAGGATGCCGAACCAGATCGGATCATAGCCCAGCTGCACCACAATCGGCACGAAGATCGGCAGCGTCAGCAGCGCGATCCCGATCCAGTCCAGAAACATCCCCAAGAGCAGCAGGATCAGCATCATCACCATGATGATCACAACCGGCGGGGCGTCGATGGCCAGAATGGATTGCGACACAAAGCGGTTGCCGCCCATCAGGTTGTAAACCCCCACCAGCACCGCCGCCGCAATGCCGATCCAGATGATCATGCCGCAGGTTTCCAGCGTATGCACAAGGCTGTCCTGCAGCATCTTGACGGTCATCTCACGCCGCACAATCGAGATGATCAGCACCGCCGAGACGCCCATTGCCGCCGCTTCGGTGATCGAGGCGATGCCGCCATAGATCGAGCCCAGCACCACCAGCACGATGAACATCGGCGCGGCCATCGAGCGCAAAGCGCTGAAAACCGATTCCTGCGCCATCTCCTCTTTCGACATCGGCGGCCCCAGCCTGGGGTTGCGCCAGCACAAAAACAGCACATAGGCGATATAGCAGCCCAACAGGAGCAGCGCAGGTGTGATGGCCGCCACGAACAGATCGGCAATCGAGACGTTGGCCACCAGTCCGTAGATGATCAGCACAATCGACGGCGGCATCATGGTGCCGAGCGATCCGCCCGCACAAACCACCCCGATCGACAGGTTGCGGTCATAGCCGAGCCGCAGCATCTGCGGCAGCGCCAGAATGCCGAGCAGGACGATCTCGCCGCCGATCACCCCTGACATTGCCGCCATCAGGATCGCCACGATCAGGGTCTGCACCGCAACCCCGCCCGGCAGGCGGCCCGCCAAAATCCGCATCCCGTTGAACAGCGATTTGGCGATGCCGGAGCGGTCCAGTAGCGCCGCCATCAGGATGAACATCGGAATCGCCACCAGCGAATATTCGGTGATAAAGCCAAAGATCCGCGCGGTGACCAGCGGCAGCGCCATGCCGCCGAACCAGCCATAGGTGAAAATCAGCGCCACGAGTCCGGTGACCCAGGCGAGCGGCTGCCCGGTCAGCAGCAGCAGGAAAATCGCGGCAACAAGAAGATAAGATCCGTATTCAATGCCAATTGCGCTCAGGCCCATGATTAGTGCTCCTCGGCAGCGGTGGGGGCTGCAGAGACATCGCGGCGGATCGCGGCGACCAGATGCAACAGGGTTTGGACAAACATCGTGACGACGCAGATCAGCACCAGCATCTTCAGGAGGGCGGGCGTCGGCGGGTTCCAGGAGGTGCCGGTGCCCTCCAGATGCAGCGCGCCGGACGGGTTGAACCAGGATTTGCTCACCATCGTCCAGCTGGCCACGGAGAGGCCGGCAAAAAACACCAGACCAATCACCGAATTGAGGATGTCGAGATGGCGTTTGCGCGCCGGGCTGACCGCGTCATAGATCATCCGCACGCGAATATGCTTGTCACGTGCGAGCGCGATGGGGCCGCCGATCAGGAAGATGGCCGCAATCAGAAAGGTCGTGCTCTCATGCGCCCAGAAGGTGGGGCTGTCAAAAACATAGCGCGCCACAACCTCGAGCACGGTGATGGCAAAGGCGACGAAAATCGCCCAAGCGAAAAATTTGGTCGATCCGGCAATCGCGCGGTCCAGCCCGCTGCGAATTTCGGTATCGCTGTCATCAACTTCCGCGATGATCTCGGCTATTTTGGTCATGTCTCGTCTTCCCCCGCCCGTGTCTGCACTGTCGCAGCCCACGCTCCCTGCGCGCCCGACCTGTCCGGCCGGGCGCATTCGTTGATTTGGCTCGAAATCAGAGCAGGTTGCGGCCCTTGAGATAGCCCGTCACCGCATCATAATAGCGCTGGGTCATCTCGGATTTGGGCGCCCAGATCTGCCATTCCTGCTGCGCGATGCGGCGGAACTTGGCACGCTCATCGCCCGACCAGTTGATGATCTCGATCTCGGGGTTGGCCTTGGCCTGCTCCACCGCGGCGGCGTCGAGTTTGCGCACCGAATAGATGTGGTTGAAGGCGAATTGCTCGACCGAGACTGTCAGGATCTCTTGCAGATCTTGCGGCAGACCGTCCCAGATTTCCTTGTTCATCGAAATGTCGATCATCGGCAGCGAGTGGAAGCCGGGATAGAGCGGGTAATGCGCAATATCGTTCATGCCCAAGGATTGGTTGGTGGCAAAGACCGTGTTGTCCGCCGCATCCACCACGCCCTTGTCGAGGGCCGAGAAGATCTCGGAGCCGGGCAGCGAAACCGGTGCCGCGCCCGCTTTGGCAAAGATCTCAAACACCATGCCTTCGGGGGCGCGCAGTTTGACGCCCTTCAGGTCTTCCACCGTGCGGATCGGCACGCGCGAGACGAAAGCCTCTGGCTCGGTGGCCGCCGCGCCGATGAAATGGACGCCGTAGGGCTCGACCAGTTCGGAGTAAAGCTCATTGCCGCCGCCGCTTTGCATGAAGCCCAAAAGCTCAAACGGGTCGCTCCAGGCGCCGACGAGGTTGCCCATCATCGCAAAAGCCGGGTCTTTGCCCGAAAAATAGCTCGGGTCCGTCAGGTGGCCCTGCAAAATGCCCGCGCCCACCGCGTCAAGCGTATCGGTATGCGGCACGACAGAGCCGATGGGCAGGATCTCGATGGCAATCCGGCCCCCCGACAGCGTGCCAACATCCGCCGCCCATTTCTGTTTGTTCACAAAACCCGGCTCGCCCGCGGTTTCCGACGTCTGAAACGTCCAGTTGTAGTCTGCGGCCAGTGCAGCCCCGGTGAATCCCAGAACCGACGCCGCGACGGCGGCCAGTCCGGTAAGCTTTCTCGTGAAGCTCATGTCTCTCTCCCTTTGGTCGATGCTCGAAACGCAGTGTGGCGTGGAACCGGGAAGGGCATCGTCCGACCCGGTGGTTGGACAAATTACGCATGGCTCTCCACGCAGATCAACAATGACGTGCGATTCCCGTCCGAATTTCTGGCTATTTGTTCTGCCAGATGGTGGCGAATGCGGGGAAATGACGCGGGATTTGATCTGTCAAGCGGAGTCACTCGTGCTGCGCTTCGGTTTTGCCCTACAAATAACCATCCGGGCGCGCCGGGCGTGAGGCCCGAAAGGAATCGCAATTGTCACCCAGATTGGCCGGGCATCTGATTGCACCGGCCCTCCCGGGCGGCAGGGGCCGGTCCGTCAAAGACATGGCGAACAAGATATTGTTTTTGCGACTTTTTGCATCTGAGGGAGAGATGCCCGTATAGGCCTCCGGGCGAAACCAGTCGCAAGAGGCCGTGTCAGGCGTCAGAAAAGCCAAAGGGCCGCCGCGCCGATCCCATGTCGGGCGCGCCGCAGCTCCGATCCCGCTTCGTGAATTCAGACAGCGGCGCTAACCCGTCCGCGTGGCTTGCGCGGCAGGATCATCCGGTCACCTCAGATCTCAGCCAGAACCCGTTCGAGCGTGCTCAGCAGGCGGTCAACATGGGCGGGGGTGAAGATCAGCGGCGGCCGGATCTTGAGGATATTCGCGCCGGGCCCGGTGGCCGAGATCAGCACGCGCGCCTCGCGCAGCCGGTTCACGCAGGCGTTGGCCGTGGCCGCGTCGGGGGTCTTGCGCTCAGGGTCCGACACGAATTCAAGCGCCGCATAAAGGCCCGCTCCCCGGATGTCGCCGATCCGGCTGTCTTTGGCGGCACACTGCCTGAGGCCGCTGCGGATCGCCTCGCCCATCTTCAGCGCATTCGCCTGCAGCCCTTCGTCGCGGATCGTGTCGAACACCGCCTGTGCCGCCGCCACGGCAACGGTATTGCCGCCGAAGGTGTTGAAATACCGGGTCTTCGCGCCGAAATCGGCAATGACATCCTGCCGGATCGCCAGCGCCGCAACCGGAAAGCCATTGCCCATCGGCTTGCCCATGGTGACGATATCGGGGTCAAGCCCGTGCCGCTGATAGCCCCAAAGGGCCTCGCCCGAGCGCGCAAAGCCCGATTGCACCTCATCGGCGATCATCACCCCGCCATGCGCGCGCACCACCTCGGCCACCGGCCCCAGAAGATCGGTCGGATGCGCATAGATCCCGTCCGAGGAAAACAGGCTGTCGGCGATGAAACAGGCGATGCCATCGCCGTGGCGCTCCAGATCCCCGATCTGTGCCTGCACCTCGGCGGCCATCTGCGCGCCGAGTGTGGCCGGATCGCGGCGGTAGCTGTCGGGGGCCGCCACCCGCCGCACAAAGGGCCCGAGCGGCGATTGTGTCCCCAGCGAGGGCGAATAGCCTGCGGTCAGAAAGGAATTCCCGTGATAGGCCTCGGCGGTCACGATCACCCCGCGTTTGCCGGTTTTCTGCATCGCGATGCGGGTGGCCAGATCATTGGCCTCCGAGCCGGTGCAGGTGAACATCATGTGGCCGCTTTCAGCGATGCTGCCGCCAAAACTCGGCAGCATCGTTTCGGCCAGTTGCAGGATTTCCTCCTGCACATAGCGGGTGTGGGTGCACAGGATGGACATCTGCCGCGCCACCGCCTCGACAACGCGGGGATGCCCATGCCCGAGCGAGGCCACATTGTTATAAGCATCGAGATAATCGTTGCCGTCGGGATCAAACAGCAATGCCCCTTCGCCCCGCGCGACCGTCAGCGGCTCGCGGTAAAAAAGCCGGTAGGCGGGGCCGAGCAGCCGTGCCCGCCGCGCGATCCGCCCCGCCAGCACCGGGTCGAGCGGTGCCGCGGCTGTCGGGTCAAAACTGTTGACCATGGTTCCGGTGCCGGGTGTCGGCTGGCTGTCGTGCAGGGTCATGCGGGGCTCCGTGACAAGGTTTCGGGACCGAGGAGATGCTCGATCTCCCGCGGGTCGCGCGCGAGGAACCAGTCGAGCTGTGCCCAGCTCGGTCCGGCATTGCGCAGGATATAGGGTGCATTCGCGGGCATCAGCGCGGCGCGCCATTGGGTCATCACCGCCCGCACGAGAACGCGGGCCATCACCAGATGCGGCACCATCGCCAGCTCCTCGGCGCTGAGGGGGGCATGGTCGGCGTAGCCGGTCACAACCGGCCGGGCCGGGGCGAAGATATCCGCGCCGGGGCCGAAATCGCGCGCAATCTGGCCGGTGACCGCGGTTGAAAGGTCGATCGCCACCGCAGTTTCCACGATATCGCCGAAATCGATCACGCCGGTGACGAACCCGGGCGCGCTCGGATCGCCCACGATGTTGGAGGCGTAGAAATCATTGTGCAGCACCTGTCGGGGCAGGGCGGGAATGCGCGGCGCGATGGTGGCAAGCCGGTCGAAACTGCGCTCGGCCAGGGCGATCTCTCCGGGGGTCAGCGCGATCTGCGTCAGCAAGGGGCGCAGCGTCATCACATGCTGCACATCCCAGACAAGTTGGCGCCCCTGCGCGGGATGGGTGAAATCCGCAAAAGCCAGCCGCAATTGCGCGAGGGCCCGCCCGATCTGATAGCGCTCGCCATCGCCATAGCGCAGATGATCAAGCGGCCTGCCCTCGACAAAGCTGAGCAGGCGCACCATCCGGCCGCTGCCCGGCTGAGGCGCGATCATCGCGCCCGTGCGGGTCGGTATGACGCGGGGGGCGGGCAGGGAAAACCCCTTGCGCTCAAGGTGGCGCAGCGCCGCGAGTTGCAGATCAAGCTCGGCCCCGGTCTCGTCGGGGTTGGCGATCTTGAGGATGAACCGCCCGGAACCGGTGGTGATCAGATAGGTGTCGTCCTTCTCGGTTTCGAGGCGTTTGAAAACGCCCTCGATCCCGTAGAGCGCGGCACAAAGCGCCGCGGCCTCCGGGGCCGCGATGGGGGTGAAATCCGTGGCCAGCCCGCCCTGACCGGCCAGGGCCAGCGCTCGTTTCAGATCATCTGTCATGCGTCGCTCGCTGCGTTGCGGGTCGGCCGCGGCGCAGCGCCGCCGACCCCGATGTGTTTTGTGCTCAGCCCCGGGGGGCCGCGGGAACCGGCTCTGCGTAAGCTGCCTGATAGGCCGCCGCCAAAGCCAGAACCGTCTCATCCTCGAACCAGCGGCCGACGAATTGCAGCCCAATCGGCAGGCCCTGCGGATCAAAGCCGCAATTGACCGAGACCGCCGGTTGCTCGGTCATGTTGAACGGATAGGTGAAGGGCGACCAATCGGTCCATTCCGTCATGCCGGACCCCGGGGGCACATCGACGCCCGCCTCAAAGGCGGTCAGCGGCATCGTCGGCAGCATCAGCGCATCATAGCGCGCGTGGAATTTCGCCATTGTCACCTTCAGTGCCGCCCGCGTCTGGTCGGCGGCGATGTAGTCGCGTGCGCTCAGCAGGCGGCCCTGTTCGGTGATCGACAGGAACCCCGGGTCGAGCGCGGCCAGCTGCGCCGGGGTGGGGTCGACCTGTTCAATCGCCCAGGCCTGCGCGGCATACCACAGATCGAGCAGCGCTTTTTGCGGCGAGGCAAAGCCGGGATCGGCCTCTTCGACGATGGCGCCCAGATCGGCCATGCGCGCGGCTGCCCGATCAATCGCAGCCGCCACGGCCGGGGCGACGGGCGCGCCGTGCAGCGTGCGCGCAAAGCCGATGCGCAGCCCGCGCACCCCTTCGGGGCCTCTGCGGCAGGCCGCCGCGAAATCGGGCACCTGCGCGGGAGAGCGGCCATAGAGCGCGTTGGGGGAGGGACCCGCAACCGCATTCAGAAACAGCCCGCTGTCTTCGACATTGCGGGTCAGCGGCCCCCGGTGGGCCAGCTCGAAAAGGCCGGTGGGGGCGGTCGAGGGCACCCATCCAAAGGTCGGTTTGATCCCGAACACCCCGCAGAAGGCGGCCGGGATGCGGATCGAGCCCGCCCCGTCCGAACCTTCGTGCAGCACACCCATGTTGAGCGCCGCCGCCACCGCCGCCCCCCCCGACGAGCCGCCGGAGGCGCGCGAGACATCCCAAGGGTTCAGCGTATTGCCGCCAATCGGGCTGTCGGTGAGGCCCTTCCAGCCGAATTCCGGCGAGGTGGTCGTGCCCAGAATGGGGGTGCCCGCCGCGCGCAGCTTGGTCACGATCTCCAGATCGGTGGGCGAGGGGTCGGTTTCACCCAGAACGGACCCTTTGCGACAGGGGATGCCTTTGACGCGGGTCAGCTCCTTGATCGTGGCGGGCACGCCGTCGATGGGCGAGAGGGGCGTTCCCGCCTTCCAGCGCGCCTCGGAGGCGCGCGCCTCGGCCAGCGCCGCCTCCTCGACGACATAGACAAAGGCATTCACCGCGCCGTCAAACCGCGCGATCCGCTCCAGTGCCGCCTGCACCGCCTCGACCGGAGAGGCCGCGCCGCGCGCATAGGCGGCGCCAAGCTCGGTCGCACTCATTTCACCCAGATCGGTTTTTGTCATGACATTCATTCTTCTCAGGCCTCGGCAAGGAGCGATACGGCCAGCGTGTCGAGCGCGCGCCGGGTGGCGGCGAACATCTCGGTCAGCTGGGCCTCGGTGATGATCAGCGGCGGGCAGAAACAGATCGCATCGCCGATGGCGCGGATGATGACGCCCTGATCCAGAAGCGCCGCCTGCGCCGCCTGTCCGGCCTGACCGGGCTTGGCGCCGGGTTTCAGCTCAAGCGCGCCGATCAGCCCGACGCCCCGCGACCAGAGCGCCAGCTCGTGGCTTTCCAGCGCCTTCAGCCCGGCGAGAAAGCTGGCCTCAAGGCGCGCCGCATTGCCCACCAGATCGCGTTCCTCGATGATCTTCACATTCTCCAGCCCGACCGCGGTGGCGACGGGATGCCCGGAGGCAGTGTAGCCATGCCCGAAGACGCCAAGGCGGTGGCTCTCATCCGCGATGGGATTGTAGAAGCCATCGCTCATCAGGATCGCCGAGAGCGGCATGTAGCTGGACGAGATCTGTTTCGAGACCACCATGACATCGGGCACGATCCCGTAGGTCTCGCAGGCGAACATCTTGCCGGTGCGGCCAAAGCCACAGATGACCTCATCCGCGACCAGCAGGATGTCATATTTCTTCAGTACCGCCTGAATGGCAGCCCAATAGCCTTTGGGCGGCACGATGACACCGCCCGCGCCCATCACCGGCTCGCCGAACATCGCGGCGATGGTCTCGGGTCCCTCGGCGAGGATCAGACCCTCAAGCGCCTCTGCCATGCGGGCGGAGAACTGCTCCTCGCCCTCGCCCGGCAGGTGGTCGCGCGGATAATCCGGCGTCAGTGTGTGGATCATACGGTCGAGCGGCAGATCGAAGCTGCCGTGGTTGGCGGGAATGCCGGTGACCGAGCCCGCCGCGATGGTGACCCCGTGATAGCCCTTGATCCGGCCGATGATCTTTTTCCGCGCGGGCTGCCCCAGCGCGTTGGAGCGGTACCAGATCATCTTGATCACCAGATCATTCGCCTCTGAACCCGATGAGGTGAAATGCACCTTGGTCAGATGCGCGGGCGAGATCTGCACCAGCTTTTCGGCCAGATCAACCGAGGGACCATGCGCCTTGTAGTTGAAGCTGTGGTAATAGGGCAGCTTGCGCATCTGGGCATAGGCAACATCTGCGAGGCGCTTTTCGTCAAAGCCGACCGCAACCGACCAGAGCCCGGCGAGGCCCTCGATGTAGCGCTTGCCCGTCTGATCGAAGACATAGATACCCTCGCCACGGTCGATGATCAGCCCGCCTTCGGCCTCATAGCGGCGCATGTCGACCACCGGATGGACCTGATAGGCGATGTCGCGGGCTTCGATGGAATTGGGCGCGGGGGAGGTGGTCTGGCGCATTCTGGTTGGTCCTTGCTGGATGAAAGGGGCGCGCGGGGCGCGGCCGTCGTGTCGCGGTGTCAGCCCGCCTGTTGATCCCATTCCTTGCCCGGAATGGCCGCGATCAGAGAGCGGGTATAGGGGTGTTGCGGCGCGTCGAAGATCTGGCTTCCGGGGCCGGTTTCGACGCAAACGCCCTTTTGCATGACCATGACGCGGTCGCAGATCTGGGCGGCCACCCGCAGGTCATGGGTGATGAAGACGAGGCTGAGCCCCAGCTCGCGCTTGAGATCGTCGAGCAGGGCCAGCACCTGCGCCTGGATCGAGACGTCGAGGGCGGATACTGCTTCATCCGCCACGATCAGCTCGGGCCTGAGGGCGAGCGCGCGGGCGATGCCGATCCGCTGGCGCTGCCCGCCCGAGAATTCATGCGGGAAACGCCGTGCCGTGCCCGGCAGGCCCACCCGCGCCAGCAGCGCCTCGGCCTCGGCCATCGCCTGAGCGACGGGGGTGCCATAGGCGATGGGCCCGTCGGCAATGGCGCGGCCCACACGGATGCGCGGATTGAGCGAGGCAAAGGGGTCCTGAAAGATCATCTGCACCCGTCGGCGCATTTCGCGCAGGCCGGTGCCGGTCGTGTGGGTCACGTCCTGCCCGTCGAGCAGAATGCGCCCCTGATCCAGATCCTGCAGCCGCACCAGACAGCGCCCGAAGGAGGATTTCCCCGATCCGCTCTCGCCCACGATGCCCAGCGTCTCGCCGCGCCCGATGGTCACCGAGACATCCTTGACCGCCTCGATCAGGCGGGGGGGACGAAAGAGGCCCAGCCCCATGCGGTAGGTCTTGCAGGCGCCCTCGATCTGCATCAGAGGCGCGCGCCCGGGGGCCATATCGGGGGTGGTATCGGTGGCCGCGTTTGGGGTCGTGCCTTGGGCCATATCGGGGGTCGTTTCGGGGGCCATATCGGGGGCAGCTGAGGCGGCAGGCGTCTGGGCAGGGGCGCGGCCGCCGCGCAGCTTCGGGATCGCCTTGATGAGGCCAATCGTATAGGGATGCCGGGGCGCGCGCAGCACCTGCGCGGCCGGGCCCTCCTCAACGACATGGCCAAGCTGCATCACCGCGACATGATCGGCGATCTCGGCCACGACGCCGAAATCATGGGTGATGAACATCACCGCCATCTTGTGGCTGATCTGCAATTTGCGGATCAGCTCCAGGATCTGCGCCTGCGTCGTCACATCCAGCGCGGTGGTGGGCTCGTCCGCCACCAGCACCTCGGGTTCGAGCGCGAGCGCCATCGCGATCACCACCCGCTGACGCTGCCCGCCCGAGAGCTGATGCGGATAGCTGCGCGCGGCGCGCTTGGGATCGGGCAGGCCGACCTCTTCCAGAAGGGCCAGCGCCCGCGCCTTGCGCTCGGCCGGACGCAGGAGGCCATGCGCCTCGAACACCTCGGCGATCTGATCCTCGATGCGCATCAAGGGGTTGAGCGCGGACATCGGTTCCTGAAAGATCATCGCGACGCGGCGCCCGCGCAGGGCGCGCATCCCGGCCTCGTCCAGCGCCAGAAGATCCTCGGCCCCCAGCCGGATCGCGCCCTCATTGACCCGCACCCCCTCGGGCAGCAGCCCCATCAGCGCATTGGCCGACATCGACTTGCCCGAACCGGATTCGCCCACCACGCAGAGGATCTTGCCCGGGTAGAGGTCAAAGCTGACCTTGTCGACGGCATAGGGCCGGTCGGCCCCCTCGGGCAGCGCGATTTTGAGATTTTCGATGCGCACCAGCGGCGTTGCGGTCGTCATGTCCAGCATCTCATTGCCTCCGCTTGTTCAGGCGCGGGTTCAGGGCATCATTGAGCCCTTCGCCGATCAGGTTGAAGGCCAGCACCGTCAGCAGGATCGCGAGACCGGGGAAGAAGCTGATCCACCAGGCCTGCTGCAGCACCGTGCGCCCGGCGCCGATGATATAGCCCCAGCTCATCACGTTCGGATCGCCCAGCCCCATGAAGTCCAGCGCGCTCTCGGTCAGGATCGCGGTCGCCACCATCATCGAGGCCAGCACGATCACCGGCGAGATGGTGTTGGGCAGGATCTGGCGCCAGATGATGGTGAAGCCGGATTGTCCCGAAAGCTGCGCCGCCTCGATGAATTCGCGCCGCTTCAGCGCCATCACCTCGCCCCGCAAGAGCCGCGCCACCGGTGGCCAGCTCACCAGCGCGATGGCCACGATGATCGAAGTGATCGAGGGCTGAAAGATCGCCACCAGCACGATGGCAAAGGCGAAACTGGGGATGACCTGAAAGAATTCGGTGATCCGCGAGAGGATATCATCGACCCAGCCGCCGAAATACCCGGCCGCGGCGCCGATCGGGATGCCGATCGCGAGGCTGACGATGGTCGAGACGAACCCCACCAGCAGCGACACATAGGCGCCATGGGCCAGCCCCGCGGCAATGTCGCGGCCAAGGGTATCGGTGCCCAGCAGGACGCTCTGGTCCTGAAAGGGGGGCATGAAGGGCATGTTGACCATGTCCCAGGGCGAGGCCGGGAACAGGAAGGGCGCGACGACCGAGAGGATCAGCACGAGGCCCAGCACCCAAAGGCCGACCACAGCGCCGCGGTTCTGTTTGAAGGCTTTCCAGAAATCGCTCATGAAATGCGGATCCTCGGGTCGACCACGCGATAGAGGATATCGGTGATCAGGTTGAACATCAGGACGAGCCCGGCCGAGACGGTGAACACCCCGAGCAACAGGTTGTAATCGCGGCTTTGCAGCGCCTCGTACATGAGCCGCCCGATCCCGGGCCAGGCAAAGACCGTTTCGATCAGCACCGCGCCCCCGACCAGCTGCCCGGCATGCAGACCCGCCAGCGTCACCACCGGCAGGATCGCATTGCGCAGCACGTGGCGGCGCTGGATCACCGAATTCCGCAATCCCTTGGCCCGCGCCGTCTTGACGAAATCGAGCCGGTTGACCTCCAGCATCGAGGCGCGGGTGATGCGCACATAGGTGGCCATGAAGAACAGCCCCAGCGTCGTCGCGGGCAGGATGAGATGCCGGAGGATGTCGACGGCGCGCGCGATCCCGGTCAGATCCGAGGCCGCCTTTTCATAGCCGAAGGCCGGCAGCCAGCCGAGGGTGACCGAGAACAGCAAGACCGCCATCAGCGCCATCCAGAAGAGCGGTGTGGCATAGAAGAGAAGCGCCACCGTCGAGATCACGCTGTCCGACCAGCTGCCCTGCCGCGCCGCCGCGATGACACCGGCGAGCACGCCAAGACCCAGCGAAATCGCGAAAGCGGTGAGCGAGAGGATCAGCGTTGCGGGCAGACGGTCGAGGATGAGTGCGCCGACACTGGCCTGCTGACGATAGGAATAGCCCAGATCCAGCTGCGCCATATGCGACAGATAGGTCCAGAGCTGAATGTGGATCGGCTGATCGAGGCCGAACTGGCTGCGCAATTCCGCAAGGAACTTCGGGTCGGCATCGCCCGCCTCACCCGCCATGACCAGCGCCGGATCGCCCGGCGCCATGTGGATAAGGCAGAAATTCAGGACGGCGATGGCGAAGAGGATGATCACGATCTTCACCAGCCGCCCGATCAGAAATCGCAGCATGGATGCGGGCCCATCTTACTTGGAGTGGCGGGTCCGGCTGCGCGGCATCTGCGCGCGCAGCCGGGTCGGTGTCGGGGCCCCGTTGCGGGACGGGGCGACCGGGGGGTGCCTATTGGGCGATCCAGGTATCGCCGAGCGAGCTGCCGATGCCGTTGGCGGTCTTGACCAGATCCTGCACCTTGCAGTCATAGAGCGTCGGGAAGCTCAGCTCCTGCAGCCAGGCCACGGGCACATCGGTCTGCAGGATCTTCTGGACCTCGGTGTAAAGCTCCTGACGTTTCGCGTCGGTGGTGGCGACGGCGGCATCGTCAAAGAGCTTGTCCACCACGGGGTTCGAATAGCCTTCGACATTGGCGAAAGGGTTGCCCTTGGTGATCTGGCTGGTGATGTAGTTCCGCGACACGCCCAGCGCCGGATCGCCGTTCTCATAGAGATAGGTGAAGGCGATGTCGTAATCCCATTGCGAGGTCTTCTGGTTCCAGCCCGCAACATCGGTGGATTCGATCTCGATCGGGATGCCGACGGCAGAGAGGTTCTGCTTCACCACCTCGGCCCAGCGCTGCCAGGTCTCGCCATAGGGAAGGGGCAGCAGACGCAGCGGCGTGTCGCCTGTGTAGCCGATCTCCTCCAGCAGCGCCTTGGCCTTCTCGGGGTCGTAGTCATATTGCGGTTCGACCTTGTCGTAGAACGGGATCGTCGAGGTGATCGGACCGGTGGCGACCTTGCCATAGCCGCCCCAGAGCACCTGAAGCATCATCGGGCGGTTGAGCGCATACATCACCGCCTGACGGAACTTGACATTGTCCATCGGTGCCGTGCGGTTGTTCAGCCAGAGGAAGGACATCGGGCCGTTGTATTCCCAGCCCTTTTCGGTGACGCAGACGCCGTCTTCCTTGGCAAGGCGCGCAATGTCGAAGTTCTCGACCGAGCCGCCGGGCAGAACCGAGACGGTGCGGGTCTCAAAGGCCGTGGCGCGCGAGGCGGCGTCGGGGACGACGTGATAGACGACCTGGTCCAGATAGGGGTGGCCCGGGTTCCAGTACTCGGGGTTCTTCTCGAGGTCGATGAAAGACCCTTTTTTCCATTCCTTCAGAACGAAGGGGCCGGTGCCGACGGGTTTGTCGTTGTTCGGGTTCTTGGTGAAATCGGTGCCCTGATAGAGATGCGCGGGGATGATCGGCGCGACCGTATAGCTGAACGAGCGGATGAACGGGCCGTAACCTTCCTTCAGTTTGAAAACCACGGTGTGCTCATCGGGGGCGGTGATCGCCTCGACATGGCGCATGACCTCGCGCCACTTCGGATTGGTCTCGGTCAGGAATTCGGTGAAGGTGAACAGCACATCCTTGGCCGAGAAGGGTTCCCCATCCGAGAACTTCACACCCTGACGCAGGTGAAAGGTGAAGGTCAGCCCGTCCTCCGAGCTTTCCCAGCTTTCGGCCAGCGCGGGATAGGGCTTCAGATCGCTGTCATAGCGCAGCAGGCCTTCGTAGATCGACCCGGCCACCAGCAGGCTGGGCCCGTTGGTGGTGATGCCGATCATCAGGCTGGGCGGTTCGGGCTGGACCACAAGGTCAAGCCGGCCCCCCGCGACGGGCGTGTCTTGGGCAAGGGCCGCATTGGACAGAGCCGTGAGGCAAAGCGAGAGCGTGAGCGCTCCTCGGCGGAGCGCTTTCGGTGAAAGCATCTTATGGACCTTCCTGTTGGATCGGTCGTGAGAATCGACCTGTTTTTTTGGATAAATCCCTGTTCCCGGGAAAGGGAACATCGGGGTCCGACAGTTTTTTGGGGACGCTGGCGTCCTGCATCCCAGACTGCGGCGCTATGGTCTCCATGTCGAATAATTTTGAACGATCCGGCCCATCAGGCCAATCTATGCGGTGTCATCCGATCCGCGCGCCGCGCGCGCCGCAGCCCCCTCATGGGAAGCCTCACCATAGATCCGCGCTTCGGGCGGGCTCAGCGCGACCTGTTCGGCAAAGGCGCGGTGCAGCTCGTCCTCGATGCGGCTGCGCAGGGCGGCGGGCAGGGTCACGAAATAGACCCCGGCCTGCGGCGTTCCCTCATAGGGCGGCAGGCGCCAGAGTCGACCTGCCGCGCAATCGCGCTCGGCCACATGGATCGGGAGCGGGCCGATCCCGAAGCCCGCAATCACCATGCGGCGCACTTCCTCAAGGTTATGCGACTGCCCCACCAGTTCGGTTTGCATGCCGCAGCGCAGGCGCAACGCGCTCAGCTCGTGCAGGGCCCGGTTGCTGCGCTCGGCCAGATAGCCGATCGATTCGTGCCCGGCCAGATCGGCAATCGACAATCCCTCGATGCCGAAGAGCGGGTGGGAGGGGCCGCAATAGAGGCCGAAATGCTCCTGAAACAACAGGGTGTATTCCAGCTGCAGATTGCATTCGCCCACCACGCAGACCGCCATATTGGCCCGCCGTGCCGCGACCATCGCCAAGGCCTCGCGCGAGGCCTCGACCTGCAAGGTCAGGCGCACCTGCGGGTGGCGGCGGTGAAACAGCGCGAGGGCTGCATCGAATTCGGGGCTTTCCACATGCGAGGCGAGAACGATTGTCGCGGCGCCGGTCAGCACCTTCTCGGCTTCCTCAAGCGAGGCGGGCAGGCGCGAGACCGCGGCGGTGATGTCGATGGCCTCGGCCAGCAGCGTGCGGCCCGCATCGGTCAGTTCGAACATGGTCGAACTGCGCTCAATCAGCCGGTATCCGACCTGTTCCTCCAGCCGCTTCAGACTGCCGGAAACCGCGGGCTGGGTCAGGCACAGGCGCTGGGCCGCATCGGTGATCGACTGCGATTGCGCGATCGTCACGAAGCTGCGCAACAGGTTCCAGTCGAGATGAGAAAACCCCATATCCTTGATGTCGCTTACCTTGTGGCCGGATCCTGTCACTGTTCAGGGTCGGACGTCCTGTTTCCAGTGCCAAGGACGCAGTGCAATGGCAGGCGCGTCAAGCCGATATTCGGCCAAATCGGCATTGCAACGCGATATGGCGCAAGATCGGGCAATCATCGGGGCCTTTGCGCGCAAGCGCTCCATCCGAAGCCGCCTGCCATCGTCCAACCGGCGCGCGTCGGCCCTGCCGTGGGCAAAGATCAGGTTGCGGATGCGCGCGATTGCCTCGGCGCCACTGAAAGGTGCTGCCGCGTTGGACATGATGAAAAGTGGGGGGCATTGCGGGGCGCGCGCGGTTGAGCGGGTCGCCCTCTGACCCGGGTTGAAAGTGTGACACCTGAGTGTGACACATTGAACCTAAATCAGGGAAATCGTAGCAACTTCAGCAACTTGCGGAAGTTTTGGCTCCGGCGGTAGGGATCGAACCTACGACCAATTGATTAACAGTCAACTGCTCTACCGCTGAGCTACGCCGGAACACGAGGGGGTGTATAGCGGCGGCTTTTGGGGGCTGCAAGTGGGTTCTGACAGATTTTTTCAGAAAAATTACACCGGCGCGAAAATCGTCAACGGATGCAGGGGTTTTTCAGCGCGAGCCGCGTTTTCCTGAACCAGTTCAATCAGATGCGCAAAGACATTTCGGGCGGCCGCGCCCAGCAGAGCGGGGGGAATCTCCTGATAAAGCGCGGCGGCAAGCGCAGGGGCCGTGGTCGGGCCCTGTGCCAGAGCGGCGCGGATTTGCGCGTGGCGGTCGGCGCGATGGGCGGCCAGTTCGGCGATCCTGTGCGCCGGATCCGTGATCGGTGCGCCATGGCCCGGATAGAGAATGTCCGGCCGTCGCGCGGCGAGCCGGTCCAGGCTGCGCAGGTAATCCCCCAGATCCCCATCCGGCGGCGAGATCAGCGTCGAGGACCAGCCCATCACATGATCGCCGCTGAAGCCGTAATCCGCGCCCATGAAACACAGGTGATTGCAGAAATGGCCGGGGCTGTGCAGCGCCTGCAGCCGCCATTCCGCGGTTTCGACCACCGCGCCATCGGCCAGGGTGACATCGGGGGTGAAATCCGCATCAACGCCTTCGCCGCCGCCCTGCATGCCATCCGTGGCCAGCCGCTGCATCATCGGCGAGCGGCCCGCCTGCGCATCGCCAAAGGCCAGCACCGGCGCGCCTGAAAGCTGTGACAGTTCGCGCGCGAGGGGCGAATGGTCCAGATGCGCATGGGTCACCAGAATATGGCTGATTCTGGCGCCTGCCGGAACCGCGGCCAGAATCGCCGCCAGATGCTGCGGATCGGCGGGGCCGGGGTCGATCACCGCCAGCGTCTTTTCGCCCAACAGATAGGTGTTGGTGCCCCAATAGGTCATCGGCGAAGGATTCGGGGCGATCAGCCGGCGCAGGCCGGGGGCGAGGGGCTCGGGCATGCCGGTTTGGGGGGGAAGGGTCATCGGGCAGTCCTTGGGCGGGGCAGGGTGGCAGCGTTTGGGGTAGCAGTGTTTGGGGTAGCAGCTTTTGGCGGGCGGCGTTGGGGCATCGGGATCATGGCATCGGTCGGCGGTAACCGGCCCCGGCGGGGGCCGGGGACGCTTGTGGCTTTTCTCTCGCGGTGCCGCGGCCTAGGGTCGGGCGGGGCGGGGCGGCACCGGTGGCGGGCGCTGCGGGCGCGATAGCGGAGTTGTGGCATGGATTTTCTCTGGCTGAAACGGATGATGCCGCGCGGGCTCTATGGGCGGGCGGCGGCGATTCTGATTTTGCCGGTGATCACCATCCAGCTGGTGGTGTCGGTGGTGTTCTTGCAGCGCCACTTTGAAGGGGTGACCCGGCAGATGACGGATGCGCTGCTGACCGAGCTGATCGCGGTGGAATCTCTGGCCGACCAGGCGCCGGACGCGGCAACGGCGGCGGCACGGGCGGGGGCGCTGGGGGCGACGCTGAACCTCGTGGTGGTGCTGCCGGTGGCGGCCGAGACCGGCGATCAGCGGGCGTTTTACGATTTCTCCGGCCGGGTGGTGATTGATACGCTGCGCCGGGGGCTGGGGCAGGTGACGGCGGTGGATCTGTCGAACTCGCGCGTGGTCCGGGTCGTGCTGACCACCCGGCAGGGGCCGATGCAGATCTCGCTCGACCGCCGCCGGGTTTCGGCCTCCAACCCGCATCAGCTGATCGTGCTGATGCTGGCCACCTCGCTGGTGATGACGCTGGTGGCGTTCTTGTTCCTGCGCAATCAGTTGCGGCCGATCCGGCGGATGGCCGATGCGGCGGAAGCCTTTGGCAAGGGCCGGGTGGTGCGCTACCGCCCCTCGGGCGCGATCGAGGTGCGGGCGGCAGGGGCGGCCTTTCTGGACATGCGGGCGCGGATCGAGCGGCAGATCGAGCAGCGCACGCTGATGCTCTCGGGGATCAGCCATGATCTGCGCACGCCGCTGACCCGGCTGCGGCTGGGCCTGTCGATGCTGCCCGAGGATGAGGATGTGGCGGCGCTGGAGCGCGATGTGGAGGAAATGGCGCGGCTGGTCGATGCCTTCCTCGCCTTTGCCCGCGATGATGCCGCCGATACCGATCCCGAGGTGCTGGACCCTGCGGCATTCGTGCGCGGCGTGGTGGAGGATGCGCAGCGGGCCGGGCGTCCGGTGACGCTCCATGAGGTGTTGGGCGAGGGCACCGCGACATTCCGCCCCGACAGCCTGCGCCGGGCGCTGGACAATCTGATCGGCAATGCGGTGCGCTACGGCGCGCGGGCCGAGGTCTCGGTGTTTCTGGGGCCACGGGCGTTGCGCATCGTGGTGGAGGATGACGGGCCGGGGATTCCCGCCGAGCGGCGCGAAGAGGCGATGCGCCCCTTCACGCGGCTGGACCCCGCGCGCAACCAGAACAAGGGGCAGGGCGTGGGGCTGGGCCTGTCCATCGCCGCCGATATTGCCCGCAGCCATGGCGGCGCGATCCGGCTGGGCGAGAGCGAACGGCTGGGGGGGCTGCAGGTCGAGGTGGTTCTCGCACGCTGACCGCCTGATCTGTTGGCGGCCCGGTCTGTTGAGCGCCCGATTGGCTGACCGCCCGTGTTGCCGACCGCCGGTGTTGCTGCCCCTGATCGGCTGACAGCAGGGTTTCCCGGCAACGGGATGCCCCAACAAAGCACCGGTCAAGCTTTGCACTGGCCAGAGCAGGGGCGGGCCGACGAACGCGCACCGCTTCACTGCGAGGTGATGATCCTGTGCAAGAGGACAGACCAGACGATGGCGCCAATTGCTGCGGCGGGGAGGATCCACCATCCTGCAACCGCGCGCCCGGGCGCGCCGTCAGGACCGGGCGGCCGGGGCGGGCCGTAGACCTCTGCCGTGTCGGGACCGCGCGCAGACCTATCCGGGCCGCGTGCGGAATCCGCGGGGGCGCGGGGAGGCGAGGCCCCGACCCCGACCCCGACGCCGGGCCCGGCACCGTTCCGGGGGAACGTGCCACCTGCACCGTCGGGCTGGCCCGCTGCCGTCCGGGCCTTACCGGTCCTCGCCCCGGCGGAGAGCCCGCGCAGCGCCAGGCGGAAACGGGTTCTGGCGGGCGGATTGGGGGCGCGAACAAACGGCATGATCCTGACGGCCTCTCTGATCTCCTGCATCGGGGGGATGCCACTTTGTAATATCGCTCCCCTCTGTTTGTTGAGATGGACCGGAGCGGTGTGGTTTCAACCGCGCGGCCCGGGACTGCCCGGTAAAGTGGCGGTGATCTGCCGCCCGGCACGACTCGCGGGCCTTTGATGCATTCCGCCTGCGGCGCACTCTTGCCCCCGTCGGGCAGGCGGCGCATTCTGGGCGCATCGGACAGAGGTTGAACCCCCGCAGGTCACGCCCTAGATATGGGATCTGAAACGGGGAAGGCCGCGCTGCCGCATCGGGGCCGTCCTTCCTGCCAGAGAGGAAAACGCATGAACCAGACTCTTGCATCGAGCTTTCCCGTCCTGCCGCTGCGCGACATTGTCGTGTTTCCGCATATGATCGTGCCGCTCTTCGTGGGGCGCGAGAAATCGGTCCGCGCGCTGGAAGAGGTGATGGCCGATGACCGGCAGATCCTGCTGGCCAGCCAGATCGACCCGGGCGTGGATGAACCCACGACCGAGGGGATCTATCGCACGGGCGTGCTCGCCAATGTGCTGCAGCTGCTGAAACTGCCCGATGGCACCGTCAAGGTGCTGGTCGAGGGCAAATCGCGGGTGCGGATCACCGAATTCGTTGAAAATGAACAGTTCTTTGAGGCGCATGCCGAAACCCTGACCGAAACGCCGGGGGATGCCGACACCGTCAAGGCCCTCTTGCGCACGGTCGGCGATGAGTTTGAGCGCTACGCCAAGATCAAGAAAAACACCCCCGAGGAGGCGCTGGCCGCCATTGCGGAAAGCCGCGATGCCGACAAGCTGGCCGATCTCGTCTCGGGGCATCTCGGCATCGAAGTGGCCGAGAAACAGGCGCTGTTGGAGACGCTGAACGTCGCCGAGCGTCTGGAGAAGGTCTTTGGCCTGATGCAGGGCGAAATGTCGGTGCTGCAGGTCGAGAAAAAGATCAAATCCCGCGTCAAGAACCAGATGGAGCGCACCCAGCGCGAGTATTATCTGAATGAGCAGATGAAGGCCATTCAGAAGGAACTCGGCGATGGCGAGGATGGCCAGAATGAAGTGGCCGAGCTGGAGGCGAAGATCGCCGCCACCAAATTCTCGAAAGAGGCGCGCGACAAGGCCGAGGGCGAGCTGAAAAAGCTCAAATCCATGTCGCCGATGTCGGCCGAGGCGACGGTGGTGCGCAACTATCTCGATTGGCTGCTGGCGCTGCCCTGGGGCGTGAAATCCCGGGTGAAAAAGGATCTGAACGCGGCCGAGGCCGTGCTCGATGCCGATCACTACGGGCTGGAAAAGGTCAAGGAACGCATCGTCGAATATCTGGCGGTGCAGGCGCGCGCGACCAAGATGAAGGGGCCGATCCTCTGCCTCGTCGGACCTCCGGGCGTGGGCAAAACCTCGCTGGGCCGTTCTGTGGCGAAGGCCACGGGGCGCGAGTTCATCCGCATCTCGCTCGGCGGGGTCCGGGACGAGTCGGAAATTCGCGGCCACCGCCGGACCTATATCGGCTCGATGCCGGGCAAGATCATCCAGGCGCTGAAAAAGGCCAAAACCACCAACCCGCTGATCTTGCTCGATGAAATCGACAAGATGGGGCAGGATTTCCGCGGCGATCCCGCCTCGGCGATGCTGGAGGTTCTGGACCCGGAGCAAAACGCGACCTTTGCCGATCACTATCTTGAGGTGGAATATGACCTCTCGAACGTGATGTTCCTGACCACGGCCAACAGCTACAACATGCCGGGGCCGCTTCTGGACCGGATGGAGATCATCCCGCTCTCGGGCTATACCGAGGATGAAAAGCGCGAGATTGCCATCCAGCATCTGGTGCCGAAGCAGATCAAGAATCACGGGCTGAAAAAGGCCGAATTCTCGATCAGCGACGCCGCGCTGACCCATGTGATCCGCTATTACACCCGCGAAGCCGGGGTGCGGAATCTGGAGCGGGAACTGGCGAAAATCGCCCGCAAGGCGGTGACCGAGATCCTGAAGGGCAAGGTCAAGTCGGTGGCGGTGGATGAAGCCAAGGTCGAGGAATATCTCGGCGTGCAGCGGCATCGCCATGGTCTGGCCGAGCTGGAGGATCAGGTCGGCGTGGTGACCGGGCTGGCTTGGACCTCTGTCGGCGGCGATCTTCTGCAGATCGAGGCGCTGAAACTGCCGGGCAAGGGCCGGATGAAGACCACGGGGAAACTCGGCGATGTGATGAAGGAATCCATCGAGGCGGCTTCCTCCTATGTCCGCTCGATCAGCCCGGAAATCGGGGTGAAACCGCCGAAGTTCGAGGCGGTGGACATCCACGTGCACGTGCCGGAAGGGGCGACCCCGAAGGACGGGCCGAGCGCCGGGATCGCCATGGTCACTTCGATTGTCTCGGTGCTGACCGGGATTGCGGTGAAACGCGATGTGGCGATGACGGGTGAGGTGACCTTGCGCGGCAATGTGCTGCCGATCGGCGGGCTGAAGGAAAAACTGCTCGCGGCGCTGCGGGGCGGCATCAAGACGGTGATGATCCCGCAGGAAAACGCCAAGGATCTGCAGGACATTCCGGACAATGTGAAAGAGGGCCTCGAGATCATTCCGGTCAGCCATGTGCGCGAGGTTCTGGCCCGCGCGCTGGTGCGCGCGCCCGAGCCGGTGGAATGGGACGAGGCCGCCGAAGAGGCGGCCGCGCTGGCCGCCAAACTGGCGGGCACCGCGGCTCCTGCGGCCACGGCACATTAAGATAGGCCTCTATCCTATTGAAAAGGCCCCCGTGAAAGCGGGGGCCCTTTTTTGTCTGTCCAATCTCGTCCCGCGCCATGCTCTGGGCGCCTTCCGGTGGTGACGCGCCTTACGGGGTGTCGGCCGCGATGGTCTCAACCTTGCCGTCGTAGAACTGCACCTCAAAACTTGCCGGGGTCTGGGCCGGGATATCCAGCTCAAAATCATTGCCGGGATGGCTGAGATAGATGTCGGTTGCCGTCACCCGCAGGCGCCACTCGCCGAATTTCGTCAGGCCCACCGGCTCCTCATCCGTGGGCGCGATCACCTCGGTCAGCTCTGACGTATCGGTCTCTTTCGAGCTGCTGGAATAATAGGTCCATTGCCCCATCTGATTGCGAAAATCGAACCAGCCATTGGATTGGCTCCAGAATTCGATCTGCATCCCGCCGTCCTCGGCGACAAAAGACAATTGCTCGCCCTGACGCAGCACCGTCCAGCTGCCAAAGCGGCTGGCGCGCAGGTCATCGTCCACCACCGCCCCGGCCATTTGCGAGGCATGCATCCCCAGATCAACCGCCCGCAGGTCGTAGAGCCCGCCCTGATCCCAGCGGTAATCATTGGTGGTGCCGTTGGGCCAGGTGACCTCCACCCAGCCATTGTCCTTGAGCGCCGTCACATTGCCCTGCCGCCCGGCGCCCCCATCCTGATCCTGCCATTTCCAGTCGGGACCGCGTTCGACCAGCATGCCCTCGCCAATCACCGGCTGCATCTCATCCACCGGCGAGGCCCAGCCAGAGACGTCCTTGCCCGGGAAATCGACCACCAGGTCGCCGTCATTGTCGAGGCGGCGCACCTGACCGATGTCACCGGGCTCCACATCGCCCCAACCATAGGTCGGCTCGATCCCGTCGCGCAGGGTGACCAGCGTGTCGGGCATCTTCACCATCGCGGTTTCCGATGCCGATTGCGCCGCCAGCGGCAGCGGTGCCAGGGCGAGGGGGGACAGCACCACAAAGGAGAACACCAGAGACAGGCGGGTGGGCAACAGCATTTCTCTCTCCAAATACATAAATCTGCGCTAAATTTAACCGCTTGCCCAAGCTGCGACAAGCAAGTCGCATTTGGGCAGTAAAATAGGGGCCGTTTCGGGTTCCCTGTAGCGGATATCCCGATTCCCGCCTATCGTTCAAAGAGTTCCGCCATTTTATATGAGGCATGTGATGGCCAGTTCCACAACGGATTCTCCCCAAGACGATCAAGTGATTGACGGCGGTGTCGCGGCCGAAGGGCCGGAGGGCACGCTGATGCTGAAGAAAAAGGATTTTGTTGATCGCGTGGTGAAGGCTTCCGGGGCCAAGCGCGGCGAGGCGAAAGGCGTGATCGAGGCCACGCTGCAAATGCTGGGCGATGCCTTGGCGTCCGGTGAATCGCTGGTGCTGCCGCCGCTGGGCCGGCTGAAAGTCAGCCGTCAGATCGACAAGGCCGGGGGCGAGATCATGGTGATCAAGCTGAAACGCGGTGGCGAAGGCGGCGGGAAAAAAACTGAAGAATTGGGTCTTGCAGAGCCCGCAGAGTGACGCTAAACACCGCGTCACCGGGTGATTAGCTCAGTGGTAGAGCGCTTCGTTCACATCGAAGATGTCAGGGGTTCAAATCCCTTATCACCCACCATCATTCTGTTGAGAAGCCGTAGCTTAGCGCTGCGGCTTCTTGCATTTGTGACGGCGCGCAGGTTCGTGAACCCATAGGGCGCCGGGGCCACCTGCTGCGGCACTGGCCCCGCATGAACCCCGCGCCCCGAATGACCCCTGTGCCCCCCGTGACCCCCGTGACCCTTGCGCCACCCGTGGCGGCTGCCGGTGTGTTGCGCCGCCCGGTGCCGCGCGCAAAGGGCCGCCCGGAGCGGCGATGACGCGGGCTGTGATCGGGGGGCAGGGTTTGCCTTTCTTTCCTGATGCACGGGATTTTTCCGTCGCCAAGCAGCCTCCGCCTGCTAGTGTTTGCGGAAAGGACTTTGGGGGGCAGGATGGGCTGGCTGGCGGATGAAAGCGGGTTGGACAAGACCCCGGCGAATTACGTGCCCCTGACGCCGCTGTCGCATCTGCGCCGCGCCGCCGAGGTCTTTGCCACGCGCGAGGCGCTGGTTTATCACAACCACCGTCTGACCTATGCAGAGTACCACGCGCGCGTCACCCGGCTGGCCAGCGCGCTGGTGGCAATGGGCGTGCGGCCCGGCGACGTGGTGGCCACGCTCTTGCCCAACGTGCCCGCCCATGCCGAGGCGCATTTCGCCGTGCCCGCCACGGGGGCGATTCTCAACGCGATCAACATCCGCCTCGATGCGGACACGGTCGCCTATATCTTCGGGCATGGAGAGGCGAGGGTGCTGCTCTGCGACACGCAGTTCCTGCCGCTGGCCGAGGCGGCGGTGGCGCGCATGGAGGGGGCGGGGCCGAAGATCATCGAAGTGCCCGATCATGGCGCAGGCTTTCCCACCACGGGCCGCTATCCGGACTATGAGGCGCTGCTGGACGCGGGCGATCCGGACTTTGACTGGATCATGCCGCAGGATGAATGGGAAAGCCTCGCGCTCAATTACACGTCGGGCACGACGGGGCGGCCGAAGGGCGTGGTCTATCACCACCGGGGCGCCTATCTGAACACGCTGGGCCAGCCGATCAGCTGGCGGATGGTGCTCTATCCGCGCTATCTGACCATTGTGCCGATGTTTCACTGCAATGGCTGGTGCCACGTCTGGATGCTGCCCGCGCTGGGGGGCACGGTCGTGTGCTGCCGCGATGTGACCGCCGGGGCAATCTACAATGCGGTCGCCTATGAGGGGGTGACGCATTTCGGCGGCGCGCCCATCGTGCTGAACATGATCGTCAATGCCGATGAGGCGATACGCCGCCCCTTTGCGCATACCGTCGAGGTGTTCACCGCCGGGGCGCCGCCCGCCGCCGCCACCCTGGCCGCCATAGAGCGGCTGGGGTTCCGGGTGACGCAGGTCTATGGCCTGACCGAAGTCTATGGCCCTGCGGTCGAAAGCACCTGGGACGCCGCCTGGGACGCGCTGCCCGAGGCGGCGCGCGCGCAGAAAAAGGCCCGGCAGGGCGTGGTGATGCCGATGATGGCCGGGCAATATGTGGCGGACCCCGAGACGATGCAGCCGGTGCCGCGCGATGGCGTGGCGCAGGGCGAGATCCTGATGCGCGGCAATGCCACGATGAAGGGGTATTTCAAGGATCCCGCCGCCACGGCCGAGGCTTTTCGCGGCGGCTGGTTCCATTCCGGTGACATCGCGCTGCACCACCCCGACGCCCATGTGCAGATCGCGGACCGCGCCAAGGACATCATCATTTCGGGGGGCGAAAACGTCTCCTCGGTCGAGGTGGAGGGGGCCTTGATGCACCATCCGGCGGTGTCGCTCTGTGCGGTGGTGGCGAGGCCTGACCTGACATGGGGCGAAGTGCCCTGCGCCTTTGTCGAGCTGAAAGCCGGGCAGGAGGCGAGCGAGGCCGAGCTGATCGCCTTTTGCAGGGCACGGCTGGCGGGGTTCAAGACGCCAAAATCAGTGATTTTTCAGGAGCTTCCGAAGACATCCACCGGCAAGATCCAGAAATTTGAACTGCGAAAGCTGCTGAAGGATGGGGCGGGCTGACGCCTTGGGACGCGGTGACGCAAGTCCGCAAAACGGGCGGCAACTCAAGGGTCTGCTGCGGCGTGGCCGCGGCGTTCATGGGGCGTATCGGAAAATTCTGAAGTATCGGCAGTTTTGAAAATCCAAAGGGCCGCACGGGCGGATTGCGATGCGGCCCTTTGGGGATCTGGACGGGCAGCGGGCCGGTCCGGGGGCCGTCAGTTCAGAAAATACCATCCGTGCGGCAGTTGATGTGCAGCTCGGCCACCGAGGCGGTGTTGGACAGGCCAATCGCCTCCAGCGTCAGATGGGCGATCTCGGCGGGCTGGGTCATCTCTTCGGCAGCGCGCGTGCCCCGGCTGGCGGTTTCCCCCATTTCGGTGGCGACAAGCCCGGGGCAGATGGCGGTGGCACGGATGCCATGCTCCCATCCCTCATGCCGCAGCGCATGCGCCAGCCCCACCGCCGCGAATTTGCTGACCGAATAGAGCGCCGAGCCGGGTGAGGCCACGCGCTTGCCCGAGAGCGATCCCAGAATGATCACCCGGCCGCGCCCGCTGGCCTTCAGCGCGGGCCAGGCCGCCATCGCCAGCCGCCGGGGCGCGCGGAGGTTGATCTCGAGGAGCGCATCCACCTCTGCCTCGGATGCCTCCACCACCGGCGTCGCGGTGAAGATCCCGGCATTGGCGACGATCGCGTCGATCCGTCCGTGCCGCGCCATCACCGCCTCGGCCCAGCGGGCCTCTGCCGTCCGGTCGGTGGCGTCATAGGCGAAGGCATCGGCCCGCGCGGGGTCGATGCCCTCCGGCAGCTGACCCGCGTCGCGCAGCCCGAGGCTGACGTGCCAGCCCCGCGCCTGTGCGGCCTTGGCGATGGCAAGGCCGATGCCCCGGCTGCCGCCGGTGAGCATCATCAGGGGGGGCGTGGTCATCGTCGGGATCCTCCGGGGTCAATAGGCGAGCGAGGGCAGCCAGAGCGTCAGCGCGGGGAACAGGATCAGGATCAGCAGGGTCAGCAGATCCATCACCAGAAACCAGCCGATGCCGCGGAAAATCTCGGGCAGGGTGACTTCGTTGTTCAGCGCACTGTTGATCATATAGACGTTCAGGCCAATCGGCGGGGTGATCAGGCCAATCTCCAGCAGTTTCACCACGATAATCCCGAACCAGATCGCGTCAATCCCGGTGGATTGCACCAGCGGCACCAGGATCGGCAGCGTCAGGAGCAGGAGGCCGATGGAATCGATCAGCATCCCCAGCACCAGATAGATCACCGCCACCGCGAAGAGGATCCACCACTGATCGCTGCTGACCGAGAGGATGGCGTTGGAAAAGGCGGTGGGCAGGCCCGACAGCGCCAGAAACCGGGTGAAGAACAGCGAACCGATCAGGATGATGAAGATCGAGGCGGTGGCGGAAACCGCCTGCGTCACCGCCTCAACCACGGCTGCGCGGGTCAGCTTGCCGCGTGCGGCGCCGATGAGGGCGGCGAAAAACGCCCCCAGCGCCCCGGCTTCGGTGGGCGAGAAAGCCCCCGAGAAAATGCCGCCCAGCACCAGAATGATCAGCGTCGGCAGCGGCCAGACATCGCGCAGCGCCTCGCGGCGCTCGGCCTCGGTCGGCGGGGCGGGCGTGGCACCGGCGAGCGCGGGGTTCAGCTTCACGCGGATGACGATCATCGCCATATAGATCAGCGCCGAGAGGACGCCGGGAATGAACCCCGCCATGAACAATTGCCCGACCGAGACCTGCGCATAGACGCCGTAAAGGATCAGGAGCACCGAGGGCGGGATGAGCGAGCCCAAGGTGCCCGAAGCGGCGATGGTGCCGGTGGCCAGACCGCGGTCATAGCCCTGTTTCAGCATCTCGGGCACCGCCAGCCGCGACATGGCCGAGGCGGTGGCCACCGAAGAGCCGGAGGCGGCGGCGAAGAAGGCGCAGGCCCCGACCGAGGTGATCGCCAGCCCGCCTGGCAGCCGCGCAAGATAGAGCCGGAGCGAGAGAAACAGCCCGCGTGTCATGTCGGTGGCCGAGCAGATGAACCCCATCAGAAGGAACATCGGCGCCGCCGACAGCTCCCATTGCCCGACATAATCGAAGGGGGTGGCGGAAATCATGCCCCAGGCGACGTTGAGGTTGAACATCGCGGCGATACCGGCGATGGACACCAGCCCCAAGGTCAGGCCGATGGGCACGCGCAGCGCGATCAGCGCAAGCGCCACCACCGTTCCGATAATGCCGATGTCGAGATTGCTCATGGTCTTGGTCCTTTTCGGGCCGGGTTACAGCGCGCGGCGCGTGGACAGGGATTTCATCAGATTGGTCAGGATCGCCAGCCAGATGCCGGCAAAGCCGATGGGCAGCGCCCAGCGGGCGGGCCAGATGTAAAAGGTGAAATTGCTCATCGCCTCTTCGGCGCGGCTGGTGGCGCTCAGCGCATCGTGCAGCGACTGCCAGCCGAGCATGCCAAAGAAGATCATCCCCAGCCCGCAGGCCAGAATATACAGGCCAAGCTGCATCACCGGCGGCATCATCTGTGCGAACAGATCCACGCGGATATGCTCATTGCGCAGCTCGACAAAGCCCAGCGACAGGAACACCAGCGCGACCATATAATAATAGGACACGATCTCGAGCGTGCCGATGATGCGCCCGTGAAAGAAGAAACGCACGATCACGTCGGTGGTGATATGCGCCATCATCAGCAGCATAAACAGCGAGGCCAGCGCCATCGTGGCGCGGTTCAACCAGCGGGTCAGGGCTTGCATGGGACATCCTCAGGGCAAGGCAGGTGAGGCGGGGCGCTGAGGCCCCGCCACGGGATGGTTTCGGCCTCAGATCACTTCACGCCGTAGCTGGCGGGATCGATGTCCGCATAGATCTGCTGCATCGCAAGGGCGGTCAACGCGTCCTCATCCTTGGTGTCGACGCCTGCCAGAAGCTCCTGCCATTTGCTCATCTTGGCGCGGAAGTCATCGATGGTGCCCTGCGCGTCATTCAGCCCATAAGTGGTTGCGGCGGTGTCATAAATCCCTTCCAGCGTCTTTTCGCGGAAAGCATCCACCGAGGCCTGCAGATCGGCTTCCGGCTCATAGACATTGCCGCCCTTCTCCTGCGCCACTTTCAGCGCGCTTTCGGCCTGCGCGGTGTAGTTGATGATCAGCCGGGCCATCGAGCGGGCCGAGGCCTCCATCAGCACCTTGCGCTGATCGGCGCTGAGTCCGGACCAGAAATCCGGGTTGTAACCCCAGTTCGGGCCAGACCAATACATGCCGGTGGGCAGCAGCGTGGTATGCTCGGCCACCTCATAAAGCGAGCGGTCCACCAGATCATTCGCGGCATTGGTCGCGCAGTCGAGGGTGCCGCGCTCGAGCCCGGTGTACATCTCGGAGGAGGGGACGTTGACCGGCACGCCACCGGCTTCCTCCACCCAGGCCGAAACCGCCGAGCCTGCGGTGCGGATGCGTTTGCCCTTCAGTTCTTCCAGATTGCGCACCGGCTTGGCGCACATCAGGATATAGGCCGGGGTGGCATAGGCACCGAGATAGACGACGCCCTGATCCTGCCATTCCTGCAGCTGCGCCGGGTTGTGCATCGAGAAATCGGCCACGGCGAAGATCGCGGCAACCGGATCGGAATAGACAAAGCCGAGTTCCTGCACCGCATTGGCGACGGGCAGATCCGAGGGGGTGTAGATTGCTGCATGATGCGCCACCTGCACAACATTGTCGCGAATGCCTTGCAGCGAGGCGCGCGGCGCCAGCAGCACGGTGCCGGTATAGACCTGCGGGTTGAGATCGCCGCCCGAGAGATCCTTCACGATCTCGGCCCATTCGGTATAGCCGAACTTCGCCAAAGGATGCGCGGCATCATAGAAGGTGTTGGCGATAAAGGTGGTCTCGGCGGCCAGCGGCTGCGCCAGAAACGCGCCGAGCAGGGTCGTGGTCAAAAGCTTTTTCATGTCTGTCTCCGTGTTGGGAAAGCGGGCGGTTTGTCTCCGTGTTGGGAAAGCGGGCGGTTCAGGCCGCCCGCATTGGAAGTTTCAGAGGGTGGTGGCGTTTTTCACCGCGCGGCCGCCTTGCAGGATCAGCGGGATATGTGCGCCCTGATCCGTCAGAAGGTTCAGGTCTTTCAACGGGTTGCCGTTGACGGCGATGATGTCGGCATATGCGCCCGGCGTGATGGCACCGATCTGGCCCTCCATCCGCAGCACTTTTGCCGCGTCGACCGTGGCCGAGCGGATGACGGCATCGGCGGGGATATAGCGCCCGCGCAGCGGGAACTCGCCCGACTGCTCGGTCTGCATGCCGCCCAAAAGGTCAGAGCCATAGCCCATGGTGACCCCGGCCGCGTGCATCTTGGTCAGACGCTCCAGCCCCGCCTCGCGCACATCCGCCACTTTCGCCACGGATTCCGGCGGCAGGCCGAACTCGGCGCCTTTGCGGGCCAGAAGGTCATAGGTGATGTTCGTCGGCACGACAAAGGCGCCTTCACGCGCGACCCGGGTGATGGTGGCGTCCGAGATCAGGTTGCCATGCTCGATGCAGGTGATCCCGCAGTCGAGCGCCCGCGTGATGGCGGTGTCATCGTAAAGATGCGCCGAGACATAGGTGCCAAAACCCCGGGCAATCTCGACCAAAGCGGTGAGTTCCTCGACCGAGAACACCAGATAGCCGATCGGATCGGAGGGCGAAGAGACGCCGCCATCGGCCATGACCTTGAGGAATTGCGCGCCGTTTTTCAGCTCTTCGCGGGCGGCGCGCATCAGCTCGGGTTTGCCGTCGCAGATGCGGCCGAGGGTGCCCAGTTGATTGACGTACCAGCTGACATCGCGGTTGTCATAGGGGCCGCGGTAATCGGTGTGACCGCCGGTCTGGCTCAGCGCCTTGCCGCAGATCACCAGACGCGGCCCCGCGAAATAGCCCTGTTCCACCGCCTGTTGCAGGCCCCGGTCGGCACCGCCCAGATCGCGCACGGTGGTAAAGCCGCGCATCAGCATGTCGCGCATCAGATGCGAGGCTTTCGCGGCCACCAGCGAGGAGGGCAGCGCGGCATTGGCGCCAAGGTTCGCGGTGGTGGCGATGGTGTGCACATGGCAGTCGATCAGCCCCGGCATCACCGTCAGCCCGGCCAGATCCAGCTCTTCATCGGCGGTGAATGTCACCGTGGGGGCCACTTCGGCGATGCGGCCGTTTTCGATGGCGATCTGCATCGGCGCGGTCGGTTCGGTCTGGGTGCCATCGACGATGCAGGCGTTCTTGATCAGCAAGGTGGTCATCGGGAAAATCCTTTGGGGTCAGTCAGATCAGCGCGGGCGCGAGCGCCTGGGCAATCAGGGTCATCTCGGTCAGATCATCAGCGGTATAGGCATCGCGGGCGGCGTTCAGCGAGAGCACGCCGACACAGCGTCCCGCCCAGATGACCGGCGCGCAGGCGCAGGCTTCGCAGCCCTTGGACAGGATCAGCTCGGCATCCGGAAAGGCCCAGAGCACATCCTCGCGCGAATTGCCGAGCCAGGCTTCGCCGCGCTCGAGCAGCACGGTGCCCCAAGGCGTCAGGCCCATCGGTTTCAGCGCGCCCACCGGGTAATCGCCGGTGGTCGAGCTGTGCATCCGCATGACATTGCCGGTGCCGGGCAGGTTTTTCAGGATGGTGAGAAAGCGAAAGCCAAAGCGGGCCTCGCAGATCTCTTGCACCGTCTGAAACAGCACCTGCGGTTGCTGGGGAGCACGTTGCGCCTGCAACAGCCGCGCGAAATCGGAAGAGGAGGTCATCGGATCATCCATAGAAGTAATTCGGAAGCCAGAGGGCGATGCCCGGGAAGACGGCCAAAAGCGCCACCCCCAGCAGCATCAGGAGAAAAAACGGCAAAGCCGCGCGGGCGACATAGCCGATGGAGCGGCCGGAAATGCCCTGCAAGACGAAGAGGTTGAAGCCGACGGGCGGGGTGACCTGCGCCATTTCCACCATCAGCACGAGGTAGATGCCGAACCAGATCGGGTCGAACCCGGCCTGCAGGGCCAAGGGCAGCGAGATCGGCAGGCTCATCACCACGATGGAATTGCCGTCGAGGAAAAAGCCGAGGCCCAGATAAAACAGCGACAGCACGACCAGAAGGCCCCAGGGCGGCAGATGCAGCGACGCGATGCCTTCGGCGACGTCGGCGGGAATGTGCAGATAGCCGATGGCGGTGGACATGAAGGCGGCGGTGATCAGGATCGAACAGACCATGGTCGAGGTGCGCAGCGCCCCCATCAGCGTGTCACGCAACAGGCGCAGCGAGAACTGCCGCAGAACGGCGGTGATGGCGATGGCGGCGATGACGCCGACGGCGGCGGCTTCGGAGGGGGTGGCGATGCCGGAATAGATCGAGCCGAGCACCACGGTCATCAGCCCGACCAGCGGCGCCAGATCGCGCAGCGCGATGAGGAAATCCACCGCCCGGCGTTTGGGCCGCTCCACCGGCACGATCGCGGGGTTCAGCTTCGCGCAGATCATGATGTAGCCAGAATAAAGCGCCGCGATCATCAGACCCGGCAGCACGCCTGCCGCGAAGAGGCGGCTGATCGATTGCTCGGCCAGAATGCCGTAGACGATCATCACGATTGACGGCGGGATCAGCAGCCCCAGACTGCCCGCCCCGGCGAGCGAGCCGAGCGACAGCCGTTCATCATAACCACGGTCGCTGAGCTCACGGATGGTGATCCGCCCCACCGTGGCGGTGGTGGCGGGAGAGGAGCCGGAAACAGCGGCAAAGAGCGTGCAGCCCAGCACATTGGTGTGCAACAGCCGCCCCGGGATATAATCCACAAACGGCGACAGGCCGCGAAACAGACGCGCCGAAATATCGGTGCGAAAGATGATCTCGCCCATCCAGATGAACATGGGGATCGCCGAGAGCTCCCAGCTGGAGGCATAGCGGTAGATGATGTTCGCCGCGATGGAACCAATGCGCGAGAGGTCCATTCCGTGCAGGAAGAACAGCGTGGCGGTGGCGACAAGCGCAAGGCTGACAAAGACCCAGACGCCCAAGCCGAGAAACAACAAAAGGAAGGCCAGTGTGGCACCGGCGGTCAGAAGCGTGTCCAATTCGGTCTCCAGGGGGTTATTCGACGCGGATCATCCGACGCGGATCATTCGCGGGGGTCATTCTACGGGGGTCGCCAGCGGCACTTGCGGCGCCGGGGACGGATGGCGGGTGATGTGGCGCAGCCCATAGGCCAGCGCCTGTAGGGCAAAGAAGCACAGCCCCAGCATCATCGCGCCTTCGGGGATCCAGGTCGGCACCGCCGCCACCGAGGATGAGACCGTGCCCCGCTGATAAGCCCGTGCGACGCGGATCCAGAACATCCAGGCCAGCCCCAGACTGCCCGCAGAAGCCAGGAATGCGGCGGCGGCGGTCAGCAATTCCTGCGCGCGCTGCGACAGACGGTCGAGGACCAGCCCCACCCGGATCAGATCGCTGTTTTCCAGCACATAGCCCAGCGACCAGATCACGCAGACCGAGACCGCATAGCCCACGAATTCATCCAGCACGAACGTCGAGGTCGAGAAGAGGCTGCGCAGGATGATCTCCAGCGCGATATGGCCCACCATATAGACAAGGGCACAGGCCGCGATCAGCGCGGCACCGCGCGAGAGGGTGTAGATGGCGGCGTAGAATTGCGGCATCGGGGGCTCCGGTATGAGGAGGCGGGCGGCAGGGGGCCGCCGCCCGCGGGACGGCACGCTCAGCGCGCGGCGTAGGCATCCATGATGGTTTGCGCGCGCGGGCCGGTGGTTTTGACCCATTCGGTGATGAAGGGCTGCGCCGCGGCGGTCAGATCGGCGGCAAAGGCGGGGGTGATTTCCTCGGCCACGGTCATCCCATGCGTGCGCATCGTCTCAAAATCCGTGCGGGTGGCATCCGCCAGCAGATCCCAGCCAAAGGTCTCGGCCTCTGCCGCAGCCTCGGTCACCGCCGCGCGCTCTTCCTCGGACAGGTCTTCCCAGGCGTCACGGTTCACATGGATCCCCTGCAAAGAGGAGGCATAGTTGACGTTGGTGAAATGCGACTGCTGCTCCCACATCTGCACGCCGACGCCGCCGTTGGGCGAGGTCAGCACCGCGTCAATCGCATTGGTCGACAGCTGTGCCGGCACATCCGCCCAGGAGATCTGGATCGGGAAGGCCCCGGCGTTCTTCATCGTCTCGGTCGAGGCGACGTCATAGGTGCGCACCTTCACCCCCGCGAGATCGGCGGTGCTTTCAAAGGCCTTGTTGCCCCAGAGGCCCGAGGACGGCCAGGGCGTGGCCAGCAGCAGGATTTGGTTGTTCGCCTCCAGCACCGCCGCATAGTCCGGGCGGGCGAGGTCATAGAGCTTGTGCACATCGGCGCCGGTCGGCGCGAGGAAGGGCAGCGAGGAGAGCTGGAAGATCGGGTCAATGCCGGTCCAGAACACGAAAGCCGAAGAGGCCGCCTGCAGCGCGCCATCGCCCACCGCGTCAAAGTGATCGACGCTCTTGTAGCCCAGGGCCGCGCCGTGATGCACGGTGATCTCGACCGCGCCCTTGGTTTTCTCGGCAACCGCCTTGGCAAAGAAATCGGCGGTCTGGCCCTGCAGCGAGCCTGCCGGATATTCGCTCGACAGATCCCAGGTCGCGGCCAGCGCCGGCAAGGTCATGAGGCTAAGTCCGGCGACGCTGCCAAGAAGAAGTCGAATGGTCATCACGATGTCCCTGTTTTGTGCCATCTGCTGGCATGTCTGAAAGGGTGTTCGGGGCGGGCAATCCAAACTTCCGAACAGCTCTGACTGCATCATGCAATCAGCGCTGTTCGTAAATCAAGTGTCAGCGCACAAATCCGTTACAATGGCCGTCCCTCAGGGGCCCTTCGGCAGCGCAAATCTTCAATTAATATATTGATATAAAATGATTAAATCAAAACGCACAAAATTTGTGCAGCGCCGCGCGCGCCTTGGTTTCCCGCCAGAGATCCCCTGGCTTTCAGCCGTTTCGGGCCATGCGTTTCCACAATGTAAGCAGCTTTTGCGCCGTTTGCGGGTCCGAGTCGAAGCTTTGGTGCATGGCGATTCCCCGCAGAACCGAGAGATGCAGCTGCACTTTCAGCTCGGCCTCGTCATTGTCGACATCGCCGCCGACCAGCCGCACGGTGATCTTGTCGCGCGCCTTTATCCAGGTGACGAGGATGTCGCGGAGCGCATGGCCCAGCTCATTGTCCTGCCGGGCGGCCAACATCAGCTCCATCGCGGCGATGTAGCGCTGGGTGGAAAAGATGTTTTCCCACATCGCGTCGATCAGCTGATCCACCGTCAATTGCTCGCGGTCGGGGTCAGAGCCAAAGGGATAACCATCGCGCCATTCGCCCACCAGATGCTGAAAGGCCGCGACCAGCATGTCATTGCGCATCGGAAACTGATGCGTCAGCGCCCCGCGCGAAATCTGCGCCTTCTCGGCGATCAATGTGGTCGAGATCTGGTCATAGCCCACCTCGACCAGCGCCTGCAGCGTCGCCTCGCAGACCTTCAGCCGGGTCTCATGCGAGCGCTCGGCCTGCGTCCGGCGCGGGCGGGGCGTGGCTGTGGCGGGGTTCGGATCGGGCATTGGGCAACCTTGGCGCTATTTACGAACAGTCCTACCCGTTATTTGCCGCAAAGCAAAGCGGCCTGCAACCGGGCCGGGGGACGGTCGGCGGAAATGTCGCGCAAAGGACTGGCTGTGCTGCTGCTGCGGGGGCTGCCCGCATCGCGCCGACCCTCGCCGCGACGGCCCGTGGCGCGCCAGCCCTTGCCGCTCCAGAGCCGGTGGCGCGGCTCACATCAGGGTTTTGGCGGGCCCTGCGCAAAGCAGCGTGACGGTGGTATCCGCACCTTTCATTTCGATCGAGGTCACTTCCATCGGGCGGCGGTCCAGATCACCGCCCAGCATCTCGATCGAGCCTGTGCCGTGAAAGCTGGCGTTCAGGAGTGACATCAGCGCCTCGCCGCGCAGGGTCGCGGTGACGCCGCCTTTGATGCGGTGGATGGCCGAGGGGGTGATGCGCCGGGCGCCGATGATCAGTTCCATGATGTTCCTAAGATCCGTCACCATCTCGCGGCAGCTGCCGGGGGCGCGGGGGGTATTGGGGGTGGAAAAGCCCCGGATGCCGGGGCGTTTCACATAGGGTGGCGGGACCCGCTGTCCCGAGGCCTCCGCGGCCGGGAGCGCCGCGCCCGATGCCGCGCCCTGTCGGACGCAGCCCCTCAGGCGCGGTCGTTCGGGTGCGGTCTCTCAGGCGCGGTCTCTTGGGCGCGGCTTGGCCGGATCAGCTGCAGCCCGAGGTGCCGCCGCAGGTGTTGCACTTCATGCAGGTGCCGTTGCGCACCAGCGTGTAGTTGCCGCATTCGCCGCAGGCCTCACCCTCATAGCCCTGCATCTTGGCCTTGGTCCGCGCGTCCATGCCGACCACACCCGAGCTGATCGCCGTGGCACTGGCCGAAGCCATCTGCACTTCCGGCACCAAGGTGCTCAGCGCCGAGACGGCATCGCCCGCAAAGCCCATCGCCCCGGCGCCGCCCTGCAGCACCACCAGTTCCTGCGGCAGCCGCTTGCGCAGATAGCCGGAGGACGAGATCTGCCGCAGCACTTCCAGCGATTTCGAGGCCGCCGATTCCGAGGGCTGCGCGAGGTTGCTCTCGCGTTTGCCTTCACCCTCGCCACCGCCCAGATCGTCAAAGCTGGTGCCCTTGGGCTTGATATGCGCGAGATCGGTGCGGTCGAGATAGCTGACCGCCAGTTCGCGGAACACATAATCCAGGATCGAGGTGGCGTTCTTGATGCTGTCATTGCCCTGCACCATGCCCGCCGGCTCAAACTTGGTGAAGGTGAAGGCGTCGACAAACTCTTCCAGCGGCACGCCGTATTGCAGACCGACCGAGACCGCGATGGCAAAGTTGTTCATCATGGCGCGGAAGCCCGCACCCTCTTTGTGCATGTCGATAAAGATCTCGCCGAGCTGGCCGTCTTTATACTCGCCGGTGCGCAGATAGACCTTGTGGCCGCCGACCACGGCCTTTTGGGTATAGCCCTTGCGCCGCTCGGGCAGTTTTTCGCGGTGCGAGCGGACGATTTCCTTGACCACGATCTTCTCGATGATCTTTTCGGCCAGAACCACGGCCTTTTCCTGCTGGCTGCCGTTCAGCAGGATCTCTTCCGCCTCATCATCATCCTCGACCAGCGCCGATGCCAGCGGCTGGCTGAGTTTTGAGCCATCGCGGTAGAGCGCATTGGCCTTGATCCCCAGCGACCAGCTGAGTTCATAGGCGGCCAGCGTCTCGGCAATGCCTGCGGTGTTCGGCATGTTGATGGTTTTCGAGATCGCGCCCGAGATGAAGGACTGCGCGGCTGCCATCATGTGGATATGGCTCTCAACGCTCAGATAACGCTTGCCTTTTTTACCGCAGGCATTGGCGCAGTCAAAGACCGAGTAATGCGCGGGCTTGAGGAAGGGCGCACCCTCCAGCGTCATCGTGCCACAAACATGGTCATTGGCGGCCTCGACCTGCGCTTTGGTAAAGCCGAGGTGGCGCAGCAGGTCAAACGACGGATCGTTCAGCTTTTCGGCCGGAATGCCCAGCGTCTTGGTGCAGAATTCCTCGCCGAGCGTCCATTGGTTGAACACGAAGCGGATGTCGAAAGCCGAGGGCAGGGCGGCCTCAACCTTGGCGATCTCGGCCGGGCCAAAGCCGTGACCGATCAGCGAGGTGTGGTTGATGCCGGGGCAATTGCCCATGCTGCCGTGACCCACCGCATAGGCGATGATTTCCTCGATCTGCGCCGAGCCATAGCCGAGTTTGGCCAAAGCGGCGGGCACCGAGCGGTTGATGATCTTGAAGTAACCGCCACCCGCGAGTTTCTTGAATTTCACCAGCGCGAAATCCGGCTCGATCCCGGTGGTGTCACAATCCATCACCAGACCGATGGTGCCGGTGGGGGCAATCACGGTCGCCTGCGCATTGCGGAAACCATGCGCTTCGCCGAGTTCCAGCGCCTGATCCCAGACATTGCGGGCGATGAACAAAAGCGCCTTGTCCGGGCAATTGGCATGATCGAGGGCGACCGGGTTGACGTTCACCGCCTCATAGCCCGAGGTTTCGCCCTGCGCGGCCAGACGGTGGTTGCGGATGACGCGCAGCATATGCTCGCGGTTCTTCGCATAGCCCGGGAAGGCGCCCAGTTCCGCTGCCATCTCGGCCGAGGTGGCATAGGAAACACCGGTCATCACCGCGGTCAGCGCGCCACAGAGTGCGCGGCCTTCAACCGAGTCGTAGCCGAGGCCCATGTTCATCAAAAGGCCGCCGATGTTGGCATAGCCGAGACCGAGGGTGCGGAAATCATAGGACCGCTGGGCAATCTCCGGGCTCGGGAATTGCGCCATGGTCACCGAGATCTCCAGCGTCACCGTCCAGAGGCGGCTGGCATGGACATAGGCGTCACTGTCGAACTGACCATCCTTGTAGAAGGTCAGCAGGTTCATCGAGGCGAGGTTGCAGGCGGTGTCATCGAGGAACATATATTCCGAACAGGGGTTTGAGCCCCGGATCGCGCCATCTTCCGGGCAGGTGTGCCAGGCATTGACGGTGTCGTGGAACTGGATGCCGGGATCGGCGCAGGCCCAGGCGGCATGGCCGACCTGATCCCACAGCTCGCGCGCGCTGACCACTTTCGACACCTTGCCATCGGTGCGGCGGATCAGCTCCCAGGGGGCATCCTCTTTGACGGCTTTCAGGAAAGCATCCGTCACCCGGACCGAGTTGTTCGAATTCTGGCCGGAAACCGAGATATAGGCCTCAGAATCCCAATCGGTGTCATAGGTCGGGAATTCGATGCTGGTGTAGCCCTGGCGGGCATATTGCAGCACGCGGTTGATATAGGTCTCGGGGATCATGACCTTTTTGGCCGATTTGATCGCCGCTTTCAGTGCGTCATTCTTGGCCGGATCGGTGGCATCGGTGACCAGCCCGTCCCAGCCCGCGATGGCGATGAAAATCTCATTGAGCTTTTGCTCATGCATCTTCGAGCCGGCCACGAGGCTGGCCACTTTCTGCTCTTCGATGACCTTCCAGTTGATGAAGGCCTCGACATCCGGGTGATCCATGTCGCAGATCACCATCTTGGCGGCGCGGCGCGTGGTGCCGCCCGATTTGATGGCGCCCGCCGCGCGGTCGCCGATCTTCAGAAAGCCCATCAGCCCCGAGGATTTGCCGCCGCCCGACAGCTTCTCGCCCTCGCCGCGCAGCGACGAGAAGTTGGTGCCGGTGCCGGAACCGTATTTGAACAGCCGCGCTTCGCGGACCCAGAGGTCCATGATGCCGCCATCGCCCACCAGATCATCCTTCACCGATTGGATGAAACAGGCATGCGGCTGGGGATGCTCATAGGCGCTGGCGGATTTGGTCAGCTTGCCGGTCTGGAAATCGACGTAATAGTGGCCTTGGCTCGGGCCATCGATGCCATAGGCCCAATGCAGGCCGGTGTTGAACCATTGCGGCGAGTTCGGCGCGGCCATCTGATTGGCCAGCATGAAGCGCATCTCGTCATAATAGCTCTGCGCATCGGCCTCGCTGGTGAAATAGCCACCCTTCCAGCCCCAATAGGTCCAGGCGCCTGCGAGACGGTCGAACACCTGCCGGGCCGAGCTCTCGCCGGTGAAACGCTCAGCCTCGGGCAGGGCGGCCAGAGCTTCGGTGTCGGGGACCGAGCGCCAGAGGAACTCCGGCACGCCCTTTTCCTTCACCTTCTTGGACAGGACGGGCACACCGGCTTTGCGGAAGTATTTCTGGGCGAGCACGTCAGAGGCGACCTGGCTCCAGCCCGCGGGCACTTCGATATTCTCGTTGCGGAACACAACCGTACCATCCGGATTGCGGATCTCGGACGTGGTCGTGTTGAAAGACATCTCGCCATAGGCACCGGTGTCGGCCTTGGTGAACTTGCGCTCGATCTTCATGCTTTCGTCCCCTGTATACCCGTTCGTGCCGCCCGCCTGCGCGATGCCTGACCCCGGGCGCGGCAAAAGCCCGCCCCGGCCGCGCAAAGCTGCGCGGCGGAACCCGGTCACATCCCCGGTCATTCTGGTCAAATCAACCCGCTTCCCGTGCCCCCTGATGATCCGCCCTGTTGTGCCGGGCATACTACATCTGGTGGTCTTGTCGTTCAGCTGCCACAAACTCGCGTATTTTCCCGGTCAGGGTCAACGGTGTTTTTTAACTTCCTGCACACCATTTTGGGTTGACCGGCGGGTGGGCGCGCTTCGCTCCGAGTCGGGCACATTCATCCACATCGGCCCCCTGATTTTTCCCACCGGGACCGCCGAACAGAAAGTGTTTAGGAACAATGGTTTTCACGGATCGGCCCGCAGCTGTTGGCGGGTTCATCCACAGAGGGCAGTAAATTGGGGATAAGATCGGTGGATATCTCACCGGGTGCCGCTTCTGTGGCGCGAAAGTAACAGCGATATCGCGGTGCCTAAAACGCAGGCAGGGCATCCCCATACGAAAGACGGGGGCGTTTTACCCAAGGAATATGGTGTCATGGCGTCGGGGCGGGGTTCGGGCACGAAGGGCGGGGCGCAGCTGCCGCAGCGGCATCCGCCGCCATCGCAGATCTGGGCAAAACCCCGGGGGTGATTCTCTTGGCAGACTAGATATAGGGGGTTCAGACGGCATCCAGCGGGATGACATCCACAAGATGATGACTGGTCTGCTGACCCGCCGTGCGCAGGATCCCGCGGATCGGCGCCACATCCGCATAGTCGCGCCCATAGCCCACCACGACGTGATCCGAGGCGACCAGCTGGTCATTGGTCGGGTCAAACTCGACCCAGCCCATCGCCACCCCGCACCAGACCCGCACCCAGGCATGCATCGCATCCGCCCCTTCAAGGCGCGGCTGTCCCTCGGGCGGGATGGTGCGCAAAAAGCCCGAGACATAGCCCGCAGGCACCCCGATGCCGCGCAGACAGGCGATCATCACATGGCTGAAGTCCTGACAGACGCCGTGCCGGTTGGCAAAGGCGACCTCGGGCGGCGTGTTCACATCGGTCACCCCCGCCTCAAAGCGCATCTCTTCATAGAGCGCGCGGCCAAGGGCGATGGTCAGCTCCAGCACGCTCATCCCCGGGGTGATGATATCACGGGCAAAGGCGGTCATCTCCGGCGTCGGATGCACGCGGGGCGAGGCAATGCGGAAATGATGCGGCGAATTGCCATCGAGCCGGTTGCAGGCGGCCAGATCGGTCACCAGCCCCGCCAGCGTCGGCGACAGATCTTCGCCCGGCAGATCGGCGGTGCGGTCCACGCGGGCGCGCAGATTGACCGACATGTGATGCAGCAGCCCGTGATAGGCGATCTCGGTCACCGCATTGCCAAAGAAATCCACCCGGTCCTCGCGCCAGTCGGGGCGGGGGGTGACCTCGACCTTGCCCGAGATCAGCTGTTGATGGCCGGGCAGGTTCAGCGGCAGGATGCGCACCAGATTGCGCGCACCATCGGTGCTCGCCCCATAGCGGCTCTCGATGGTCAGGTTGATGTCATAGCGCATCAATGCAGGTAATCCTGCGCGAGGGTCATGTAAAAATCGCCCAAGGCGCGGCGCAGCCGCTGCAGCTGTTTGGCGCTGACCTCATCGGGTTTGGCCAATGTCACCTCGCTCGACAGCCGCAGGATCTGCCGCTCCAGCTCGGTCAGGCGGGTGCCATGCGTGCCGCGCGGCAATTCGGCGATCAGCTCGCGGATCAGCTCCAGCTGGAACAGGATGGCGCGCGGGTTGCGCCGGTCCAGCGCCAGAAGGTCGATCACGCTCGTGCGGCTGGCGGGGCCGTGATAGCGCCGCCGGTGGGTCATCACGCTGTCGCCCAGCTCGATCGCAATGTCGAGGCTGCCCTCGGGGGCGGCCGGATCGGCAAAGGCCAGGAGGATCGAGGTGAGGAAATCCGCCCGCTCCATCGCGCGGCCAATCTCGAGGAACCGCCAGCCGATAAAGCGGTACATGTTCTCATTCACCAGCCCCGAGAAACCGGCGATCTTGCGCAAGAGCACGCTCATCGCGCGCGCGGCATCATCGCCCGCCTCGACCGAGGTGGACATCTTGCGCAGGGTCTTCGCCATGTCCTGCAGCGCGGCCCAGCCATCGACCGAGAAACGGTCGCGCACCTTGCCCGCGCAGGCATTCGCCTGCCCGAGGAGTTGCGGCAAGGCTTGGGGCAGTTCCTCGCTCACATCGACGCCGCGCAGCTTGAGGTCGGCGGCCAGCGCCAGCACGCGGCTGTCTTGCGGATCGCCGCTTTCGGCCAGCCGCAAATGATAGGCGCGCAGCATCCGCACGATGCTTTCCGTGCGCTCCACATAGCGGCCAAGCCAGAAGAGGTTGTCGGCGGCCCGCGCGGGCAGGGCGCCCACATCGGTGCGCCCCAGACTGCCGTCTTCGCGCGTCAGCGTGTCATTCGCCACCGGCTTTTTCGACGAGATCCACACATCCGCGACCGAACCGCCGCGCTGCATCGCCAGCGCCGAGGCATCGCCCGAGCGGCCGATCCGCGCATAGCCGCCCGGCATCACCGCCCAGCCCTTGGGCGTGCGGGCGGCAAAGACCCGCACCGTCATTGGGCGCGGCACCAGACGGCCCTCTTCAAAACTCGGCGTCGTCGAGAGCGAGACCGCCTCCTGCCCGACAAGCGCCCCGGCTTCGGTCTCGATCCAGTCGTCGATCGAGGCGCGGGCGCGGTCGCGAAAGCCGCCGCCAAAGGCGGTGGTGGTGTTGACGTCAAAGGGCAGCTGGCACGAGAGCGCCTGCCCGATCATCATCCGGTCCTTGTGGGTTTTCACATAGGCCCGCTCGCGCGCATGGCCGCACCACCAGGTGGCGATATTGGGCAGCGCCAGTTTGCGCCCCAGCCAGATCTGCGCGATGCGCGGCACAAAGGCCATCATCGCCCGCGTCTCCAGCACACCCGATCCCAGCGCATTCAGCATGGTCACGCTGCCATTGCGCAGCGCGCTGACCAGCCCCGGCGTGCCGATATGCGAGGTTTCATCCAGCTCCAGCGGGTCGGCAAAGGCCGCGTCCATCCGCCGCCACAGGACCGAGATCGGCATCGGCCCGGCGACGGTGCGCACCATCACCTTGCCGTCAACCACCGTCAGATCCTCGCCCTCCAGCAGCATCAGGCCAAGGTAGCGGGCGATATAGACATGTTCGAAATAGGTGTCGGTGTTCGGCCCCGGCGTCAGGATCGCGGGACGGCCGCCCAATGCCCCCTCCAGATTGTCGCGCATCCCGTCCAGCGCATTGCGGAACTGGCGAAAGAAGCCGGCCAGACGGTGGACATTGGATTTGGCGTAGAAATCCGAAAACACCCGGCTGGTCGCCATGCGGTTTTCCAGCGCGAACCCGGCCCCCGAGGGGGCCTGCGTGCGGTCGCCCAGCACGAACCAGCTGCCATCCGGGTTGCGCCCGATCTCAAAGGCCAGAAAATGCAGGTAATGGCCGCCGCGCGGGGTGACGCCCATCATCGGGCGCAGCCATTCGGGGTTGAGCGCCAGCAGTTCGGCGGGCAGATGTCCCTGTTTCACCAGCTCTTGCGGGCCGTAAATATCGGCGACGATGCGTTCGAGAAGGTCGGCCCGTTCGGTCAGACCGGCGGCGATGGTGGCCCATTCGCTCTCGTCCAGAATGACCGGAATATGGCTGAGCGGCCAATCGCGTTCGGTCGGTTGCGGCAGGACGTAGTGGCGGAAATACACGCCCGCATCGCGCAGATACTGATCGCCGCGCGCGAACCGGCGGGCAATCTCTTCCGGCGTCATCTCGGCCAGGCGCGCCAGCAGCGGATGCCAGACCGGCCGCACCACGCCGGGCGCCGACATCAGCTCATCGGCGACGCCTTTGGGCACTTTGTAATCGGCCAGCAGGGGGCTGGCGGCGGCGCGGCGTGCGGCCTCGGCCAGCGGGCCGGGTGCCGCCGGTTTCGGCGCGTCGGTCACCGGTGCCTTGGGCGCTGCGCTGGTGCCTTCAGCGCCGTCGCTCTTTTCCTCGCCTGAATCCGTATCTTCGCCGGGGCTCAGCCCCTCCGGATGCTCTGGGTCAGCATCATCATGTGCCTCGGTCTCTGATGTTGAGGTCTCCGGCCCGGATGTCTCCGGCCCGGATGTTTCCGCGGTGACGCCGATGGGCGCCAGCCAGGCCGCAGCCGTCGTCGCCCCTTGCGGGGCGACGTCCGGTTTCAGCGGCCGGGCCTCTGGCGGCATCGCGTCATTCTCGGTCATCGGTCAGCCAAGCCCGACCGGGCGCCGCAGATCGAGCGTTGTCGGGAACTCGGGATGCGGCGTTTCCTCGGGCGCGGTATAGGGCCAGGGCGTGTGGCCATAGGCCTGGAACCGCGCCAGACGCCGGGCCTCGGCCTCGTTGCCGTTGACCGGGAACGTGTCGTAGTTGCGCCCGCCCGGATGCGCCACGTGATAGACGCAGCCGCCGACCGCGCGCCCGGTCCAGGTGTCATAGATGTCGAAGTTCAGCGGCGCATTCACCGGCAGCACCGGATGCAGCGCGAGCGCCGGTTGCCAAGCCTTGAACCGCACCCCGCCGACGCGCGTGCCGGGGTTGCCGGTGGCCGCCATCGGCACCGGGCGCTGATTGCACATGATCTTGTAGCGATCGGGATGCGCGGTTGTCATCTTTACCTGCAGGCGTTCGACGGAACTGTCGGTGTAGCGGACCGTGCCGCCAATGGCGCCGGTTTCGCCCATCACATGCCACGGTTCAAGGGCCTGACGCAATTCCAGACGCACGCCCTCGACCTCGATCTCGCCGCAGAAGGGGAAGCGGAACTCGCTTTGTGCCTGGTACCATTCGGGTTCCAGCGCGAAACCGTGCTGATTGAGATCACCCAGCACATCCATGAAATCCTGCCAGACAAATTCCGGCAGCATGTAACGGTCATGCAGCACGGTGCCAAAGCGCACGGGTTTGCCCTTGATCGGGTTTTGCCACATGCGGGCGATGATCGCGCGGATCAGTAGCTGCTGTGCAAGGTTCATCCGCGGATCGGGCGGCATCTCGAAGCCGCGGAACTCGACCAGACCCAGACGGCCGGTGGGGCCATCGGGGGAATAGAGCTTGTCGATGCAGATCTCGGCGCGGTGGGTGTTGCCGGTCACGTCGATCATCATGTTGCGCAGGAGACGGTCCACCAGCCAGGGCTGCGGCGCATGGCCTTCGCCCGGATTGGGGATCTGGCTCAGCGCGATCTCCAGCTCATAGAGCGTGTCATGCCGCGCCTCATCGATGCGGGGGGCCTGTGAGGTGGGCCCGATGAAGAGGCCGGAGAAGAGATAGGAGAGCGACGGGTGCCGCTGCCAATAGAGGATCAGCGAGCGGAGCACATCGGGGCGGCGCAGGAAGGGGCTGTCGAGCGTGGTCGCCCCCCCCACCACCACATGGTTGCCGCCGCCGGTGCCGGTGTGGCGGCCGTCGATCATGAATTTATCGGCGCCAAGACGGCAGAGCCGCGCCTCGGCATAGACCGCCTCGGTGGTGGCGACGCATTCCTCCCAAGAGGCGGCGGGGTGGATGTTCACCTCGATCACGCCCGGATCGGGGGCGACGCGGATCACGTTCATCCGCGGATCATGCGGCGGCGCATAGCCTTCGATATGCACCGGCATCTTCATTTCGGCGGCGGAAGCCTCGGCGGCGGCCACCAGCTCAAGATAATCCTCGATGGTTTCCACCGGCGGCATGAAAACGCAAAGCCGCCCGTCGCGCGGCTCGACCGAGATCGCGGTGCGCACGGCGCCGCCCACCTCGGTCATCTGCTGCATCACCCGGTCCTGTTGCCCCGGCGCATCCGGGGTAAAGGCCCCGGGCTGGCGGTGCGTGCGGTCCACTTCCGGCGACTGCGGACCCGTGCCCCGTTGCGCGAAAATCTCGGCGTAATCGGGCAGGGGGCCGCGCTCGATGGTCGGGTCCTGCGGATACATGAAGGGATATTGCGCGGCGGGCACATAGCTCAGCGTGTTCAAGGGCAGCCGGTAGCCGACCGGGCTGTCACCCGGCACGAGGAAGAGGTGACCGCGCCGCAAAGTCCATTGCTCGGTCCGCCAGCCGCGCCCATAGGCGAGCGTGTTCCAGCGCTGCACCGGCAGCACATAGCCCGACGGCTCTGTCAGGCCCCGGTCAAAGACACGGGCGATGCGGTGGCGTTCCTCCGGGTCTTTCAATTTGGAATTTGCGGGGGTGACATTGTCGGGCAGGTTCGCCTCTTTCACCAGCCATTCAGCGGGGTCCTCATAGGCGGGCACCACGAATTCACCGGGCAGTTCAAGACGTTCCGCGATCCCGGCCAAAAGTTGTTCGGCCTCTTTCGGCCCGGCACCGGTGTCCTGATTTTCCTCGGCCACCAGCTTTTCATCCTGCCAGATCGGCTTGCCGTCGCCGCGCCAGTAGAGCGAGAAGGTCCAGCGCGGCAGCGTCTCGCCGGGGTACCATTTGCCTTGACCGTAATGCAGGAAACCGCCCGGCGCGAAACGCTCGCGCAATTTGCGGATCAGCATATCGGCGCGCATGCGTTTGGTGGGACCCACGGCGGCGGTGTTCCACTCGGCGCTCTCGAAATCGTCGATCGAGACAAAGGTCGGCTCGCCACCCATGGTCAGGCGCACATCGCCTGCCGTCAGCGCCTCATCCACCTTTTTGCCAAGCGTGTTCAGCCGCACCCAGGCCGCATCCGAGAAGGGCTTGGTGATGCGCGGATGTTCGGCGGTGCGGGTCACCGTCATGTCAAAGTCAAACTCGACCTCCGCCGCCGTCGCCATGCCCGAAATCGGCGCGGCGTTGCGGTAATGCGGGGTGGCGGCCAGCGGGATATGGCTCTCGCCCGCCAAGAGCCCCGAGGTCGGGTCAAAGCCCACCCAGCCCGCGCCGGGCAGGAAGACCTCGACCCAGGCATGCAGATCGGTGAAGTCGACCTCGGTGCCCGAAGGGCCGTCCAGTGCTTTCAGATCGGGTTTCAGCTGAATGAGATAGCCCGAGACAAAGCGGGCAGCAAAGCCCAGCCGCCGCAGAAGATTTATCAACAGCCAGCTGGAATCGCGGCACGAGCCCGAGCCTTTGACCAGCGTTTCCTCGGGCGTCTGCACGCCGGGCTCCATCCGGATCACATAGGAAATATCGCGGGCGATTTTCGCGTTCAGCGCCACCAGATAATCGACCATCCGCGTCTTGTCGCGCGGGATGGCGGCCAGATAGGCCTCAAAGGCCGCGCCCGCCGGTTCCGCCTTTTGGTAGATGCTCAGGTCATTGGCCAGATCTTCGGGATAGGCAAAGGGGTAATGCTCGGCGCTTTCCTCGATGAAAAAGTCGAACGGATTATAGACCGACATATCGGCCACCAGATCGACCTCGATTTTGAACTCGCGCACCGGCTCGGGAAAAACAAAGCGGGCCAGCCAGTTACCATAGGGATCTTGCTGGTGGTTGACGAAATGGCCCCCGGGGCTGACGCGCAGGGAATGCGAGATGACGCGCGTGCGGCTGTGCGGCGCGGGCCGCAGGCGGATGATCTGCGGGCCGAGCGTGACCGGGCGGTCGTAGCGGTAATGGGTCAGGTGGGATAGGCTTGCAATAATCGCCATGGGGCCCTCTTCGCGCGGAATTTCAGCTTTGATAAAGGCGCATGTGCGGGGGAATGGCTATGACCGATTGCGGATTTCTGCCGCTTTTCGGGATATTTGCCTAAATATGTGGCATCGGGGGCGGGCGTCCCGTCCTGAGCTGCCCGCGATCGATCCGCGCCGGGGGCCTTCCTGGGGGCCGCCACAGGGCGCTGTCGCAAACCGTGTCAGATGTGCCGGAACGGGTGTTGACAAGGCGGGGACGGGAGGGTCATTTGGCCCTATTCTCAGGGCGGGGTGCAATTCCCCACCGGCGGTAAGGGGGCAACCCCAAGCCCGCGAGCGGCCCGATCCGTCGGGTGTCAGCAGATCCGGTGTGATTCCGGGGCCGACGGTATAGTCCGGATGAAAGAGAACGCAGTCCGGTCTTTCCCTGTCGGGAGGGCGGGAAGGCGTGTGCCCTGCAAATGTGAAACGCAGAGGACACGAGAATGACGAAAATGACCCAAAATCAAGACCTTCCCCGCGTGGCCGTGGTGCGCGCCCGCTGGCATGGCGATATTGTTGACCAGGCCGTCGGGAGCTTTGGCCAGAAGATGGCCGAGCTGTCGCCGGGGGCGCAGGTCGAAGTGCATGATGTGCCCGGCGCGCTGGAAATTCCGCTGCACGCCCAGGCATTGATCGCCACCGGGCGGTTTGACGCCGTGGTCGGCGTGGCGCTGGTGGTGGATGGCGGCATCTACCGGCACGATTTTGTCAGCCAGGCGGTGCTCGATGGCATCATGCGGGTGGGCCTTGATACCGGCGTGCCGGTGTTCTCGGTCGTGCTGACGCCGCATCATTTCCACGGCGAAGAGCATCACCGCTTTTTCCACGCGCATTTCGTGCAAAAGGGGCAGGAGGCGGCACAGGCCGTCGATCAGACCCTGCGCGCCCGGGCCGCGCTGAAGCAACCGGCCTGAGCCGCCGACAGATCGCAACCGGCCCGATCCGGTCCTCAGACCGGGTTGGGCGACAGGATGAAATCGCGAAACAGCGCGGGCAGATTGTCCGCCTCGCGAAAACCCGTGGCGCGGGCAAGCGTGCGCAGCGGCGGACCTTTGACATCGAGATGCTCAAGGATGGTGCCCGAGCTGCGCACCATGCCCGGCGTGGTGTCGCGGGTCAGCACCGAGAACCCGGCGTAGATTGAACCAAAGCCTGCAAACCCTTGCCGGAAATGCGAAATTCGGAACAGGCGTGAGGGGCGGATGCTGACCATGGCGGTGATGCCATCTTCGCCGCGAAACAGGATGCCGCGCAGCATCTGCATTTTGGGGCGCTGCTGAACGCTGGCATCGGTGGGCGGCGCATAGGCGGGTTCATAGGTTTTCAGCCGCGTCACCGGCCCGTCCCGCCAGACCCGCACCATCCCCACCACCGCCCGTGACGGATCGGTGAAGGAACGCCGCCAGATCCGGTAATAGCCGCTGGGCATCAGGGCTTCGTCCAGCGCATAGAGATTGTCGGCCCGCCCCTCGCGCGACATGATCTGTGCGATCTGCCCGTAAAAGGCCGGGGCCTGCTGGCTGCTGAGCGGCTCAAGCAGGATGCGGGCGTCGACCTTGAAATGCTGGCAAATGCGGTAGAGCACATCCGGCCGCGGAAAGGCCGAGCCGTTCAGATAGCGGTTGAACTGCGTGCGGTTGATCCCCAGCGCGCGGCAGGTCTCGCTGATATTGGCCGCGCCCTTGCACAGAATCCGCAGGTTGCTGCCAAAGGTTTCCCGCAGCACATGCGGCGATGGCTCAGAGCGCACCGGCTGAGGTTGTGACGTGTTGAGAGTGGTGACCATCCGCGCCTCCCTGTGCCGCGTTGCACCGAATGGTGTTCATCCTGCCACGGGCGGCACGATTCTGTCACGGATTTTCCAAAACTGGTTCAACTTGACGCTAAACAGCATCAGCCTGCTTGTGATCTGATCCAAAATAATCAAAATGAGACACATCAGACCCGCTATGATGACCGGATGATCCGGACTATCCCACCGTCTTTAGATATGTGAGCGAGCAGTATGCGCGGTGTTATCGTCTGGAGTGACGCGGAAAAAGCGTCGGCAGTCATCTGGTGTGAAGATCAGGGCCAGCTGGCCTATGCGCGCGGGCGCGACAACCTGATGGGCGGCGAGATCTGGCCTTCGCTTGGGGATCTGGTCGAATTTACCGTGGGGGCGATCCGGGGCATTCGCCGGGCACGCGAGATGCGCGTCATTGCCGAAGAATGGCACCCGTCGCTCGCGATTGAGCTGCATGCCGCCGCGCGGGGCCTGACCCCGCTGGATGAGGCCACCGCCGTTTATCCGATGAAACGCAACGCCGCCGTCTGGCGCTGAGCCGGGCACCCAACGCAGGGCGCCTGACGCGGACTACCCATCGCAGGGCGGCCATCACAGGGCACAGGTCGCGGGGATCAGATCCCGCGCGACAGGGCCGCGACCCCGGTCCGGGCCACATCGACCAGACCCAGCGGCCGCATCAGCTCGGCAAAGGCGTCGATCTTTTCCGGGGTGCCGGTGATCTCGAACACAAAGCTTTCCAGCGTGCTGTCCACCGCATTGGCGCGGAAAATATCGGCCAGACGCAGGGCTTCCACCCGCTTTTCCCCGGTGCCCGCCACTTTGAACAGCGCCAGCTCGCGCTCGACCGCCGGGCCCTCGACCGTCAGGTCATGCACTTCATGCACCGGCACGATGCGGCCCAGCTGCGCGCGGATCTGTTCGATCACCGAGGGCGTGCCGCGGGTGACGATGGTGATGCGGCTCAGGTGGCCCTTATGGTCCACCTCCGCCACGGTCAGACTGTCGATGTTATAGCCGCGACCGGAAAAAAGCCCGATGACGCGGGCTAGAACCCCTGCTTCGTTGTCGACAATGACGGCCAAAGTGTGGCTGCTGACGACCTGACTGCTGTGGTCACGCAATTCATAGGCGGAATGGCTCGACGAGCCTTTTTTGATGTTCAACGCGGCCATGATGTTTCCAATACGTCTAATTTGCCTGGGCAGTTTGCCTGAGGGGGCAGGGGCCGTTTCCGGCCCCCGCCACGCAGCACATGCTTATACCAGCGCGCCGCCGGCGCCCTTGAACGCCTCTTCTGCAGCGGCATCGTTCAGGATCATCTCGTTATGCGGCTTGCCGCTCGGGATCATCGGCAGACAATTCTCGTGTTTTTCCACGAGGCAGTCGAAGATCACCGGGCCGTCATAATCCAGCATCTCCATGATCGCATCGTCGAGCAGCGCCGGATCCGAGCAACGGATGCCCTTGCAGCCAAAGGCCTCGGCCAGTTTCACGAAATCGGGCAGGCTTTCCGACCAGCTCTGGCTGTAGCGCTCGCCATGCAGCAGTTGCTGCCACTGGCGGACCATGCCCAGACGCTCGTTGTTCAGGATGAACTGCTTGACCGGGGCGCGGAACTGCATCGCCGTGCCCATTTCCTGCATGTTCATCAGCCAGCTGGCCTCGCCCGCGACGTTGATCACCAGCGCGTCGGGATGCGCCACCTGCACGCCGATCGAGGCGGGCAGGCCATAGCCCATGGTCCCGAGACCGCCCGAGGTCATCCAGCGGTTCGGCGCCTCAAAGCCGAGGAATTGCGCCGCCCACATCTGGTGCTGGCCGACTTCGGTGGTGATGTAGCGATCCCGCCCCTTGGTCAGTGCCTCCAGCCGTTCCAGCGCGTATTGCGGTTTGATCACGGTTTTCGAGTTGCGGTAGGTCAGGCATTTCTTCGCCTGCCAAACCTCAATCTGTTTCCACCATTTCGCCACGCCCTCAGAATTCACCTTGCGGCCGCGGGCTTTCCAGACCTTCAGCAGGTCCTCCAGCACATGGCCGATATCGCCGAGGATCGGCAGGTCGACATGCACCACCTTGTTGATCGAGGAGGCGTCGATATCCACATGCACCTTGGTCGATTTCGGGCTGAAATCGGCCAGACGGCCGGTGATCCGGTCATCGAAACGCGCGCCGAGGTTGATCATCAGATCGCAGCCATGCATCGCCAGATTGGCCTCATAAAGACCATGCATCCCCAGCATCCCCAGCCAATGTTTGCCCGAGGCGGGATAAGCGCCCAGACCCATCAGGGTGGAGGTTATCGGAAAGCCGGTGGCCTCGACCAGTTCACGCAGCAATTGGCTGGCGGCAGGGCCCGAGTTGATGACGCCGCCGCCGGTGTAGAACACCGGGCGCTCGGCCTTTTCCATCAGCTCGACCAGCTTGGTGATCGCCTCGATATCGCCCTTCAGTTTGGGCTGGTAATGGCCGGTGCGCGCCTGTTTCGGCCCGGTATAGGTGCCGGTGGCAAATTGCACATCTTTCGGAATGTCGATCAGCACCGGACCCGGACGGCCCGAGGTGGCGACGTGAAACGCCTCATGGATGGTGCCCGCGAGCTTGTCCGTCTCTTTCACCAGCCAGTTGTGCTTGGTGCAGGGGCGGGTGATGCCGACGGTGTCAGCCTCCTGGAAACCATCGGTGCCGATCAGGAAGGTCGGCACCTGACCCGACAGAACCACCAGCGGGATGCTGTCCAGAAGCGCATCGGTCAGACCGGTCACCGCATTGGTGGCGCCGGGACCCGAGGTCACCAGCACAACGCCGGGCTTGCCGGTCGAGCGGGCATAGCCTTCGGCCATATGCACCGCGCCCTGTTCATGACGGACCAGAATATGGCGGATGCCATTTTGCTGAAAAATCTCGTCATAGATCGGTAGCACCGCGCCGCCGGGATAGCCGAAGACGACTTCGACGCCCTGATCCATCAGCGCCTGAACCACCATTTTCGCACCGGTCATCTGCCGTGACATTCCAAACTCCATCCACCTTGATCGCAACAAAAAGCCCCCGTTTTGGCGGGGGCGCATGGGAACCTCTATGGTCTTACCGTTACCGGCCCATGCACCCTAACCCTACAAGTACGAGAATCGAGGCCATGGCCTTACCCTTTCATTGCTTGGCCGGGACACTAAAAGCGGCGTCCGGCAGCGTCAATGGGAAAAGCGCATCTTTTCTGTCGCTGGGGTAAGAATTTTTTTGCGAAAGTTGCGCGGGGCGGGATTTTGGCGAAAGAACTGAAAATGCGGTCCGGGGGCAGCGGGGGCGCTGCGGCAAGCTGCGCAAATTTGCGGCGATTTGCCGCAGCGGACGGCGCGGCGGCGCCCGAAAACCGGCCTGTGATCGCCGTTTGGGCTTTGATAAAATTCTTGTCTCCGCTGACCCTATGGAAATTCTTTCATTCTTGCCAAGGCGATGTAACATGAGCGCAGCTTTGCCCGCGTATTTATACAGGGTGAGGCGCAGGGGAGGAGACGATCAGGCAGAAAACGGCAGCAAGTCGGAAACTGGTCAGTTTTTTATACCAATATGCCTTCTATATTGACGGAAGCCCGCGCTTTCGCCATAGAAAACCAAATGCCGCTGAACGGCAGTAAGACTTAGGGGAGGATCAAGATGGGCGGATTGCTGGCCCTGTCGCGCGCCATTGACCGGATCACAGAGATCATCGGGAAAGCGGTATCGTGGCTCATTCTGGTTGCGATTTTGGTCTCGGCGACCAACGCGATCATCCGTAAAGCATTCAACGTCTCGTCCAACTCCTGGCTGGAGTTGCAGTGGTATCTGTTCGGGGCGGCATTCCTGCTGGCCGCGGCCTATACGCTGAAGCAAAACGAGCATATCCGGATCGACATTCTCTATGGCGCGGTCTCGCGGCGGCGTCAGCATTGGATCGACCTTCTGGGGCATCTGTTGTTCCTGATGCCCTTCGTCATCCTGATGCTGTGGCAACTGACGCCCTATGTGCTGAAGTCCTACCACAATGGTGAGGTCTCGACCAATTCCGGCGGTCTGATCATCTGGCCGGCGAAGTCGTTGTTGCTGATCGGTTTTGTGTTGCTCTTCGCGCAGGGGATTTCCGAGATCATCAAGAAGATCGCCATCATGCGCGGCGTCATCGACGATCCCACACCCTATGTGGCAAGCCATGCGCCCCTCGATGACGTGATGGAGGAAAATCACAAATGATCCTCGAACTTATCGCGCAGAACATGGCGCCGATCATGTTCCTGTCGCTGATCGCGTTTTTGCTGTTCGGCTATCCGGTCGCCTTTGCGCTGGCCGCCAACGGCCTGCTCTTCTTCTTCATCGGGGTTGAGCTGGCGCCGCTGTCGGGCGGCTCGATCAACCTCTCCTGGCCCTTGCTGAACGCGATGCCGGAACGGTTCTGGGGGGTGCTCTCAAACGAGACATTACTTGCCATCCCCTTCTTTACCTTCATGGGGATTGTGCTCGAACGCTCGGGCATGGCCGAGGACCTTCTCGACACCATCGGTCAGCTCTTTGGCCCGGTGCGCGGCGGTCTGGCCTATGCGGTGATCATCGTGGGCGCGCTCTTGGCGGCCACCACCGGCGTTGTGGCGGCCAGTGTGATCGCCATGGGGCTGATCTCGCTGCCGATCATGCTGCGCTATGGCTATGACCGGCGGATTGCGAGCGGGGTCATCGCGGCCTCGGGCACTTTGGCGCAGATCATCCCGCCCAGCCTCGTGCTGATCGTGCTGGCCGACCAGCTCGGCCGCTCGGTGGGCGATATGTACAAAGGCGCGCTGATCCCCGGCATGATCCTGACCGGGATCTATCTCGGCTATATTCTGGTGATGTCGATCCTGCGGCCGAATTCGATGCCCGCACTGCCGAAAGAGGCGCGCACCCTCGGTTCGGGCGTGACCTCGCTTCTGGTGATGCTGTTGCTGGCGGTGGGGATTTTCTATGCCGCCGAAAACTGGGTGCTGCACGATCATGGCAGCAATGCCGGGATCCTGGCGGCGGCCATGTCGGTGATTGCCGTCTATCTGCTGGCGGTGCTCGACAAGGGGCTCAAGATCAACCTGACCTCGCGTCTGGCGCAGCAGGTGGTGATCGTGCTGATCCCGCCGCTGGCGCTGATCTTCCTCGTGCTCGGCACCATCTTCCTGGGGGTGGCCACCCCGACCGAAGGCGGCGCGATGGGGGCCGTGGGCGCGATCATCCTGGCGGCGGCAAAGGGGCGGCTGAACTTTGAGGTGATGAAATCGGCACTGGCCTCGACCACGCGGCTGTCGTCCTTTGTCATGTTCATCCTCCTCGGCGCGCGGGTTTTCTCGCTGACCTTCTACGGGGTGAACGGCCATCTCTGGGTCGAGCATCTGCTGACCTCGCTGCCGGGCGGCGAGCTGGGCTTCCTGATCTCGGTCTCGTTCCTGGTGTTTTTCCTGGCCTTCTTCCTCGATTTCTTCGAGTTGGCCTTCATCATCGTCCCGCTTCTGGCCCCCGCGGCCGAGCGGCTGGGCATTGACCTGATCTGGTTCGGGGTGATCCTGGGCGTGAACATGCAGACCTCGTTCATGCACCCGCCCTTTGGCTTTGCGCTGTTCTATCTGCGCTCGGTCGCGCCAAAGGTGCCGTTCGTCGACAAGCTGACCGGCAAGCTGACCGATCCGGTGAAAACCAGCCAGATCTATTGGGGCGCGGTGCCGTTCGTGTGCATTCAGATCGTGATGATTGGGATCGTGATCGCCTTCCCGGGGCTGGTCATGCACTACAAAGGCCCGCCGATTGACCCGTCGAAGGTGCAGATGACCCTGCCCGATATGCCCGGACTGGGCGGCATGGGTGGTTTGGGCGGTGGACTTGGCGGCATGGCCCCGCTGGGCGCGCCGGGGGCCGCACCCGGCACCGCACCGGCGCCCGGTTTGGGTGGCGGATTGGGCGGCGGATTGGGCGGCGCGCTCGATGGGCCGCCAAAGATCGGCAACTGAGAAAACGACACGAAAACCGGCAGTGGCAACACTGCCGGTTTTTTCATGCGCGCCGCTGTCCCGCCCGCTCTCGCGGCTCGTGTCCCCGCATTGACCTGGCACGGTAACTGGTTACGGTTGCACGATATTGCGGGACGGGGTTGGTGATATCTGTGCAGAAAATCTTCGTGCGGCCCGCCGTTTCAATCGCCGCCGCATGGTGACCGCGACGCCGCAGATGGATCTGGTCCTGCACATCCCGCGCAACGGCAACCCGACCTGTCGCGAGATGATTGTCTAAATGGAGCAGGCAGGGCATCGGCCGCCACCTTTCAGCGCCTGGCCCAAAATGCAAAAAGGCCCCGGAATGCCGGGGCCTTTCGCGATGTTGGGGCTGAGATCAGAGCTGGCCGTTGCGCTGCTGGATCATCATGAAGGTGTCGTAGTTATACTCGGCCACCTGCGTCCAGAGATAGTTTTCCGAACGGAAGGCCTTGATCGACTGCCAGAGTTTGGCGAACTCTTCATTGGTGGCTTCCATCTCGGCATAGACCTCATTCGCCGCGTTGAAGCAGGCGGTGAGGATTTCCGGGCTGAAGGGACGCAGTTGCGCGCCATTGGCCACCAGCGTTTTCAGCGCGGCCGGGTTCTTGTAGTCGTATTTCTGCAGCATGTCGGCATCGGCGGCCTGAGCGGCGGTGCGCAGCAGGGCGGCATAGGCCGGGGGCAGCGATTCATACTGCGCCTTGTTGAAGAAGAAGTGGACCGTCGGGCCACCTTCCCACCAACCCGGGTAGTAATAGTACGGCGCGACTTTGTAGAAGCCGAGCTTTTCATCATCATAGGGGCCGACCCATTCGGCCGCGTCGATCGTGCCTTTTTCCAGCGACGGGTAGATGTCGCCGCCCGCGATCTGCTGCGGGATCAGGCCGAGTTTCTCCATGACCTTGCCGGCAAAGCCGCCAACCCGCATTTTCAGACCCTTCAGGTCTTCCACGGTGTTGATTTCCTTGCGGAACCAGCCGCCCATCTGCACGCCGGTGTTGCCGCCCGGCAGACCGAAGAGACCCTGTTTCGCCAGGAATTCATTGTACAGATCAATGCCGCCGCCGTGGTAGTGCCAGGCGTTGATGCCGCGTGCCGAGAGCGAGAACGGCACCGCTGCCGCAACCGCCCAGGCCGGATCCTTGCCCCAGTAGTAATAGCCCACCGTGTGGCAGGCCTCAACCGTGCCATCGGCCGCCGCATCCGCAGCCTGCAGGCCCGGCACCAGCTCGCCCGCGGCGAAAACCTGGATCTGGAAATTGCCATCGGTGGCTTCCGACACCATCTTCGACAGCACTTCCGCGCCGCCATAGATCGTGTCGAGCGATTTCGGGAAAGACGAGGTCAGGCGCCACGTCACTTTCGGCATGGATTGGGCAAGCGCGGGGGCTGCAAGCGTGCTGGCTGCGGCCGCGCCGACACCCCCCACGGTTGCTTTGGTCAGAAATGAACGACGATCCATTGGGTCTCCTCCCTAGAAATACCACGGGTCCGGATACAGCATTGATTGCCAGAATTCCGGTCGCGAAATGATCTTACACGGCAGGGAACCTCTGTCCAGATAAACGCGTAAGGCTGTGCAAAAAAAGACTTAATTGTAAAAAGGCGGATCTGGCATCCCGCTTTGGACGGCCTGAAAAACAGGCAAGTGCAAGCGGGTTTGGCACTGCGGACGCGCTGACGTAGGGGCAGCTTTTGCGGCCGGATCGTCCTCCTGCGCGCAAGCGGCAACGGGACGGTTCGGGCGACGGCAAGCCCGGCCGCGACCGGCCTGTTGGTGGCCCTTATCGGCACATTTGGCGGCCCGGATCGACGGAGGGTCCAGCACCCGCCCCGGGGTCAGGCGCGGGTCGGGGCGTCGGGCAGATGGATCCGCGCCACCTGTTCCGCAATCGGATCCACCGAGAGCGGGTGCATGGCGTTCTCATGACTTTGCGGGTCGCCCAGAGGCTGCCAGGCGCCGCCCTTGAAGATTTCCAAGGCGGAGAAGTTCGCCTTATAGCCCATTTTGCGGCTGCCGGGCACCCAATAGCCCAGATAGACATAGGGCAATTTGGCCCGCCGGGCGATGTCGACATGGTCGAGGATCAGATAGGTGCCCAGAGAATCTTCAATCCGGTCAGGCTCATAGAAGCTGTAGACCATCGACACACCGTCATCGAGCACATCGGTCAGGCAGACGGCCGCCAGCGGACGCGGCTGGCCGGGCGCGGTTTCGGCGCTCTGGCTGCGGTACTCAACGACGCGGCTTTTCACCGGCGTCTCTTCGATCATCGCGGCGAATTCGAAAATATCCATGTCGGACATGCCGCCATCGGCGTGGCGGCTGTCGAGATAGCGGCGGAACAGCTGGAACTGCTCTTCCGTGGCCCAGGGGCTGGTGGCGGTGCGTTTGAGATCGGCATTGCGCTTGAGCGTGCGGCGCTGGCTGCGCGAGGGGACGAAATCTGCCACCCGGATCCGCGCCGACATACAGGCCGCGCAATCGGCGCAAGAGGGGCGATAGAGCACGTTTTGCGACCGGCGAAACCCTTGACGCGACAGGGTATTGTTCAGCTTGTCCGCACCTTCGCCCTGCAATGCGGTGAACAGCTTACGCTCTGCCCGCCCATCGAGATAGGGGCAGGGCTGGGGAGCCGTCACATAAAACTGCGGGGCAAGCGGAAGGGAATGGCGCATCATCGCTGTGGGGCTGGGAATGTCGTGACAGGCTAGCAACTTCACGCCCTGCCGCCAAGTCCTTTACGGGGGGAAGTGTCACAGGGTTGAGAAGAAAACCCCGCCCCGGGGAGGCGGGGCGGGGCTGCGCCCTTGCGGGCGGATCAGACGGGCGGGGCCCGGGGGGAGGCGCCCCGCACCATCTGTGCGGCCTCGGCGCGGTGCCGGGTCCTCAGTACTGCGCACCACGCTCCGTCGGGGCGGGCGGCACATCGGGGGTGTCCGAGGCGGCAGCATGGGCGCGCTCGTCCAGATACTGGTCGAATTCGGCCTTGTCGCGGCTTTCGCGCAGGCGGGCGAGGAAGGCTTCGAATTCGCCCTGTTCCCGCTCAAGCCGCGCGAGGGTGTCGGCTTTATAGGCGTCGAAAGCGGCATTGCCGGTGCTGCTGCTGCGCATGCCACAGCCGCGGAAAGCCGGGTGATCATAGCGGTGGGCGCGGTGAGATTTCGAGAACATGCGTTTACTCCAGATCATATAGGCCAGAAGGGCGAGGCCGAGGGGCCAGACAAAGATGAAACCCAGTACCATCAGGGCGATCCAGGCACCGCGGCCGCGGGCGTCAAGCCAGCTTTCGGTTTTCGAGAACCAGCCGCGCGGACCCGATCCGGCGGTAGCATGGGGGATGTAGGTATCGGACATGGGCGAACTCCGTTGGTCGCGTTGCAGGGATCGTCAGGCGTGGCGGCGAATGTAAATGCCTTTCACATGAACCAAGATCGGCATCGCGGGCCTTCAGGTCAAGGGGCATGTGAATGTTTTTTACATTGACCGGCGGTTCCACGCCCGCCTTGGCACGAATGGTGCAGAATTATTCCGTGAAATCAGCCAGTTCGGCGCCGGTGATGCGGTGAAGATCGGCGGGGGCAATGGCGAAAATATGCTGCGGCGTACCCGCGGCGGCCCAGATTTGCGTGAAATCCATCAGGCGCGGATCCAGATAACTGCGGACAGGTGTGAGATGGCCAAGGGGCGCAACGCCGCCGATGGCAAAGCCGGTGACGGCGCGGATCAGCGCGGCATCCGCCTTGCCCAGCGCCTCGCCCGCCACCGCGCTGGCCTTGTCGGCCGAGACCCGGTTGCCGCCTGCGGTGACGAAAAGCACCACCTCGCCGCTGGTCTCGCCGCGAAAGATGATGGATTTCGCGATCTGGTCGACAGTACAGCCCGCGGCTTCGGCGGCCTGTTCGGCTGTGCGGGTTTGCGCACCGGTGGTGATGATCTCGACCTCTATCCCGCTGGTTTTCAGAGCGGTTTCAACGCGTTTCAGGCTCTTGCTCATGTGAAGTCTCTCGCGGTTTCTGTCGGATCTGGCGATTGTGGCGGCGGCGGATGCCTCCGGCGGGGATATTTGCTACGAAGCAATTGGCGAAGGCAAGCGCAAGCTGGGGTCGGTCGGGGGACTGTGGGGCTGTGGGCGGCCGATTGACCTTGGCTTTGGGCGCTGTAGGCTGGCGGCATGAATTTTGCATCCCGCCTGACCCGCCAGCCGATTGCCGTTGACCTGCCGCGCGCCGAAGAGGTGGCGGCGGCCTGGGCCGATCTGCCCCCCGAAACCCGCGGGCTGTTGGCGGGCACTGCCGGCTGCAGCCCCTATCTGGCGGGGCTGATCGCGCGCGAGGCGGATTGGCTGCGCCCGGTGCTGAGTGGCGCGCCCGAGGATGCGTTGCCGCAGATCTGGGCCGCGATGGAGGCTTTGCCGCTGGACCAGCTGTCGACCGGGCTGCGGCAGGCGAAACGGCGGGTGGCCCTCTTGGCGGCGCTGGCCGATCTCGGCGGCGTCTGGCCGCTGGAGGCGGTGACGGGCGCGTTGACAGAGCTGGCGGACCGCGCCGTGCACCTGTCGATGGTGCGGCTGGTGGCCGATGAGATCCGCCGCGGCAAATTGCCGGGGGCCGGGCCCGAGGATGCGGCGGTGGCGGGCGGGATGGTGTCGCTTGCCATGGGCAAGATGGGCGCGGGAGAGCTGAACTATTCCTCGGACATCGACCTCATCTGTCTTTTTGACGAGACGCGCTATGCGCCCGATGAACAGATGGAGGCGCGGGCGGTCTTCATCCGGGTCGCGCGCAAGATGACGGCGCTGCTCTCGGACATGACCGCCGAGGGCTATGTGTTTCGCAGCGATCTGCGGTTGCGGCCGGATGCGGGGTCAACGCCGGTCTGCCTCTCGATGGCGGCGGCCGAGGCCTATTATGAGGCCGAGGGCCGCACCTGGGAGCGGGCGGCCTATATCAAGGCGCGGCCCTGCGGCGGCGATCTGGATGCCGGGGCGCGGTTTTTGCAGGGGCTGACGCCCTTTGTCTGGCGCAAGCATCTGGACTTCGCCGCCATTCAGGATGCGCATGACATGCGGCTGCGCATCCGCGACCACAAGGGGCTGAACGGGCCGCTGCGGCTGCCGGGGCATAACATGAAGCTGGGTCAGGGTGGCATCCGTGAGATTGAGTTCTTCACCCAGACCCGGCAGCTGATCGCCGGGGGGCGCGACCCCGATCTGCGCGACCGCACCACCTGTGGCGGTCTGGCGGTGCTGGCGGAAAAGGGCTGGGTGCCGCCGGAGGTTGCCACGGAACTGACCGATCATTACCGCGCGCACCGCGAGGTGGAGCACCGGATCCAGATGGTCAACGACCAGCAGACGCATCTTTTGCCGCAAAGCGAGGAGGGGATCGACCGCATCGCCCGGATGATGGGGGCGGGCGATACCGCTGAATGGCGGCGCGATCTTCTGGCGCGGCTGGAGGCGGTGGAGGCGCTGACCGGCGGCTTCTTCGCGCCCGGTGAGGCGGCGGCACGGCCCGAGATTTCCGCCACCGCGCGCAAGCTGGTCGATGGCTGGCGCGGCTATCCGGCATTGCGCTCGAACCGCGCGGCGCAGATCTTCAAACGGGTCGAGCCGGAGTTCCTCCGCCGCATGTCCCGCGCCGCCAACCCGGAGGAGGCCCTGCGGCAGTTCGATGGATTCCTGTCGCGTCTGCCCGCCGGGGTGCAGCTCTTCTCGCTCTTTGAGGCGCATCCGCCGCTGATCGATCTGATCGTCGATATCTGCGGCACGGCGCCGGGGCTGGCCGCCTATCTTGCGCGCAATGCCAGCGTGCTCGATGCGGTGCTGGGCGGGAGTTTCTTTGCGCCCTGGCCGGGGGAAGTGGCGCTGACGGCGACATTGGCGGCGGCGCTGGAGGCTGAGCCCGACTATGAAAAGCGGCTGGACACCGCGCGGCGCTGGTCGAAGGAATGGCATTTCCGCATCGGGGTGCATCACCTGAGGGGCATCGCGGATGCCGCTGAAATCGCGAAACAATATTCGGATCTGGCCTCGGCGGCGGTGGCGGCGCTCTGGCCGGTGGTGCGGGCGGAATTCGCGCGCAAACATGGGGATTGCCCGGGGCGTGGCGCGGTGGTCGTGGGCATGGGCAGCCTGGGGGCCGGGCGGCTGAACGCGGCCTCTGACCTCGATCTGATCGTGATCTATGACCCCGATGGGGTGGACATGTCAGAGGGGCCGCGCCCGCTGGCCGCGCGCGCCTATTATGCGCGGCTGACACAGGCTCTGGTCACCGCGGTGTCGGCGCCGATGGCCGAGGGGCGGCTTTATGAGGTGGATATGCGGCTGCGGCCCTCGGGGCGGCAGGGGCCAGTGGCGACCTCGATCGAATCCTTCCGCAGCTATCAGATGGAAGAGGCCTGGACCTGGGAGCATCTGGCGCTGACCCGGGCGCGGGTAGTGGCGGGGCCTGCCGATCTGGCCGAGGAGGTCGAGGCGGCGCGGCTGGCCGTGCTCGCGGCCAAGGGCGGTGGCGCGCGTGTGATGGCGGATCTGGCCGAGATGCGGGCGCGGATATTTGCCGCGAAAGCGCCGGACGGGGCCTGGGAGGCGAAGATCGGGCCGGGGCGGTTGCAGGACATCGAACTCCTCGCGCAGAGCTTCGCGCTGCGTGCAGCCGCGCCCGCGCGGCGGGTTGAGGCGCAGCTGCGTCTGGGCGCGCGGCATGGCTTTGTCACGCGCGAGGAGGAGGCGGCGCTGACCTCGGCCTATCGGTTCCTCTGGCGCCTGCAGGCGGGCGGGCGGCTCTTGACCGACAAGCCGCTGGACATGCAGCAGATCGGCGAGGGCGCGCGGGCGTTCCTGCTGCGCGAGGCGGATGCGCCGGATCTGGCGGCGTTAGAGTCGCGTTTGACGCAGACGACGCAGACGGTGGCCGCCATCGTGGAGGTTGCGCTTGCAGCAGCAGGCCCGGGGGAAGAGGCGGCGTCGATATGAGTCTGGACGGGGCGATGGATCTGGCGGCGGCGGACCCGAAGGGGCTGATCCGCGAAAGCTACCGGATTGAGGGGATCACGGCAGAGGAATGCCGCTCGATCTTTCTGGATTGGGCTTTGTCGCTGGCGGCGGGGATTGTGCCCGCCGAGGCGAGCGCGCGGCTGATCACCGCCTATGCCACGGGACAGGAGGCGCATCCGATGACGGCGGTCCTGCGCGCGGGCCTTACTGCGCCGGGGCGTGGGCAACGGCGCGGCGGACGCGCTGCGCGGGTGCCGCAGGAGGGATAATTTCCCCATCGTTCTCGGGCGCTACGCGCTGTACTTCATCTGACAAAAAAAGGGCGGCCAGAGCCGCCCTTTTGGTATTTCCGGTAAGGGTCCAGCGCGTCAGACCACCACCGCCGCCCCCATCGTCGAGGGGCCGACATGGGCGCGGAAGGCGGCAAAGAGGTCGCGGCCAATGCCGGTCTGATGCGCCGAAAGATCGGCCACCACGGCGGGGCGGGCCTCAAAGCCCGGCGTCAGGCAGCTCAGCTCGCCGGAGACCGCATCGAGCCGCAGAATGTCGCCATCCTGAATCTTCGCCAGCGGTCCGCCATCGGCGGCCTCCGGGCTGACATGGATCGCGGCGGGGACCTTGCCGCTCGCGCCCGACATCCGGCCATCGGTGACCAGCGCCACCCGCAGCCCGCGCTCTTGCAGCACGCTGAGCGTCGGCGTCAGCGAATGCAACTCGGGCATGCCGCAGGCGCGGGGGCCCTGGAAGCGCACAACGACAATGGTGTCGCTGGTGAATTCACCGCGTTTGAAGGCGGCGCGCACATCGTTCTGGTCGTGGAAGACCCGGGCCGGGGCCTCGATCACATGCCGCTCGGGGGCGACTGCGGAGATCTTGATGACCCCGCGCCCGAGATTGCCGGTCAGCTGCTTCAGCCCGCCATTGGCGGAGAAACCGGCGCTGGCGGGGCGCAGGATCTTGTCGTTCAGCGATTCCGTCGCGCCCTCGGTCCAGACCAGCTCGCCGTCGATCAGCTTCGGCTCGCGGGTGTAATGCTCCATCCCGTCGCCGGCGATGGTGCGGGCATCCTCGTGCAACAGCCCCGCGCGCAGCAGCTGGCCGATCATATAGCCAAGCCCGCCCGCCGCGTGGAAATGGTTCACATCGGCCAGACCGTTCGGATAGACCTTGGCCATCAAGGGCACCACATCCGAGATCGTGTCGAAATCCTCGAGGTCGAGGATGATCCCGGCGGCGCGCGCCATCGCGGGGAGGTGCAGCACGAGGTTGGTCGAGCCGCCGGTGGCCATCAGCCCGACGATGCCGTTGACGAACGCTCGCTCATCCAGGATCTCGCCCGCCGGACGGTAATCATTGCCGAGCGCGGTGATCTCGGCCGCACGCCGCGTGCCCGCTACGGTAAGAGCGTCGCGCAAGGGTGTGTTCGGATTGACAAAACTCGATCCCGGCAGATGCAGGCCCATGAATTCCATCAGCATCTGATTGGTGTTGGCGGTGCCGTAGAAGGTGCAGGTGCCCGGCCCGTGATAGGCGGCCATCTCGGCGGCCATCAGCGCCTCGCGACCGACTTCGCCGGTGGCAAACTTTTGCCGTACCTTGCCCTTTTCGTCATTGGCCAGACCCGAGGTCATTGGCCCCGCGGGCAGAAAGACCGCCGGGATATGGCCGAAACTCGCCGCCGCCATCACCAGCCCCGGCACGATCTTGTCGCAGACGCCGAGGTAGATCGAGCTGTCAAAGGTGTTGTGGCTCATCGCGACGCCCGCCGCGAGGGCGATCACATCGCGCGAGAAAAGGCTGAGCTCCATCCCGGCCTGACCTTGGGTCACGCCATCGCACATCGCGGGCACGCCGCCCGCCACCTGCGCGGTGGCGCCGGACTCGCGGGCAATGCGGCGGATCAGTTCGGGATAGTGTTCATAGGGCTGATGCGCCGAGAGCATATCGTTATAGGCGGTGACAATGCCGATATTGGGAACGCGCCCGGCGGCCAGCGCCTCTTTGTCGACGCCCATCGCCGCATAGGCATGGGCCTGATTGCCGCAGGCGAGGTGGCCGCGCGCGGGCCCCGCGTCGCCCGCCGCGCGGATCCGGTCGAGATAGGCACCGCGAACCTCTTGCGAGCGGGCACGGATCCGGTCGGTGACGCGGGCAAGGGTGGGATGAAGGGCCATGATATCCTCAGAGATTGGGAAGCTTTGTCGCTGCATCAGCTGTGATGGGGAGACTATACTCCGTTAGCGCTAACAATGCAAGGACGCGGCCGATAAAACTGTGCCTTTCGCGCGCTGCGGGCAACAATTGGGCCGGTTACCGCGCAATTGATCTTAATTTTCCCTTAATTTGCCACAGTTGGCCGCGAAACCACGGGGCAACGCGGCCAGAAGGCCCGCCCTGTAGGAGAGACTGTCATGAACACATCGCTTCAGAAGACCGGCCGGAGTGTTGCGGGCCTGATCCTGGCCCTGCTGGTGGCGGGTTGTGCCGCGAATGAGACCACCTCGCGCGCCATCGGCACGCCGTTTGACGATCTGTCGGCACCGCGCGTTGCCAGCTCGGGTCTGGCGAATGGCACGGTGGCGCAGCCGTCCTATGCCGTGCAAAAGGTGGTGGTGACGGTGCCCGAGACGCTGAAAGTGTCCGAGGCCAATCTCTATCTGCCCATCGCCGACATCGTCTGGCGCGGTGATCCGCGTGGCGATCGCTATCAGCAGGTGCACAAGATCGTCGAGGACGCGGCCCTTGATGCCACCCGCGGCATGAACAAGGGCCCGGCAGCGATTGTGGAAATTCAGCTGACGCGCTTTCATGCGCTGACGGAAAAGGCGCGCTTCACCATCGGCGGCACCCATGCGGTGCATTTCAACCTGACCGTCCGCGATGCCAAAACCGGCGCCATTCTGGAGGGGCCGCGCAAGGTGCGCGCAGACATCCACGCCGCGGGCGGGGCGCGGGCGCTGGAGGAAGAGGCACAGGGGCTGACGCAAAAGGTGGTGATTTCCCGGCATCTGACCGATGTGATCCGTGCCGAGTTGTCGCATCGGGTGCAGATGGCGCCCGACGCCCTGAGCGCGCTGACGCTGCCTGCCAGCAGCGCCGCGCTCTGACCCGCTGGTTTTCCGCCACACCCGTTGCTCCGGGGCCCGCGGCGGAAAACCGGTGACGGTATGCCGACTGTGCGGGTGGGGCGGCGGAAAACCGGTGCCACCACGCCGTGCTTTCAAATCCGGGCAAGAGCGGGTAGAGGGGGCGAAAGCCCTTTTGCCGTTTGAAAGTCCAGGTCCGAACATGTCCGACACACAGATCCCCGCCGACAAGCCGATGGCCACCGTCCGTCTGCGTCCCTCTGCCGAGGCGCGCGCCATTCGCCACGGTTTTCCCTGGATCTATGCCGATGAGCTGGTCGTCGACCGGCGCACGCAAGCGCTCGCCCCCGGCACCATCGCGCGGCTGGAGGACAGCGAGCGGCGCTTCATGGGCACGGTGACCGTCAATCCGAAATCCAAGATCATTTGCCGGATGCTGGACCGCGCCGAGGGCGCGGTGATCAATCAGGACTGGATCGCGGGCCGTATCGCCCGGGCGCAGGACATGCGGGCGCGTCTGTTTGAGGCGCCCTATTACCGCCTCGTCCATGCCGAATCCGACGGGCTGCCCGGGGTGATCATTGACCGTTTCGGCGATCTCGCGGTGATCCAGCCGAACGCCGCCTGGGCCGAGGACCATCTGGAGATGCTGGCCGCCGCCCTGGTGCAGGTGACCGGCGTCACCACCATCGTGAAAAACGGCTCTGGCCGGGCGCGGGGGCTTGAGGGGCTGGTGGAAGAGACCATCGTCCTGCAGGGCGCGGTGAACGGTCCGGTGCCGGTGCCGATGAACGGCGCCACCTATATGGCCGATGTGCTCGGCGGGCAGAAAACCGGGATCTTCTTTGATCAGCGCCCGAACCACGCCTTTGCCGCCCGTCTGGCCAAGGGCGCGCGGGTGCTCGATGTCTTCTCGCATGTCGGCGGCTTTGGTCTCGCCGCCTTGGCGGGCGGGGCGGAAAGCACGCTTTGCGTTGACGGCTCGGCTCCGGCGCTGGCGCTGGCCACCGAAGGCGCGGCGGCCATGGGCATGTCGGAGAAATTCGCCACCCGTCAGGGCGATGCTTTCGCGGTGATGGAGGCTTTGGCCGCCGAGGGCGCGCAATTTGACGTCATCGTCTGCGATCCGCCGGCCTTTGCGCCCTCGAAACAGGCGCTGGTCGCGGGTCTGCGCGCCTATGAACGGGTGGCGCGTCTGGCGGCGCCGCTGGTGGCACCGGGCGGTTATCTCGGCCTCTGCTCCTGCTCGCATGCTGCCGATCTGACGCAGTTCCGCAACTCTTCCGCGCGCGGCATTGGCCGTGGCGGCCGTCGCTCGCAGCTGATCCACACCGGGCAGGCGGGCCCCGATCACCCGATGCTGCCGCAGCTGGCCGAGAGCGGCTATCTCAAGGCGCTGTTCTTCCGGCTGGATGGCTGATCCATGCGGGCGCTGCTCGATGCCTGCGTCCTCTATCCCACCGTGCTGCGCGAGATATTGATCGGCGCGGCGCGGGCGGGGCTCTATGAGCCGCTCTGGTCCGAGCGGATTCTGGAGGAATGGGCGCGGGCAGCGGCGCGGCACGGCGCGGGCGATGAGGTGATCGCGCGCGGGCAGGTGGCGCTTTTGAAGGCGTATTTCCCGAAAGCCAGCGTGCCACCGCGCGCGGGGCTAGAGGCGCGGCTGCATTTGCCCGATGAGAATGACATCCATGTGCTGGCGGCGGCGATCGCGGGCAGCGCCGACCAGCTCATCACGCAAAATGCGCAGGATTTTCCGCGCCATACGCTGCTCAGCGAAGGCATCATCCGCGCCGATGCCGATGGGTTCTTGTGGGAGCTGTGGTCTGGTGCCCCCGACACAATGGCCGCGGTGGTGGAGGCGGTGCGCGCCGAGGCCGAGCGGCTCTCGGGCCAGCCGCAACCGCTTCGGGCATTTCTGAAACGCACGAAATTGCCGCGTCTGGCCAAGGCGCTGGCCCCCGCGGGCACCGCCTGATGCTGGGGTTTTTCACCGCCGCCGAGGCCGAAGGCGATGCGCTTTTGCGCGATCTGGCGGCGGTATTGCAGGCCGCCGGCACCCCGGTGCTCGGCATGGTGCAATATTCAGAAGATCCCGAAGCCACCGGCTGCGATCCCTGCACCATGGGGCTGCGGTTTTTGCCCGAAGGCGATGAAATGCTGATCTCGCAGCCCTTGGGGCCGCTCGCCACCGGCTGCCGCCTTGATGCGGGGGCGCTGGAAATGGCCGTGGCACGTGTCACCGCGGCCTTTGAGGCCGCCGAGGCCGCGCCGGGCGGCTTTCAGGGCGTGCTCCTCCTCAATAAATTCGGACGGCAAGAGGCGCTGGGGCGGGGATGTCGCGCGCTTCTGGCGCGCGCGTCCCTGTCGGGGGCGCGGGTGGTGATTTCCGTCCCGGCCGCGCAACGGGCGGCTTTTGACGCCTTTGCCGAAGATCTGGCCGTGGAATGGCCCGCCGATCTGACGGCGCTCTCGCGCATTCTGCACGCGGCGGCGGGGCCCTGCGCGATGGATGCCGAAACTTAGGGCATTCGCTGCGCCGCAGCGGCTTTCTTGCCCGCGCTGCTGGCCCCCGTCCGATTGCGGTGCTAGACTTTGGCGGAGCATGCGGTTAGAACGGTGTCGTTAGCGCTAACAAGCCGCATCTGACATCTGTTAACGGAGCACCTCATGGTATCGCGCGTCATTCCGGTCGAGCCTTTTGATCTGGTGATTTTTGGGGCGACCGGCGATCTCGCCCGCCGCAAGATCCTTCCCGGTCTTTATCGGCGCCATCTGGCCGGGCAATTGCCCGATAATGCCCGCATCATCGGCGCGGCGCGTTCGGAGATGGATGACGCCGGTTTCCGCGACCTCGCGCTCAAGGCGCTTGAGGAATTCGTGGCGAAAAACAAGCGCGTACAATCCGACATTGATGCATTTCTTGCCCGTCTGGCCTATGTGGCGATTGACGCGACGGGCGAGGGCGGCTGGGCCACGCTGAAGGAACGGATGCAGCCCGATGTGATCCGCGCCTTTTATTTCTCGGTCGCGCCCTCGCTCTTTGGCGATATCGCGGAACGGCTTTGCCTGCATGGTATCGCGGGCCCCGACAGCCGCATCGTGGTGGAGAAACCCTTTGGCCGCGATCTGGCCACCGCCAAGGCGCTGAACAAGATCCTCGCGACGCATTTCGCCGAAAGCCAGATCTACCGCATCGACCATTACCTCGGCAAAGAGACGGTGCAGAACCTGATGGCGGTGCGTTTCGCCAATATCCTGTTCGAGCCTTTGTGGAACGCGCAATACATCGACCATGTGCAGATCACTGTGGCCGAGACGGTGGGCGTTGAAGGGCGCGGCAGCTATTACGACAAATCCGGCGCCATCCGCGATATGGTGCAGAACCATATGATGCAGCTGCTCTGTCTGATCGCGATGGAGCCGCCCTATCACTTTGACCCCGACGCGGTGCGCGACGAAAAGCTGAAGGTGATCCGTGCGCTTCTGCCGGTGGGGCCGGAAGATATCGTGCGCGGCCAATATGCGGGCCGCAAGGGCGAGGGCTATCTCAAGGATTCCGAAAACCCCGCCAGCCGCACCGAAAGCTATGTGGCGCTCAAGGTGCAGGTGGCCAACTGGCGCTGGCAGGGCACGCCCTTCTATCTGCGCACCGGCAAAAAGCTGCGCGGCCGTGCCAGCGAAATCGCCATTACCTTCAAAGAGCCGCCGCATTCGATCTTTGACGATGCCGAGGGCTGGCGCGAAAACCAGCTGGTGATCCGGTTGCAACCCGATGAGGGGATGAACCTCAAGGTGATGATCAAGGAACCGGGGCCGGGCGGCATGCGCCTGACGCAGGTGCCGCTGGACATGTCCTTCGCCGAGGCTTTGGGCGATGAGGGCACCGATATGCCCGACGCTTATGAGCGGCTGATCATGGATGTGATCCGTGGCAATCAAACGCTCTTCATGCGCGGCGATGAGGTCGAGGCGGCCTGGGCCTGGACCGATCCGATCATCAACGCCTGGGAGGCGCGGACCGAGCGGCCGCAGGCCTATGACGAAGGCTCCTCCGGGCCGGAAGACGCGCTGATGCTGATGCACCGCGACGGGCGCCGCTGGCGGGAGATCCGCTGATGGAATTCATCGCCTATCCCGACCGCGAGGCGCTGATGATGGGCCTGGCCCACCGGATCGGTGCCGAACTTGGCGAGGTTCTGCGCGCCACCGGCCGCGCCGCGCTCTCGGTGCCCGGGGGCACCACGCCGGGGCCGGTGTTTGACATGCTCTCGGCCGCCCCGATTGACTGGGCGAATGTCGCGGTCTTTCTGAACGATGAACGCTGGGTGCCCGAAAGCTCGCCGCGCTCGAACACCGCGCTTTTGCGGGCGCGGCTGTTGCAGGACAAGGCCGCCGCCGCCACGCTGATCCCGATGGTTTCTGAGGCGGAGGCCCCCGAGGGCGCGCTGGAGGCTTTGGCGGATGGCATTGCGCCGCATCTGCCGATCTCGGTCCTCCTGCTGGGCATGGGCGCCGATATGCACACCGCCAGCCTGTTTCCCGGCGCTGATCGTCTGGCCGAGGGGTTGGCCCCGGACGCGCCGCTCCTCCTGCCGATGCGCGCCGAAGCCGCTGGCGAGCCGCGCATCACCCTGACCGCGCCCGCGCTGACCTCGGCGCTGCACATCCATATCCTGATCACCGGCCCCGAAAAGCGCGCGGCGCTGGAGCGGGCGGTGAAGCTCTCCCCGAGTGAGGCGCCGGTGGCCCTCGTTCTTCCCCACGCCACGATTCATTGGGCAGAATAACATGACCATCTGGAACGAATTGACCGCTTTGCAGGCCGCCTCGGCGGATCGCCCGATCCTGGATCTTTTTGCCGATCCGGCCCGTGCGGCAGATTTCACGGCCACCGCCTGCGGGCTGGTTCTGGATTACTCCAAAACCAATATCGACGCCGCGACGCGCGCCGCGCTGATCGCGCTCGCCACCGAAAAAGGCGTGGCGGAAAAACGCGAGGCGATGTTCACCGGCGCCAAGATCAACGAAACCGAAGACCGCGCCGTGCTGCACACCGCGCTGCGCAATCTGGCGGGCAGCGTTGTGGTCGACGGGCAGGATGTGATGCCCGAGGTGCGCGCGACCCATGCGCGGATGGCGGCCTTTTGCGCCGATGTGCGCGCCGGGCGCTACACGGGGCAGGGCGGCAAGATCACCGATGTGGTGAACATCGGCATCGGCGGTTCCGACCTCGGTCCGGCCATGGCCTGCCTCGCGCTGGCACCCTATCACGACGGGCCGCGCTGCCATTTCGTCTCCAACGTCGATGGCGCGCATGTGCATGACGTGCTGGCGGTGCTGAACCCGGAAACCACGCTGGTGATCATCGCCTCCAAAACCTTCACCACGATCGAGACGATGACCAATGCCGAAACGGCGCGGCGCTGGATGGCCTCCAAGGTCGCGAATCCGGGCGCGCAATTCGCCGCCGTCTCCACCTCGGCCGAGCGCACCGCCGCCTTCGGCATCGCGCCCGAGCGGGTCTTTGGCTTTGAGGATTGGGTGGGCGGCCGCTATTCGATGTGGGGGCCGATCGGCCTGTCGCTGATGCTGGCCATTGGCGATGCGGCGTTCGAGGAATTCCTCGGCGGCGCGCTGGCGATGGACAATCATTTCCGCACCGCCCCGTTCGAGCAGAACCTGCCGGTGCTGCTGGCGCTGGTGGGGCTGTGGAACAACCAGTTCTGCGGCTATGCCACCCGCGCGGTTTTGCCCTATGACCAGCGCCTCTCGCGGCTGCCCGCCTATCTCCAGCAACTGGAAATGGAGAGCAACGGTAAACGCGTCAGCATGGATGGCGCCGATTTGCCCCATAATTCGGGACCGGTGGTCTGGGGCGAGCCCGGCACCAATGGCCAGCACGCCTTCTATCAGCTGATCCATCAGGGCACGCGGGTCATTCCGTGCGAGTTCTTGCTGGCCGCAGAAGGGCATGAGCCGGATCTGGGACATCAGCACCTTCTCCTCGCCGCCAATTGCCTCGCGCAGTCCGAGGCGCTGCTGCGCGGCCGTTCGCTCGCGGAAGCCACGGAGATCATGACGAAAAAAGGTCTGACCGGCGCAGATCTCGACCGGCAAGCGCGCCACCGCGTCTTCCCGGGGAACCGGCCCTCGACCACGTTGCTCTATCCGAAACTCACCCCGGCCAGCTTTGGCGCGATCATCGCGCTCTATGAACAACGGGTGTTTGTGGAGGGGGTTATTCTCGGGATCAACAGCTTTGACCAATGGGGTGTTGAGCTGGGCAAGGAGCTGGCGCTGGCGCTGGCACCCGTCCTTGAAGGGAAATCCGAAGGGCTGGGCAAAGATGCCTCCACCTTGTCCCTCGCCGCCAAAATCCGCACATTGCGCGGCTGAGAGGGCGGAAGCCTCCGGCGGGGATATTTGTAACGAAGCAATCGGCTGGTTTGGGTCAAAAAACCTTCAGCTTGCTTCGTGGAAAATATCCCGGGGGGTGCTTCGCAGAAGCAGGGGGGCAGCGCCCCCCTTTTTCGTCTTCACACCGCGCTGTCCGTCCGGGGCCGCATCACCAGCCAGATCAGCGCGCCGCCCGCCAGCACAAGGAAGGGCAGCATCGCCATATTGACGGCGGCCCAGCCCGCCTGCGGGGTGCCCCCCGAGCAGTTCATCAGCCCGCCCGACGAGAGCGAGGCCAGAAAGACGCCGCCGAAGACCACGAAATCATTCAGGCCCTGCATGCGGCCGCGTTCGGCGGGGCTGTGCGCACGGGCCAGCATCGCGGTCGCACCGATAAAGCCAAAGTTCCAGCCAATGCCCAAAAGTACCAGCGTCAGATAGAAATGCATGAGATCGACACCGCTCAGCGCCACCGCGCCCGCGGCCGCGAGAATCGCGAGGCCGATCCCCACGATCTTCTCGGTGCCAAAGCGCGCGATCAGATGGCCGGTGAAGAAGCTGGGGATGTACATTGCGAGCACGTGCGAGGACACCACATGCGTCGCGTCTGCCAGCTGAAAGCCGCAGCCCACCACCGCCAGCGGCGTTGAGGTCATCACCAGATTCATCAGCGCATAGGAGACCATGCCGCAGATCATCGCCACCACGATGCGCGGATCGCGCAGAAGCGCGCGGCGGCTGCGGCCTTCCATCGCAGCGCCTTTGACCCGCTGCACCGGGCGCGGAATGTCGAGGAAAGCAAACAGGATCGGGCCCAGCGCATTCAGGGCGATGATCGCCAGATAGGCACCCAGAAACGGCACCACCAAGGCGGTTGCGGTCAGCGTGACCAGCTGCGGTCCGATCAGCGCCGAGACGAGGCCCCCGGCCATGACCATCGAGATGGCTTTGGGCTGAAAGGCGGGGCTGGCGGTATCGGCGGCGGCAAAGCGGTAAAAACCCTGTGCCGACATATAGATGCCCGTGAAGAACGAGCCAAAGAGGAAGAGCGGAAACGAGCCGAGATAGAGCGCGCGCGCCGCAATGGCCGCGCCAAGGGCCCCCGCCGCCACCGCCAGCAAAAAGCCTGCCCGCCGGCCGTAGCGCTGCATCAGCGCCGACATCGGCTGTGCCGCGAGGACCGAGCCGAGGATGATCATCGAGATCGGCAGCGTCGCAAAACAGGGGTTGGAGGCAAGGCTTTGTCCGGCCAGGGCCCCGATGGTGAAGATCATCGGCATCTGCGCGCCGAGCACCGCCTGAGCGATCGCCAGCACCACAACATTGCGGCGGGCACGGGCATCGCTTTGCGGCGCGGGCACAGAATCGTCGGGGGTCTGGTGTGTATCGCTCATGCGGTAAGCCGTAGCCTGCGCCGCCGCAGCTGGGAAGAGGCCTCCTGCGCGGCGTTTTGGCGCCAAAGCGGTTTTTCCGGGCCGGTGGCGGCTGATGCGCGCGGGCGGGACGGGTGCGGGGCGGGTGCGGGGCGAGTTCGGGCCGGGGGGCGGCATGACGCCGGGGCGGGGCGCTCCGAGGGGGCTGGCGGGCCGCGCGGGGATGCGGCAGACTGCGCGGATGATCGGGAAAATATTGACCACAACGGATGATCTGGAGGCGGGGGCGGCGGCGCTGGCCGCGCTGGAGCCGCGTTTCGGGCTGGCCCGCGCGGCTGCGGGCCCTTTGCCGTTGCGCCGGCGCCCGGATGGCTTTGCCGCGCTGCGCGATGCGATCATCGGCCAGCAGGTCTCGGTCGCCTCGGCGCGCGCGATCCGGGGGCGGCTGGAGGAGGCGGGCTTTGTCTGTTGCGACAGCGTGGCGGCTGCGGGGGACGAGGCTCTGCGCGCCTGCGGCCTCTCGCGGCAAAAGATCCGTTATGTCACCGCCCTTGCGCAGGCGGGGATTGATTTCGATGCCCTGCGCGAGCTGCCGAATGAGGCGGTGATCGCGACGCTGATCCCCTTGCCGGGGATCGGGCGCTGGACCTGCGAGATGTATCTGATGTTTGCGCTGGGGCGGGCGGATGTGTTCGCCCCTGACGATCTGGCACTGGCCGAATCCGCGCGGGTGTTGTTTGACCTGCCCGACCGGCCGCGCCCCAAGGCCTTTGCCGCCATGGCCGAGGCCTGGTCGCCCTGGCGCTCGGTCGCCGCCCAGATCCTCTGGGCCTATTATCATGTCGCCAAAGGACGCGAAGGAACCCTATGACCCGCACGCTGAACACCGCCCGCAAAGAACCGCTTTCGGGCAAGACCCGCTCGGCGGTGGTTTTCCTGCATGGCTATGGTGCCGATGGCGCCGATCTGCTGGGGCTGGCCGATCCGCTTGGCGGGCATCTTAAAGACACGCTGTTTCTGGCCCCCGATGCGCCCGAGCGGTGCCAAGGCAATCCCTTCGGGCGGCAGTGGTTCCCGATCCCCTGGCTTGATGGCTCCTCCGAGGCGCAGGCGGCCGAGGGGCTGGCACGGGCGGCGGCGGATCTGAACGCCTTCTTGGATGCGCTGATGGTCGAAACCGGGCTGAGCGCCGACCGCATCGCGATCATCGGCTTTTCGCAGGGCACGATGATGGCGTTGGAGGTGGCCCCGCGCCGGGCCGCAGCTTTGGCGGGGGTCGTGGCCTTCTCGGGCCGTCTTTTACGCCCCGAGGCGCTTGGCGAGGTGAAAAGCAAACCGCCGGTCCTGCTGATCCATGGCGATGCCGATCCGGTGGTGCCGTTCGAGGATATGGGCAAGGCCGGTGATGCGCTGGTGACCGCCGGATTTGAGGTGTATGGCCATGTGATGAAGGGCACCGGACATGGGATCGCGCCCGATGGCCTCACCGTCGCGCTCACTTTCCTGCGCGAACGGCTCTACGGCTGAAGCGGCGCGGGCCCGCCGCGCGTCGGGCGACGCGGTCCCGCGCGCGGGGGGGCGCAGAAGCGGCGCGGGATAGGCCGGATGCTGCCAGAACAGGCGGCGCGCGCCATCGTCACCCGTTTGTCATCGCCCTGCGCTAAACACAGGGCAGCATCGCAGATTGCGGGGCTTGTCAGAGACGATCCGCCATATATAGTTAAGGGAAGCTGGGGCGGGATCCCCGCTCTGCGCGACCCTTGCACAGGCGGGGTGAAGACGGAGTGACCCATGCCGAATGACCGATACCCAATGCAGCGCGACCGGACCGCCGAACAGGCGGCGCCGAGGGCGTTTGCGGGCCGACAGAGGCCGCAGACCGGGCAGAGCTGGCGCCGCCAGCCCGCGCCCAATGACCATGCGAGCAGTCCTCGCATGAGGCGGCCGCAGGCCCGCAGTCCGCAGATCCTTGCGCTTCTGCCGAGCCTGGGGACCCGCCTGCCGATCCTGTCTGACCTGTCTTGTCCGCGCGTGTGCTTCACGCGCTTTTTTTATGCCCGGCGTCCCGCCTCCGCGGCGCGCCGGATCGGGGGTGCCGCATGACGATGAATGTGGGCAACCTGCGCACCCTGGTGTTGAATGCCGATATGCAGCCGCTCAGCTGGGCGCCGCTCTCGGTCTGGAACTGGAAAGATGCCTTTGTCGCCGTGCATCAGGACCGGGTGCTGCAGATCAAGACCTATGAGGATATCCTCGTTCATTCGGTGAATGAGACTTATGAGGTGCCCTCGGTCGTGGCGCTGAAACGCTACCGCAAGCGTAAAAGGGTGGCCTTCACCCGCTACAACCTTTTCGTGCGCGATCAGTTCACCTGCCAGTATTGCGGCGAGCGGTTCTGTTCCAAGGATCTCACCTTTGATCATGTCATTCCGCGCTCGCGCGGGGGGACCGCGAGCTGGACGAACATTGTGGCCAGTTGCCAGTATGACAATCTGCGCAAGGCCAACCACACGCCGCGCGAGGCGGGGATGAAGCTGATCCGGCCGCCGTTTGAACCCTCCCCCTATGAGCTGGACGGGCTGGCCCGCAGCCTCGCCCGGGCCGAGGACCAGCTGCACCAGACCTGGATGGATTACCTCTACTGGGGCAGCGAACTCGAAAGCTGAGCCCTTTGCGGAGGGTGGATTGTAAAGGGAAGCATAGTTTTCACCACAGAGGGCGTTCTGCTTCAATGGTGGAAGCATCGGTTTCACCAGCGGGCGGGTTTGTTGGTTATGCGCGCGGGCAACCTGGGCTAATGGGATGAACTGCCGGCTGACCAAACCGCTGCTGTTGTGGCGGATATCGGTGGAGTGTGGGGCGGGGCACCGTTGCTGCCGACTGGGGCAGAGGTCTTCCCGTTCAGGGCAAAGGTTTTGCAAGCCGTTGATTTGATGAGGCCGCCTTCGGGCAGTATTTGCTTTTGACGGAGCCCTGCAGTTTCAGCGCACCACCGGCATCAATTACTCTAGCGCGGAGACAGTAGACTCCAGCCTGAAGGGACTGCGCGTCTATAGGGCCGAGGCGGGCGGCCCTACGGTGAAGGTTGCGCCGCCGCCAGGTCCGAAACGCTACTGGACGCGGCGCGGGCTGGCGGACTGGCTGATCGCCCGGATGGCCGAGCCGGTCCCGACCATCGCGGGGACCGACCATACCTTCTCAATCCCGGAAGCCTCTTTCAACCGCCAGCTTCTGCCGCATGACTGCGACAGCGTCCTTGATGATCTCCATGCTCATTGGCCGATGGGTTGGAAGAGCCTCTGTGTCGCCTTGTCCGGACGGGGCGACGGACCTTGCCTCACGCCGAGGAGGCGAGACGCGCTGGCGCCGTCGGGGGCTCTGTTGCACCAAGCCTGTGAGGAGTTTATCTCGTGAATCCAGCGTGATAGCTGAGATGCATGAGCAGACACATATCCCCGACTTACAAGACCAGGAACTGGCCAGCATACAAAGAAGCGCTCAAGCGCCGGGGCTCGCTGACGATCTGGTTCGATCCCGAGATGAGCTGGGAGGCCGCGCCGACCGGCAAACGTGGTCGGCAGCAGACCTACAGCGATACCGCCATCCAAACATGCCTGACGATGAAGGTTCTGTTCGGCATGCGTTCCCAGGCGAAGGTCAGCTGAAACCAGATGACGAAGAGCTTCGCAGCCTAAGACGTGAGGTTGCAAAGCTGAAAGCGGAGCGCGACATACTAAAAAGAGCCGCAGCCTGCTTCGCCAGGGAACATCTGTGATGTTTGGGTTTGTCGCGAAGCACCGAGGGGTTTGGCCGGTCAGCTGGATGTGTGACGCGCTCGGTGTGTCACGAAGCGGGTTCCATGCGTGGCTGACACGACCACGCAGCGCCCGTTCGACTCGGGACGAACTGCTCGGTGCCGCTGTCAGGGCGAGCTTTGCACGAGCTGATCGGACCTATGGCGCGCGCCGCGTTTGGCATGACGTCCTTGCTGAGGGCTTTGAATGTGGTCTGCACGGCATTGAACGGTTGATGCAAATGAATGCTCTCAGAGCGCGCCCGCGCCGCCGTCAGCTCCCAAAAGATAGGGGCGAGCGATCTGTTATTGCGCCAAGTGTGCTTGAGCGTGAATTTGAAGCTGACGGCCCAAACCAAAAATGGGTTGCTGACTTCACTTACATCTGGACTGCGGAAGGTTGGCTTTATGTGGCTGTGGTCATTGATTTGTTCTCACGGCGTGTCGTTGGTTGGTCGATGAAAGATGCCATGACGGCTCAGATGGTGACTGACGCTCTCATGATGGCCGTCTGGCGCAGAGGGCGACCCAAAGAACTGCTGCATCATTCGGATCAGGGCAGCCAAGGCGGATTCAACCGGTCGTCGCAACACCCTGATCTCGGAGGTGTTGATGATGACGGGAAGAAGGAAGTCGGAGCGCTCGACAAGGCGTAAATTGTGCTCGCCAGGCCGACCGCCAGTCTGGCAGCGTGAGCTGAGCTGCTGCCGGTTTCGTGGACAGCAGGTTAAGCTAGCATATCGCGGGCCTCGAACTCCATCGGGCTGAGGTAGCCCAGTTTTGAATGCCTGCGCCGAGGGTTGTAGAAGCGCTCGATG